>NC_010524.1:3874701-4219602 GCF_000019785.1 Leptothrix cholodnii SP-6
CGCTCGAGCTCGGGCCCAGCGACGCGATCCGCTACCCCGGCGACGGCCCCTACGACGCGCGGCTGGGCTACCACCAGCTGCCCGGCCTGATCGAGCGCCTGTCGGCGCAGCAGTTCGACGTCACGGCGCAGGCCCGCATGTCGGCACGCCAGATCGCGCTGCGCGATCAGGGCCTGTTCACCATCTACGCCGAGAAGGACCAGGCCGGGCTGACGCTGCGCGACTGCCGCAACGCGCCGCTCTACAGCGCGCGCTACCCGAAGCGGGTCTTCGAGGGCTTCGACGCCGTGCCGCCGCTGCTGGTGGCGTCGCTGCTGTTCATCGAGAACCGCGAGCTGCTCGATGCCGACCGGCCGACCCTGAACCCGGCCGTCGAATGGGCCCGGCTCGGCAAGGCGGTGGGCGAGCAGGCGCTGCGCCTGGTGGGCGACGACCACCGCACACCCGGCGGCAGCACGCTGGCCACGCAGCTCGAGAAATACCGCCACTCGCCCGACGGCCGCACCGACTCGGCGGCCGAGAAGCTGCGGCAGATGGCGTCGGCCTCGCTGCGCGCCTACCTCGACGGCGAGAACACCCTGCCGCGGCGGCGCCAGATCGTCGTCAACTACCTCAACACCGTGCCGCTGGCGGCGCGTCCGGGCTTCGGCGAGGTCAACGGCATGGGCGACGGCCTGTGGGCCTGGTACGGGCGTGATTTCGACGAAGTCACCGCACTGCTGAGCCAGGCCGACGACCCGGCCGGGCCCGGCGCCTTCGAGCAGCGCCAGCGCAAGGCCGCCGCGTTCAAGCAGGCGCTGTCGCTGATGGTGGCGCAGCGCCGGCCCTCGCATTACCTGGGCGCGGGCAGCGACGGCTCGCTGGCCGACCTGACCAACAGCTACCTGCGCGTGATGGCCGAGGCCGGCGTGATCCCCGCCGCGCTGCGTGACGCGGCGCTGGCCGCACCCCTGAAGCGGCTGCCCAATCCGCCACGCGAGACGATGGCACCGTTCACCGAACGCAAGGCCAGCACGGCGCTGCGCAGCCGGCTGTCGAACCTGCTGGGCGTGCCACGCGCCTACGACCTCGACCGGCTCGACCTCAGCGTCGACAGCACGCTCGACGGCGCGACCCAGCAGGCGCTGACGCGCACCCTGGTCAGCCTGCGCGAGCCCGAGGCCGCCCGCGCCGCCGGGCTGTACGGCCACCACCTGCTCAAGCCGGGCGACGACCCGAGCAAGCTGCAGTTCAGCTTCACGCTCTACGAGCGCGGCGAACGCGCCAACCTGCTGCGCGCGCAGACCGACAACGTCGACCAGCCCTTCGACATCAACGAAGGCGCCCGCCTCGACCTCGGCTCGACCGCCAAGCTGCGCACGCTGGTCAGCTACCTCGAACTGGTGGCGCAGCTGCACGAACGCTGGAGCGGGCTCGACCGCACGGCGCTGCTGGCGCTGAAGCCGGTCGACAACGACAACCTGGCGCGCTGGGCCCGCAACCACCTGCTGGGCGCCGCCGACAAGAGCCTGCCGGCGATGCTCGAGGCGGCCATGCTGCGCACCTATTCGGCCGACCCCGGCGAAAGCTTCTTCACCGGCGGTGGCGTGCACACCTTCGTCAACTTCGACCCGGAGGACAACTTCCGGGTGCTCACGGTGCGCGAATCGTTCCGCCGCTCGGTCAACCTGCCGTTCATCCGGATCATGCGCGACGTGGTGCGCCACGTGCTGGCGCAGTCGCCCGGCGCCGCCTTGCTGAGCAACCCCGCCGATCCGGCCCGGCGCGAATACCTGGCGCGTTTTGCCGACCGCGAGGGCAGCCAGTTCCTGACCTCGTTCCACACCAAGTACCGCGGCCTGACCCGCGAGCAGGCCGAAGACCTGCTGCTGCGCGACCTGCGCGCCACGCCGCCGCGACTGGCGGCCGTGTTCGGCGTGCTCGAGCCGACGTCCGGGGTCGACGCGCTGGGGGCCTTCCTGGCCCGGCGCCTGCCCGGCACCCGGCTCACGCCGGCGGCGGTGCAGTCGCTGCTCGACAAGTACGGGGCGCAGAACATGAGCCTGGAGGACCAGGGCTACGTGGCCGGCATCCACCCGCTCGAGCTCTGGCTGGTCGGCCACCTGCGCCAGAACCCCGGCGCGCGCCTGCCGGCCGTGCTGGCCGCCAGCAAGGACGAGCGCCAGCGGGTCTACGGCTGGATCTTCCGCACCCGCCACAAGCAGGCGCAGGACGTGCGCATCCGCCAGCTGCTCGAGTTCGAGGCCTTCGCCACGATCCAGCGCAGCTGGCAGCGCCTGGGCTATCCGTTCGGATCGCTCACGCCGTCGTACGCCACCGCGCTCGGCGCCTCGGGCGACCGGCCGGCGGCGCTGGCCGAGCTGATGGGCATCATCGTCAACCAGGGCATGCGGCTGCCGGCCTCGCGCATCGAGTCGCTCGCCTTCGCCACCGACACGCCCTATGAAACCCACCTGACGCGCCGGGCCGGTGCCGGCGAGCGGGTGCTGCCCGCCGAAGTCACGCTGACCGTGCGGCGCGCCCTCACCGACGTGGTCGCCAGCGGCACCGCCGGGCGGCTGCGCGGCTCGCTGGTGCGCAGCGACGGCAGCGCGGTCGAGATCGGCGGCAAGACCGGCACCGGCGACCACCGCTACGACGTCTACGGCCCGCGCGGGCAGCTGATCTCGACCCGGGTGGTCAACCGCACGGCGACCTTCGTGTTCCTGATCGGCGAGCGCTATTTCGGCACCGTGATGGTCTACGCCCACGCGCCCCATGCCGAGAAGTACAAGTTCACCAGCGCGCTGCCCACGCAGCTGCTGAAGTCGCTGGTGCCGATGCTCAAGCCGCTGGTCGACAACGACGCCTGCAGCGCGGCGGCCGACGACGCCACCCAGCGCGCCAGCGCGGGGGTCGGCCGCTGACGATTGAGCATGCGCAAGCCCGGCCCGCATGTGCACCTCACGCGCGATGACCCGGATGTCGACCTGCGGCCGCAACGGTGACAATCGGCACGAAGTTCGGCACACAAGAACATAGCTCCTGACCTGCACCGTGCGATCCCGCGTGCGCACGGCCGTCGACAAGAACCGCATCAAGCCCGGGGAGGATCAGGCCGTGAGCAACCGCCTGAGGAAGCAGTTGAAAGGCGATCCACGTGGCCGCTAGAAAAAGTCCGGCCCCGCCGGCGACCGGCAAGGCGCCGGATCGACAGGGCGCCAAGGCGGGCGAAACCGTGCCCGACAGCCGTTTCCCGATCGTCGGGCTGGGCGCGTCGGCCGGCGGGCTGGAGGCCTTCGAGCAGTTCTTCCGCCAGATGCCCGCCGACAGCGGCATGGCCTTCGTGCTGGTGCAGCACCTCGACCCCAGCCACGCCAGCATCCTGGCCGAGATCCTGCAGCGCAGCACCACGATGCCGGTGGTCGAGGCGCAGGACCAGATGGCCGTTGCGCCCAACCGCGTGCACGTGATCCCGCCGAACCGCGACATGGTGATCTTCCACGGCGCGCTGCAGCTGAGCGTGCCGGCCGAGCCGCACGGCCAGCGCATGCCGATCGACGCCTTCCTGCGCTCGCTGGCCGACGACCACGGCGCCGACGCGGTCGGCATCATCCTGTCGGGCACCGGCACCGACGGCACGCTGGGCTTGCGCGCCATCTTCGGCGCCGGCGGCCTGTGCCTGGTGCAGGAGCCGGCCACCGCCAGGTACGACGGCATGCCCAGCAGCGCGATCAAGGCCGGTCATGCCACCCGCGTGCTGCCGCCCGACCAGATGCCGCAGGCCCTGCGCGACGGCACCCGGCCGCTGGCGATCCGACAGGCCGTCAGCGCACCCATCCCCACCGCGGCGAACGGGCTGGTGAAGATCCTGATGCTGCTGCGCTCGAGCACCGGACACGACTTCTCGCAGTACAAGGTCAGCACGATCGGGCGGCGCATCACGTCTCGCCCGAGCGGCTGCGGCGCTTCTTCGCCAAGGAGGACAGCGGCTACCGGATCAAGAAGGAGATCCGCGAGATGGTGGTGTTCGCTGTGCAGAGCGTGATCAAGGATCCGCCCTTCACGCGGCTCGACCTGCTGGCCTGCCGCAACCTGATGATCTACCTCGAGCCGGAGCTGCAGAACCGCCTGGTCCCGGCCTTCCACTACGCGCTCAAGCCCGGCGGCGTGCTGCTCCTGTCGCCGTCCGAGAGCGTGGGCAACCACACCGAGCTGTTCGAGCCGATCAGCCGCAAGTGGAAGATCTACCGCGCCCGCCCGACCGTGGCTTCGACCCGCGCGGTGCTCGGCAGCGGCCTGTCGTGGGCGGCCGACGGCGCCAGCCGCCCCTCACCCGACACGCGCCCGGTCGCCCGCGAGCCGCAGATCGCCGACCTCGCCCGCCGCACGCTGCTGCAGTCGTTCGCACCGGCGGCGGTGGTGACCGACCTGCAGGGCAACGTGCTGTACGTGCATGGCGAGACCGGCAAGTTCCTGCGCCCGGCACCGGGTCATCCGTCGCACAACGTGGTCGACATGGCCCGCGACGGCCTGCAGCTCGAACTGCGCGAGGCCATCGGGCTCGCCGCCGGCCAGGGCCTGGCGACGCACAACCGCGAACTCAGCGTCAAGACCGATCGCGACGAACAGCCGCTCAACCTCAGCGTGCGGCCGATGCACGACCCCGAAGGCCGCCAGAGCATGCTGCTGGTGAGCTTCCAGGAACGCGCACCGGCGACCCTTCCGGCCACCACACGCAAGTCGCGCAGCAAGGTGTCCGAAGAGGCCCGGCGCATCGCCGCCCTCGAACGCGAGCTGACGCACGCCAAGGAAAGCATGACCGCCATGCTGGAGGAGCAGCAGGCCTCGAACGAAGAGCTCAAGTCGACCAACGAGGAGCTGCAGTCGACCAACGAGGAACTGCAATCCACCAACGAGGAGCTCGAGACCTCGAAGGAAGAACTGCAGTCCGTCAACGAGGAACTGGTGACGGTCAACAGCGAGCTGCAGATCAAGATCGAGCAGATGGCCAACATGCAGGACGACATGAAGAACCTGCTCGACAACATCCGCGTCGGCACGATCTTCCTCGACCGCCACCTGCTGATCCGGCGCTTCACGCGCGACGCGACCCGCGTCTACCGGCTCGCCGGCATGGACGTCGGCCGCCACCTCGCCGACATCCGCAGCGAGCTGCAGGGCGTCGACCTGCTGGCCGACGCGCAGACCGTGCTCGACACGCTGGTGCCGATCGAGCGCGAGGTCGGCACCGCCGGCGGCGTCTGGTACCTGGCGCGCATCCAGCCCTACCGCACGGTCGACAACGTGATCGACGGCGTGGTGCTGACCTTTGCCGACGTCACCGAGCGCGTGCAGGCGATCGCCTCGCGCCAGGCGCGCGAGCTGGCCGAAGCGGTGGTCGACGCGGTGCGCGAGCCGCTCGTCGTGCTCGATGCCGGCCTGAACGTGATCTCGGCCAACCAGGCGTTCTGCGAGGCCTTCGGCGTGACGGCACCGGACACGCTGGGGCACGGCATCTTCGAGTTCGGCGACCGGCAGTGGGATTTCCCGGCGATGCACGAACTGCTCGAAGTGATCCTGCCGCGCGAGCACAGCTTCGAACACCGCCGGGTGCTGCACGATTTCGCCGGCCTCGGATCGCGGCAGCTCCAGCTCAGCGCCCGCCGGGTGCTGGAGAACGCCGGCATGGGCAAGCTGGTGCTGGTGGTCGTCGAGCGCATCACCGACACGGAGGCCGGCACATGAGCCGGCGCGTGCGCTCGCAGCCGGGTGCGTCGCGCCAGGGCCCGGACCTGCCGGCCGCTGCCGCTGCCGCGACGCCCGTCGCGACCGAGGCCGAACGCCGCGCCGAAGCGATGGCCCACGAGCTGCAGGTGCACCGCATCGAGCTCGAGATGCAGAACGACGAGCTGCGCCGCGCCCAGATCGCGCTGGAGACGGCGCGCGACCGCTACATCGACCTGTACGACTTTGCGCCGGTGGGCTATTTCACGCTCGACACCAACGGCCTGATCACCGAGGCCAACCTGACCGGCGCCGACCTGCTGGGCGAAGCCCGCGCCAAGCTGGTGGGGCGGCGCTTCGAGCGCTACATCGCGCCGGTCGACCGCGACCGCTGGCATCGCCACGCCCTGAGCCTGTCGCGGCGCGGCGAACCCGGCCGCATCGAACTGCTGGTGCAGGGCGCGGGCGGGCGCAGCATCCACGCCCAGCTCGACGGCCTGATGGCCCGCGCGAACCACGACGCGCCGCTGCTGCGCATCGCGCTCACCGACATCAGCGAGCGCAAGCACGCCGAGTCGGAACTGCGCCTGGCCGCCACCGCGTTCGAGGCCCAGGAAGGCATGATGATCACCGACGCGCACGGCGTGATCGAGCGCGTCAACAAGGCCTTCACGCAGATGACCGGCTACAGCGCCGCCGAAGCGATCGGCCAGACCGCCAGGCTGCTGCACTCGGGCCGGCACGACCCGGCCTTCTACGCTGCCATGTGGGACAGCCTGCAGCGCACCGGCACCTGGCAGGGCGAGGTCTGGAACCGGCGCAAGTGCGGCGAGGTGTATGCCGAGTGGCTCACCATCACCGCCGTGCAGGACGAGCACCGCACCGTGACGCGCTACGTCGGCACCATGCTCGACATCTCGCAGCGCAAGGCGCGCGAGGAAGAGATCGCCCAGCTGGCCTTCTACGACCCGCTGACCGGCCTGCCCAACCGGCGCCTGCTGAAAGATCGGCTGAACCAGGCGATGGCCATCAGCGCGCGCTCGCAGCGCGAGGGCGCGCTGCTCTTCATCGACCTCGACCACTTCAAGGACATCAACGACACCCGCGGCCACGACAAGGGCGACCTGCTGCTGCAGAACGTCGCGCAGCGCCTGAGCGGCTGCGTGCGCGAGGGCGACACCGTCGCCCGCATCGGCGGCGACGAGTTCGTGGTGATGCTCGGCGCCGACCTCAGCACCGCCACCGACGAGGCCGCCTCGCATGCGCGCAGCGTCGCCGAGAAGATCCTCGCCGCGCTCAATCTGCCGTACCTGATGAGCGGCGAGTTCGTGCACTGCAGCGCCAGCCTCGGCGTGGCGCTGTTCAACGATCACCACGACACGGTCGACGAACTGCTCAAGCGCGCCGACCAGGCGATGTACCAGGCCAAGGCGGGCGGACGCAACACGCTGCGCTTCTTCGACACCGCGGTCCAGCAGACCATGATGCTGCGCGCCGCCCTCGAAGCCGAGCTGCGCCTGGCGGTGCAACGCGATGAACTGGTGCTGTGCTACCAGCCGGTGATCGACCACCAGAACCGCCTGCTCGGCGCCGAGGCCCTGGTGCGCTGGAAGCACCCGCGGCGCGGCCTGGTGTCGCCGGCCGAGTTCATCCCGATCGCCGAGGACCGCGGCCTGATCCAGGCCATCGGCCGCTGGGTGCTCGAGACCGCCTGCACGCAACTGGCCACCTGGGCCGCCGACCCCGCGACGGCCGATCTCGTGCTGTCGGTCAACGTGAGCGCACGTGAACTGCACGAGCCGCAATTCGTCGAGCGGGTGATCGAGATCCTCGCGTGCACCGGCGCCAGGCCGGCCCGGCTCAAGATCGAGCTCACCGAAAACGCGGTGCTCGACCACGTCGACGACAGCATTGCCAAGATGAAGCGCCTGAAGGCGCACGGCATCCGCCTGGCGCTCGACGATTTCGGCACCGGCCACGGCTCGCTCTCGCTCCTCAAGCGCCTGCCGCTCGACGAACTGAAGATCGACCGCACCTTCGTCCAGGATCTGCTGACCGACACGCACGACGCGGCGATCGCCCGCACCATCGCCGCCCTGGGGCTCAACCTCGGCATCTCGGTGGTGGCCGAAGGCGTCGAAACCCCCGCCCAGCGCGACCTGCTGATCGCCTGCGGCTGCCGCATCTTCCAGGGCGACCTGTTCGGCCCACCGGCAGCACTGGAGGCGCTGGCCCGGATGGCCATGCCAAAATGATGGGGTTTCGAAGGTAGCGGGCCGTTAGCTCAGTTGGTCAGAGCAGAGGACTCATAATCCTTTGGTCGTTGGTTCAAGTCCAACACGGCCTACCAAAGACAGCTACGCAAGAGACCAGAAAAGACGAAATGTTCAAGTAAATCAACAATTTACGTCTTTTTTATTGCCCGCATGAGGCCAGTTAACTTGGCTTGCCTCCAGCCTTTTTGTGGGTAACTTTGCGGGTAGCTTCCCCATGTGATCCCATGCAGGGGTAAAGTTACCCGCATGGCAGCGACGAACAACCTCGACGACAAGAGCATCCGTGCCGCGATCAAGCGGGCGATGAAGGCGCAGGCCGGCGAGCGGCTGACCGATGGCGATGGCTTGCGCCTGGACGTGCAGCCGACCGGTTCTGCCTGGTGGCGCTGGCGCTACCGCTTCGGCGGGAAGGAGGGGATGCTGTCTCTCGGCACCTACCCCGACACGTCCCTGTCGGCAGCTCGCGGCAGGCGCGACGAGGCGCGCGAGCGGCTGGCAGCCGGGATCAACCCGAGCGAGGCGCGCAAGGATGACAAGGCGGCCCAGGCGCTGAAGGCTGAGGCTGCCCGCCTGGCCGCAGCGGGATTGCCCGGGCCTGGCACGTTCGAGCACGCGGCCCGGGAGTGGCATGCCCGCATGGCGCCGAGCTGGTCGGAAGGGCACGCTGGCAAGGTGCTGGCGCTACTGGTGAATGACCTGTTCCCCTTCATCGGCACGAGTGCGCTTGCCGAGCTGACCCCGCCCGAGCTGTTGAAGCACGCTCGGCGCATCGAGGCCCGCGGTGCGGTCGAAACCGCATACCGGGCCCTGAAGGCGGCTGGCGCCGTGTTCCGCCACGGCGTGCAGAACGGCTACTGCGACAGCGACCCCACGCGAGACCTGAAGGGCGCCATCGTGCTGCCCGTACCGGAGCATCGGGCTGCCATCACCGACCCAGCCAGGTTGGGCGAACTGCTGCGGGCCATCGACGGATACCAAGGCACGCCGGTTGTACGCTCCGCTCTCGCGCTGGCGCCGCTGGTTTTCCTGCGACCGGGTGAGCTGCGCAAGGCCGAGTGGGCAGAGTTCGACCTCGACGCAGCCGTGTGGACCATCCCGGCTGCGCGCATGAAGGGGCGGTTGAAAGCCAAGCTCAACGGCCCCGATCATGTGGTGCCGCTGGCGCCACAGGCGGCGGCAATCCTGCGCGACCTGCAACCGCTGACGGGTGCCGGCAAGTACGTGTTCCCGAATCCGCTCACGCCCGACCGTCCGCTATCCGACAACGGTGTGCTGTCAGCGCTGCGCCGGATGGGCTTCGACAAGGACGAGATGACGGGCCACGGATTCCGTGCCACGGCGCGGACCATCGCGGCCGAGCGGCTGAAGATCGACCCCGTGGTGCTCGAAGCGCAGCTTGCGCACGTAGTGGCCGATGCGCTGGGCCGGGCCTACAACCGTACGCAGTACCTCGACCAGCGCCGCGACATGATGACCCGCTGGGCCGACTACCTGGACCGCCTGCGCAAGGGCGCAGAGGTGGTCGACCTGACAAGCAAGCGGGCCTGACCCGCGAACCCGCGCCGACCGGCTGCCGGCATCGGGCGGGGCCGGAAGCTGCTGGAACAGTGACCGACCCCTGACCACAACGTGCACACCTGAAAGGACCGCACATCATGGCTACCGAAACTGTATCTCTCGCCGCCAAGCCAGTCGCATTCCCGCTCATGGGCTGGGCTGGTGACATGCACTCGTATCCCGGCGACGCCCCCGCCGTCATCGTCAACCCGGAGGCAACGCCCGCCGCCCTGCTGGACTGGGCTGTGGGTCAACTGTCGCAACTGAACTTGCTGCTTGAAGTCATGGGCACGGCCCGGAGTGAACGCATCGCCATCCCGATGGAGGAGGTCATCGGCGCCATTCGGAACACCACCGAGCCGGTGCAGGCCGCGCTGAAGTACGCCCTGGAGAACAAGAGGTTCGACGCCGCCCGCGTCTGACCCTGAATCGGCCCCAGCTAGGCCCGCGAACCGAAGAGCGGGATTCCTTCCCCCGCCTGCTGGGGCACCTTCTTGGAAGAACACCGAGAAGGGGGTGTGCATGGACGACCACATCTATCGAACGTTGCGCGCTGCTGCGTTGAACGTCTTGAAGCCACATCTTGATGCGCTCTTGGCCCATGACGTTCCTGAAGCGGTTGAGGTACGGGGTGGGAAGGCCACAGTTCTGAGACGCGAAAGAGAACAAGTCATCGCACTGCGGCGCGCCCGTCTTCCATCGGAAAAAGAGCGAAGCGCCGCCCGCTTGTTGGCCGTGGTTGTGAAGCATCGTGCGCTCGTCTTGTGGCGCGAGTGGCCGTTCCCAAATTGGCCGAACCAGAAAATAGACGACAAGTCATTGCCCTTGCGGCGCTTGGACCGAATACAACTTGAATCGTTGGAGAACCGGACGCTGGTTGCGGTGAAGCGGTTCGCCGCCCAACTGCCGAAGCGCGAAGCCGACCGCTTGGTCGGATTGGTAACGGGCACTGGATTCCAAGTCGCAGTTGCTGCCGCCATGGAAGAGATGGAGGTAGCGCGACATGCACCAGAGTCAGATGCCATGCTGTGTATCGGCTGGTACGACGCAACGATGGACGCGGCGCATTGGTTCGCCATGAAGGCAATCGGCCCGGAAATGGCTGCGATGTTGCTGTGTCGGTACAACCCGAATACGGAAACACTGGCCGCTGCCGAGCATTCAACCAATGACAAGACGAGGCCACGCCACCTGGTTCAACTGAGGCAACGCTTCGAGGACATCAATCGAACTGATCCTTCCAATCGCGCCTTGGTCGATTGGCTACGCATCGCCCGTGAACTGGAGTTGCGGTATCACTCGTGGATTGACCAATATGTCGGTGATGCCGGAATTCCAGTCGCCGTGTCAAAACCGTTGACGACCGCTCAGGCCGAACCCGTGACACCTACGCCGCCAGCGCCAGCGGCCGAATCACCAACGGTGGCCCGACAGCGGCAGCGAGCGCAGGAATTGGCGATCCTCGCCAAGCTGACCGACTTGGGCGTCGATGCCAAGGCCGTACCGCCCGCGCCCGCTGGCAAGCCGTCCAAGGCGAAGCAGGACGTGAAGGCAGCGCTGGGCTACTCCAAAGACGTGATGAACAAGGCGTGGCAGCGGCTGCGTTCGGCGGGCGATATCAGGGACGCCCAACCCTAGGCCGGCACCCTGGGCCAAACTGGCCCAAAGCCTAGGGTTGAACGGCCTAGGGAGCGGTCTGGATGATGCCTCATGCATAACCGCTTAGGGCCGAAAACGTCGGGGAAGGCCCACCCGAATCCATCATCGCAATCGCTGCCAACTGGCGTTGACGACGTGCGGTTGGTCGATGCGAAGTTCTCATCCACGACCGGCGGCATGTCGCTGAGTTGGTGGTACGAGAAGGTGGCCACTGGCGAGGCACCGCCGCCCGTTCACCGCGCTCCGCGCTGCACTCGCTGGCGCCTCACCGACGTGGTCGAGTTCTGGAAGAGGTTTGCCGAAAAGGCGAACACCGAGGCATCCGACACCGTGATGGTGACTGCGAAGAAGGCCAGCGCCGCCGCCCAGGCGAAGCGCAGCGCCAAGGCCATGCAAGGTTAGGGGCCGGCCATGCAGACCAACCCTGAAAACGACAAGGGCCGGCACCCTGGACAAGCGCCGGCCCCCATGCAGACCGGCGACGATCCTACCGTGATTCGTCGTCCGCCCAGGCCGTTCACTCCGCGCCAGCAGCGCGCCATCGATGCGCTGCTGCAGGGACCGGTGCAGACCTGCCGCCTGCCGCGAATCGCTGGCGTCAACAACGGCCCCGACCTGGTGGCCACGCTGCGCGAGAAACTGGGCCTGGAGATTCCGTGCCCCATGCACAAGGTGAGTGACCGCGACGGCAACCGCGTGGAGGCCGGCGAGTACAGCCTGACCGCCGCCGACCGATCGAAGATCAATGCCTTCATGCTGGCGCTGGCCGCTGATCTGCGGGAGAGCGGCGCATGAGAACGCTTGACCACGCACAAGCTCGGCCGGCATACTGGTTGCAGGTGCTTGAAACCACCTTGAATCACGCGGATAGCCGCCCCGACAGCGCGGCTTTGTCACGCCCGAATTTCGTCAAGGTTTTGGGGTGGCAGATGGGCCATCGCGTGAGCATGGCCACTCGACGTGATTCGAGGTTTCAACATCTGCCACTCCACCCCGTGCCGTGTGAAACCGGCCGGTGTGGTTCTTCGATGCTCATCCCGGAGCCCGAGACCATGACGACCCCCAAGTCGGCACAAGCTGCCGCATCCGCACCCCTGGCGCCCCCCCCCCCGCCACTACCTGAAGCGCCTGGCTTTCCGCCTGGCGCACAACGCAGCTTTGCGCCGTGCCGAGCTGCGTGCCCGCGCCTATGGCGTCATCGCCGCCGACCGCCTGAGCCGTGGGAGCGCAGCATGAGCACCGCCCACGACTTGGAGAAGCTCGTGCGCGCTGTTGGCGACGTGACCTGCCTGGTGTCCGTGGCCGCCGACCTGGCGGAAAGCATCGACGCAGGTGACCACGGCCGCACGCACGTCCTGGCCGCCGTGCTGCGCGCGCTGCGGGTGCAGGCCCGTGCCGCGTTCGACCTGGCCGACGCGCAGTGGATGGACGCCCATCGCGCCGCGACCGCCACCACCACCCCCGAACAAGGAGCCTGACATGGCCGCCAAGAAGAAGACCGGCGCGGCCGGTGACGCCGCTGCATTGCCTGCCGTGTGGGATCAGCTCCCGTTTCGCACCAAGCGCAAGGACTGGGCACCGCGTGCGCCGGGTGTCGACGAAGATGCGACGCTGGTGTCGATGGAGGCACTGCGCGCCGTGATGCTCTCGATGAAGGAGGTTGCGCCGCAGGATGTTCACGCCCTGGCCCACCGCATCCACTGCTCGGTGAGGAGCGCCACCGCCGCAGCGTGGTCGGGCGACTGGGACAACCGCGACCAGACGGCGCACTGGTTCATGCACGAGCTGGTCGAGTGGGCGTGCCTGGCGATGCGCGAGGTCGGCCGTGTCGAGTACCTCGACGAGAAGATGGACCGGCATCGCAAGGCGCTGGAAACGATGCGCCAGATCGACGCCAAGGAGAAGGCCGAGAACGTTGCCCGCCTGGCCGCCGGCCGCAAGGCTGCTGCCGAGCGCTGCGCCGTCGCTGCGCTGAGTGCGTTCCCGCATCAGGCGCACGCCGTCATCCATGTGGCTGCGGGCGTGCCGGCAAGGAGCGCAGCATGAGCGAGCCCGCCGACCTCTTCCGCGCCGCCGTCTTGGCCGAGCTGGGCAACACGCCCGATTACATCGTTCCCGGCGAATTCCACCGCTTCAGCACCAACGGCCGCCCGAACAACCGCGACGGCTGGTGCAAGCTGTTCGCCGATGGCTACGGGGGTGCGTTCGGCTGCATGCGACAGGGCTTCACGAGTTCCTGGAGCAACCGCGCCCACCGCTTCACCAGCCCGACCGACCGCATCGTGCAGGCCCAGCGCATCGCCCAGGCCCGGCAGGAACAAGCCGAGAACCAGCGCCAGCAGTGGGCGCACAACGGCGAGCGCAACGCCCGGCTGTGGGCTGCGTGTCGGCCGCTGGTGCCCGGTGATGCCGCGTCGCTGTACCTGCGCCACCGCCTGAAGGTGGGCGTACTGCAGGCGCCCGCGGCGCTGCGCTTTCACCCGGGCCTGGACTACTGGCACGACGGCCAGAAGATCCGCACCTTCCCCGCCCTGGTGGCCGCCATCACCAGCCCTGCCGGTGAGCTGGTGGCGCTGCATCGCACCTACCTGAGCCGCGAGGGCCGCAAGGCCGCCGTGCCCACGGCCAAGAAGCTGACCCGCGCGTCGGGGCCGGTGCTCGGTGGCTGCATCCGCCTGGCCGAACCGACCGAGGCCGGCCTGATCGGCGTGGCCGAAGGCATCGAGACCAGCCTGGCCGCCGGCATCGCCGGGCGCCTGCCGGTGGTGGCCGCGTACTCGTGCGGGGCGCTGGCCGCGTGGCAGTGGCCGCAGGGGACACAGACCATCGCCATCTGTGCCGACGCCGACGAAGCCGGGCAGAAGGCCGCCCGCGAGCTGGGTCAACGCGCCCTCGCTGCCGGGATCAAGGTGCACGTCGCCACGCCATCGGTAGCGGGCCTGGACTGGTGCGACCTGCTGGCTAGCCGCGACCTCGACCGCCCGCCCTACAGCCATCCGCAACAACATCAAGGGGCCGCCCATGAATGACGACCTGAACACCGCGGCCGGCGACCTCGATCACCTGGCACGAGTGGCCGCTGGCGAAGCCGGTGAAGTCGAGCAGGTGCACGCCGAAGTGACCGAACTGGCCGCAGTCCGCAAGGCCCGGCGCAAGAGCACCCAGGCGACCGCCCCCACCAAGCCCAGGCGCAGCGGGCACGGCGCAGGCGCGCAGTTCCTGATTCTCGACGGCAGCGAGGGCCAAGGATCGGCCGGCGTGTACTTCGTCGGCCGCGATGCCGAGGGCAACGAGAAGGCGCCGCTGTGGGTCTGCGCGCCGCTGCACATCCTGGCCAAGACCCGGGGCGCCAAACAAGCCGACTGGGGCCGCCTGCTGGACTGGCACGACGCAGACGGACACCCGCACCGCTGGGCCGTGCCCGATGAGCTGCTCAGTGGCGACGGCCTGGACGTGCGCCGCGAGCTGATGCGTCAGGGGCTGGCCATCTCGCCGAACCGGGCCGCGCGCGAGATGCTGTCGACCTATCTGCAGGTCTGGCCGGTCGACGCCCGCGCGCGATGCGTGGAGCGGCTGGGCTGGGCCGGGCCGGTGTTCGTGCTGCCCAATGAGGCCATCGGCGCTGATGCCGAGTTGGTGGTGTTCCAGAGCGCCAGCGCCATCGAGCCCGCATTCAGCAGCGCCGGTACCGTCGACGACTGGCGCGCCCAGGCCGCCGCGCTGGCTGCAGGCAACAGCCGCATGGTGTTCGCCATCTGCTGCGCGCTGGCGCCGCCGCTGGCCAGCCTGGCGGGCGAGGATTCGGGCGGCTTCCACCTGCGCGGCAAGAGCAGTTCGGGCAAGTCGACCGCGCTGGCGCTGGCCGCATCGGTGTGGGGCTCGCCCGCGACCTTCCCGCGGCTGTGGCGCACCACCACCAACGGACTCGAAGGGCTGGCGACGATGCACAACGACGTGTTGCTGATCCTCGACGAGCTGAGCCAGTGCGACCCCAAGGACGCGGGCGACGCCGCCTATCTGCTGGCCAACGGGCAGGGCAAGACGCGTGCGAGCCGCGCCGGCATGGCGAGGCAGGCTGCGCGCTGGCGCCTGCTGTTCCTGTCGGCCGGGGAAGAGAGCCTGTCGGCCATGATGACCCGCGCCGACAAGCGGGCGAACGCGGGGCAGGAAATCCGCCTGGCCGACATCGAGGCCGACGCGGGCGCCGGGCTGGGTGCGTTCGACACCTTGCACGGGCACCCGAGCGGCGCGGCGCTGTCGCTGGCGCTGAAGGATGCGGTGCAACAGCAGCACGGCGCCGTCGGCGTCGCCTGGCTGCGGCTGGTGGTGCGGGATCGCCTGAAGCTGGCCGATGAAGTGACGGCGCTGGTGCGCGAGTTCGTGGACGCCTACACCGAGCCCGGCTCCAGCGGGCAGGTGATCCGGGTGGCGCGGCGCTTCGGCCTGGTCGCGGCTGCCGGCGAACTGGCCACGGACTACGACCTGACCGGCTGGCGAGGGGGCGAGGCGTTCGACGCCGTGGGGCAGTGCTTCACGTCTTGGCTGGCCGGGTTCGGTGGCGCGGGAAACCGCGAAGACCGGGCGCTGTTGACACAGGTGCGGGCGTTCTTCGAGGTGCACGGCGCCAGCCGCTTCGAGAGCATGGAAGCCACCGTTGAACAGCGTGTCGCCAACCGGGCCGGCTTCTGGCGCGACGGGGAGGACACCGGCCGGCAGTTCCTGGTGCTGCCCGAGGTGTTCAAGCGCGAGCTGTGCGCGGGGTTCGATCCGAAGGCCGCGGCGAAGGCGCTGATCGAGGCGGGTGTGATCCTGGCCGGCAAGGACGGGAAGGCCAGCCGCAGCGAGCGATTGCCCGGCATCGGCGCCACGTCGCGGGTGTACGTGTTCGGGTCGAAGCTGTGGGCGTGCGAGGAATGACCGCGCGTTTCCAGTCGCCTGCAGTGCAGGCGCATCACTTTCTCGGTGTGACAGGTGTGACGGGTGTGACGGGTGTGACAAACCCGGCTCTACAGAGGGAAACCCGGGCCGCGCCGGCTGTCACACCGGGATCGAAAGCCGGTGTGACACGGTGTGACGCTCGCGCTTCAGAGGGTGACGGGCCGGAAAGCAGCGCCAGCCGGAGCCCGTCACACCACGTCACACCGCAACTTCTGGCCGGTGTGACAGGCCGCAGAAGGCGTTTTCCCAGGGACACCGGGTCGGGTCACACCTGTCACACCCGTCACACCGCAAAAAGCGTGCATCTGCAGATGCAGCAGACCGCACCAGCACCAGCAACCACCCGAACACGAGGAACTGACCCATGAACGAACTCAACATCGCCGACGCACTGGGCGCCGACGCCGACGACTTGGCGGAGATCGCCGTCGAGATGGAAGACGCGGGCCTGACCGTGCGGCAGGTGGCCGCTGGGCGGCTGCAATGACGGGCGCCGATGTGATCGTGCGCGGCATGCGCGCGGCTGGCTTCAACTTCTCAGGAGCATGAACATGGCAACGAGCAAGAACACCAAGATCCAGACCACTCCGGAGCCAGCTCCAGCAGCACTGCCGGCAACCGCTGACGACCTGGCACGGCAAGCCAAGGCCAAAGCCGAGGACGAGAAGTACTTCGCCACAGTGATGGCGGACGGCACCATCAATATGATGGTGACGCAAACCTATCTGCCGGAATTCAACAAGGCCACGACAGTGGAGGCATTGGAAAAAGTCCGTCAACAACAGGTCAAGGCCATCGCAGCCGGCGACCTGACCCAGCTGGAGCAAATGCTACTGACCCAGGCCGCCGCGCTGCAGGCGATGTTCATTGACTTGGCGGTGCGGGCCAAGAAACAGAACCAGTTCGACGGCATCCAGACCATGACCGGGCTGGCGCTCAAGTGCGCCGCGGGCAGCCGGCAAGCCATCACCGCGCTCGCCGAACTGCGCATGCCCAAGACGGCGGTGTTCGCCAAGCAGGCCAACGTGACCACCGGGCCGCAGCAGGTCAACAACGGCACGCACCCGCAGGCCGGATCGGCTCGCGCGGAAAAAATCGCAACCCGACCAAACGAACTACTGGAGGCAAGCCATGAGCAACGGCTGGACACCCGAGCGCAGGGCCAAGGCGGCCGAGCAGATCCGGGCGCGCGAGCCCTGGAAACGGTCAACCGGGCCACGCACGGATGAGGGTAAGGCCATCGCATCGCGCAACGCATTCAAGGGCGGCTGGCGCGCGCAACTGCGGGTGTTGCGCAAGGACGTGAACACGTTGCTGCGCGAACTGCGAGAGCTGGTGGGCAGCGGCTGACCTCGGGGCGGCGGATCCGCCGAATAGTGGATCGATCAGTCGTCATGGGCTGGAGGCCTCGCCCTACGATGTCTCCCCACTTCCTGGAGACCGTCATGAGGATCAACCGCGTGGCCGCCGCACTGGCGACCTTGGCACTGTCGGGCATGACCAGTGCCGCCAGTTTCTGCCCGCCGCAGCAGCTGGGTGCCAAACGATGAGCAGACACCCGGGCGACAGGATCTTCGTGGGCTTCATCCTGTTCGTGGTCATCATTGGGGTCTTGGCCGCAGTAGTAAGGGGAGCTGCCTGGCTGAAGGAGAACGGGCCATTCCTCTTCTGGACGCTGGTCATTGCCGGCATCCTCAAACTGATTGAGGTCTACAAGGACCGGCCGCAACCACCAAAGTTGAACGCTGGGCCCAGCACGCCCCGCGCACCAGGGCAACAAGCAGCCGCAAGCCCTGAGCCAATGAACGCCAGCACGACAGGCGCTCCAGGGCCGACAGCGCATCGTTGCCGCCCACGCTCAGGGCGAGGTAGGTGACGTCGGCAGAGACGCGGCCGACCTGGCCCGCCACATCGCCGGCAATGCTGCCGTCGACGGCGACCAGACCCGCCCGCCGTGGACCCGCGACCTGTCCGGGAAGATCAAGGCGCGCTCCGATGATCTGGTAAACAGGCAGGCGGTAAACACGAGGGCAAACAAAGAGGCCGCCGTTTACTCGGACCGCATCGTCATCGAGGCCAACGCGGCGCGCATCGCCCAGGTTCGAGGCGAGCACCGGGCCGACATCGCCCGCATGCGGCCCTGGTGCTGGGCCTGCTGGCCGACCTGATCCGAGCGAACGCGGCGCATCGCGTGGGTAACTTTGCGGGTAACTTTGTCAGTAAGTTGATCAATTCCTAGGGGATTCGGTAGAAACACGGCCTACCAGAAATCACAATCGAATCAAGGGCTTGGCTTCTCGGCCAAGCCCTTTGCACTTGCGCCGGGGCGGCCGTATCGGCCGCCCCGGTCGGTTCATTCAGGCTGCTTCACGATCACCGGCTCGATCTGGAAGACCTGCTCGGACTGCGGATCGACCGTCACCTTGACCCAGTGCAGGCTGGGGCTGCCGAAGGTCTCGAGCCGGGTGAAGTGGGTCAGCATCCGGCCCGGGCTGTGCAACGGCTTGTCGACCTTGAAGTAGTGCGTGTCGCCATGCACCAGCAGCACCTGGCCGTTGAACGCGGCGGTCTGCTTCTCGACCTGGGCCATGAAGTTGCGGTAGCCGCTGACGCCCGGCAGCTTGCTTTCGTCGGCGTCTTCGGTTTCCGGCAGATCGAAGCCCGGGTCGCCCTGGATCACCAGCACCACGCCTCGCGCCTGGCTGTCGCGGGCCTTCTGGAACGACTGCGCCAGCCAGGCGATGTTGGCGGCGTCGCGCTCGGCGTGTTCGGCATTGGCCGCGTCGCACTGCGCGACCGTGCGCGCACTCTTGCTGATGCACTCCTTGGCGTTGAGCACGACGTTGTTGTTGCTGCCCGGCACGTTGAGGCCGACGAACAGCACCGGGCCGTGGCTGAAGCGCGTGTTCTCGATGTACTTGTCGCCCGGCGCCTGGCCCTGGTGCTCGAGCGGCATCTGCACCTGCCCGAGGCTGGCAAGGGTCGGGTACATGACGCGGCGCAGATGGGCCAGGCGCTCCAGCGCGTCAAAGCCGCCGTTGTTGAGTCGATGGCAATCGGTCCATTCGTTGTCGCCGGGCACGTAGACCACCGGACGGCGCATGCCGGCAAACATCGTCAGCGCGTCGGTGTAGATGTCGTCGGTGCATTTGGAACTGCCGTCCTTGATGTCGCCGTCGTAGATCGAGAAGGCGATGTCGGAGCGGTTGATGCTGGCCAGCACGGCCGGCAGTTTCTTGTCGTCGCCAGCCTTCTTGTAGGGCATGTCACCCCACAGGCCGAACGAGTAGGTGCCGGCATCGTGGTGGCGGGCATGCATCGGGGCGTGGCGCTCGCCCAGTGCGGCGCAGCCGGTCAGGGCGGCCAGCATCAGCGGTGCGGCGAGGGTGGCAAGGCGCAGTCGGGTCATGTGTCTTTCCTTCGAAGGCAAAGCGGCCCGCGGTGATCGACGCATCGATCAGCGCAGGCCGGTGCTGCAATACCCGGCATCGGCGTCGGCCGCTGCGGGTACCGCTTGGACAAGGTCGGCGCGAGCCGACCGATCAGAACGAGTAGCGCACGCCCGCGCCCAGGGCGCGCGGGTCCTTGCCGGCGACGACGCTCGGGAAGTTGTCCGAACTGACCAGGGTGCCGCGAGCGGCCGAGTCGTTGGTCAGCTTGGTGAAGTAGCCGTAGACGGCGACTTGCTTGTCGATGGCGTAGTTGGCTTCGAAGGCCATGCCCTTGATGCCGTCGTTGGCGCCGGTGCTCGACTCGCCCGACTTGCCCAGGCTGGCCTTCAGGGTGAGGGCCGAGTCCAGCTTGTAGGCGCCGGTGATGACGGCGTTGCTGGTTTCCTTGCCGTTGCTGTTGTCGAGCTTGCTGAAGGCGACGCCCACGGTGAAGTCGCTCAGGGCCGTGCCCAGCGTGACCTTGGTGGCCTTCATCGCCTTGCCGGCGGCGATGGCGTCCTTCTGGTTCTCGATGGCGACGCCGCCGTTGAACATGCCGTCGTTGTACTCGACCGAGGCGCCGAACACCGCCTTGTTCAGGACCGTGGTCTTGGCCTCGTCAGGCGAGTAGGCCACCTTGGCGACGATCGCGTTGGCGAACTTCGGGCTGGCGTAGTGCAGCACGTTGGTCTTGCGGGTGTGCACGTTCTGGAAGTTGGCGTTGCCGATGGCGACGCGGCTGCCCTTGCCGTGCACCAGGATCTCGAGCAGGTCGCCCTGGCCCCACAGGCCGCCGGAGGTGCCTTCCAGGGTCTTGAGCGGCATGTCGTAGGTGCCGACCAGCACGGTGCCGGCGTTGGCGGACTTCAGGCCGACGAAGCTGTTGCGGTTGGCGAAGGCCTTGCTGTTGGCGGTGTCGTCAGGGGCGACGCCGGTCTCGACCTGGAAGATGGCGCTCAGGGCGGGGTTGAACTTGTGCTCGCCCTTGATGCCCAGGCGCGAGGCGAAGTTGCTGGCCATGATGCGCGAGACATCGCCGTCGCTGGTGCTTTCCAGGCCGAGGTCGATGCGGCCGTACCAGGTGAATTCGGTCGACTGGGCCGAAGCGGCCATCGGCGCCGCAGCGCCGACGAGGGCCAGCAAGGCGGCGATCGAGAAAATGTTCTTGCGGGTATTGATCTGCATGGCTGATGAGTTCGGTTGTTGGCTTTGAACGTCCGCGGGAAACCGCATCCGAGCCAGTCAAGGCTAATTTCCACTTGTTGCAAACCGATGACGCACTCGGGCCCTACCCGCGGCCGATGCACCTGCCCCACAGCTTCGAAAAAATCATCCGACGTCACAGGCGCGACACGTCGGGCAGGCATGAAAAAAGGGTCTGGCAATTCGCCAGACCCTTTTTGATGGTGCAGAGGACTGCGTCAGCCCCGCCTCCGGCCGGACCGCTTCAGAACGACGTCCAGTCCTGCTCGGCGGCTTGTGCCGGCTGCGGCGTGGCGCGGGCCGGCGCGCTGGCCTGGGCGGCCGGCGCGCGCGGCGACAGCGGCGCACGCGGCGCTGCCGGGGCCTGCGGCCTGGCGCTGCTGCGCGAGTGCCCCGCCGCGCGGGCGCCTGCCACCTCGTGACCCAGCTTGAACACGCTGACGATCCCGACCAGCTGTTCGGCCTGCTGGCGCAGGCTCTCGGCCGCGGCGGCGCTTTCTTCGACCAGAGCGGCGTTCTGCTGCGTCACCTGGTCCATCTGCGAGACGGCCTGGCCGACCTGGCTGACGCCGGCACTCTGCTCGACGCTGGCGGCGCTGATCTCGGCCACGATGTCGGTGACACGCTGGATCGCGCCGACGATCTCGGTCATCGAGCCACCGGCCTGATCGACCAGGGCGCTGCCGTTCTCGACCTGCTCGACGCTGCGCGTGATGAGCGTCTTGATCTCCTTGGCCGCGTCGGCGCTGCGCTGCGCCAGGCTGCGCACCTCGGCGGCCACCACGGCGAAGCCGCGGCCCTGCTCGCCGGCACGCGCCGCCTCGACGGCCGCGTTCAGCGCCAGGATGTTGGTCTGGAAGGCGATGCCGTCGATCACCGCGATGATGTCGGCGATGCGCTTGGAGCTGTCGTTGATGCCCTTCATGGTGTCGACCACCTGGGCCACCACCTCGCCGCCCCGGGTGGCGACGTTGCACGCGCCCAGCGCCAGCTGGTTGGCCTGCTTGGCGCTGTCGGCGTTGTTGCGCACGGTGCTGGTCAGCTGGTCCATCGTGGCGGCGGTCTGCTGCAGCGCGCTGGCCTGCTCTTCGGTGCGCTGGCTGAGGTCGACGTTGCCCTGCGCGATCTGCGAGCTGGCGGTGGCGACGCTTTCGGCATTGCCGCGCACGTTGGCCACCACCGCCGACAGGGCCGCCTGCATGGTGCTGAGCGCCGCCATCACGCTGACGGTGTCACCCGCGCGCAGGCTGATGGGCGTGGACAGGTCGCCCTCGGCCACCCGCCGGGCCAGGTCGGCGGCAACCTCGGGTTCGGTGCCCAGCTGGCGCGTGACCGAGCGGCTCAGCCAGTAGCCGCAGGCCAGCCCCACGGCGACCGACAGCGCCACCAGCAGCAGCATCATGGCGCGGCCGCTTTCGTAGATCTCGGTCACTTCCAGGGCGGTGCTGCGGGCGTTTTCGGCCTTGAACTCGGCCAGCGCCGTCATCGCATCGTCGACCGCGTTGCTGGCTTTCGCGTAATCGCCGAACAGGTAGACCGCCACGTCGACGCTGTCGCTCAGGGCTGACGCCTGGGCCACGCCGTACATCTTCTCGGCCGTCTGCTTGTAGGTCTGCCAGAGCCGGTCGGTTTCGACGAACTTGCGCTTGCCGTCCTCGCGCACGAACAGCGGACGGGCCTTGTCGAGATGGGCCTCGACCTCGACGATCCGGGCCTTGACGCGGCTGAGCGCCTCGGCACGCTGTGCGTCGGTGGTCGCCAGCAGCGCGTTGCGCAGCGCACGGCCGACATACAGCAGGCCGATGTTGGCCTCCTTGACCTCCGAAAGCCCGATCAGCTCGCGCTCGTACATCGTGTCGGCCGCCTCGTTGATGAGGCCCGCGTTGCGGATGCCGACGCCGCTGACGATGGCCCCCAGCAGGCAGACAGCCAGAAACGCACCGAGAAGTTTGGTTCCAAGTTTCATGATGACGTTGTTGTCGTTTTGGTGATTCGGACGAGCTGGCGTGGACGCCCTCGTCCGGCCAGCACCTGAGAGCTGATTCTTCGGCCGATGGCCGACGGGCTTGAACCCTCGGGCGCCGATGCTTGAGCGACATCAAGGTCGATGCGTGCAGACTGCCAATCTTTCCGGTCTTGCCGGATCGGGACGCCAGGCCCGGTTCAGCCCCACAGGTCCAGCGGCGGATCGGCGGTGACGGCGCGCAGGATGTCCGAGCGCGACACGAAGCCGATCAGCCCGCCCTGCGCGTCGCTGACCGGCAGGCCCGGCAGGCCGGTGCCGAGCAGGGCAGCGGCCAGGCGGCGCAGATCGGTGTCGGGCGATGCCGCCGGCACGGGCGTCCACATCACGGCGCGCACCGGCTGGGCCAGCCAGGCCCGCCAGGCCGGCGGGTCGGTGGCGGCACGCTCGAGGGAGTCGCCACGCATCAGTTCGGCGCGCAGCAACAGCCCGACCAGGCGGGCGTCGGTGTCGAGCACCGGCGCCTGGCCGATGCCTTCGCGGGCGAGCTGCTGCCAGGCCTGCAGCACGCTGGCATCGGCCGCCACCGACAGCACGCGCCGGCTCATCACGTCGGCCACGCAACGCAGCGACTGGCGCGGCTGCAGGGCCTGCCCGGCATCGGCGTAGGCCGCCAGGGCGGCGCGGTGGCCGGTGTCGGCGGGCGTGGACAGGGGCGACTGCGGGCGATCCGGTGCGTCATCGGGCTCGCGGCCCAGCGTGGCGATGCGGCGCGGGCGCGCCACCGCCGTCGTCGGCGCGACCTGGCGCAGTTGCTCGAGCGTGGCGGCGTACATGCGGCCACCGATGCCGTGGACGTAGAACATCTGCGCAGGCTCCTCGGGCGGCGGTGGGTGCGGCCGGCGCCGCCGGGACGCCGCTCAGCCCTGCTTCTGGCTCAGCGCGTTGCCCACCAGGCGTGACGTGATGTCGACGATCTGGATCATGCGCTCGTAGGCCATGCGGGTCGGGCCGATCACACCCAGCGTACCGACCACCTGGCCGTCGACCTCGTAGGGCGCCGACACCACCGACAGCTCCTCGATCGGCACCACGCCGCTCTCGCCGCCGATGTAGATGCGCACGCCGTCGGCGCGGCTGGAGCCGTCGAGCAGGCGCAGCAGCTGGGTCTTCTGCTCGAACAGGTCGAACATCTTGCGGATCGAGCCCATGTCGCTGCCGAAATCCTGCACGCCCAGCAGGTTGCGCTCGCCCGAGACGATCAGCTGCTCGGTGTCCTCGTTGACCGCCTCGGTGCCGGCCTGCACGGCCGCCTGCATCAGGGTGCCGATCTCGCCGCGCAGGGCGTCGACCTCGAGCTTGAGGCGCTCGCGCACGCCTTCTATGCTGAGCCCGGCGTAGTGGGCGTTGAGGTAGTTGGTGGCCTCGACCAGCTGGCTCTGGGTGTAGTCGTGGGCGGTGAACAGCACGCGGTTCTGCACGTCGCCGTCGGGCGAGACCAGGATCAGCAGCACGCGCCGCTCGCCCAGGCGCAGGAACTCCATGTGGCGGAACACGCTGGGCTTCTTGGGCACCGTGACCACGCCGACGAACTGGCTCAGGCTCGACAGCAGCTGCGCGGCGTTGGCGATCACGCGCTTGGGTTGGTCGGGCTGGAGCAGCGGCGCGCTGCCGGTGTCGGCCACCTCACGGGCAAACGCCCGGCTGGTGAGCATGCTGTCGACGAACAGCCGGTAGCCGCGGGCGGTCGGGATGCGCCCGGCCGAGGTGTGGGGGCTGGCGATCAGGCCGAGCTCCTCGAGGTCGGACATGACATTGCGGATGGTCGCCGGCGACAGCTCGAGCCCCGAGGTCTTCGACAGCGTGCGCGAGCCCACCGGCTGGCCGTCGGCGATGTAGCGCTCGACCAGCGTCTTCAGCAACATCTTCGCGCGTTCATCCAGCATGGAAACGATTGTAGGTCGCCCCCGTGGGCACGCCAGACCGGGCTGAACCGAGGGTCGAACGGCACGGCATGTCACAGGCGCTGTGGTGTAATTTCTGCATGATCAGCCGCTTCCGTCACGCCGCGCTCGTGGGCAAGTACCAGGCCCAGGGCATGCGCCCGTTGCTGGAGGAAATCGCCCATGTGCTGACCCGGCGCGGGCTCGAGGTCTCGGTCGAGGCGGCCACCGCGCAGAACACCGGCATCACCGGCTACACGGCGCTGTCGGCCGACGAGCTGGGCCGGCACTGCGACATCGCGATCGTGGTCGGCGGCGACGGCACCATGCTCGGCATCGCCCGCCACCTGGCGCGTTTCGGCGTGCCGGTGGTCGGCATCAACCAGGGCCGGCTGGGCTTCATCACCGACGTGCCGGTGGCCGGCGTGGCGCGTGCGCTCAATGCGGTGCTCAACGGCGACTACGAAGAAGAAACCCGCGCCATGCTCGAAGGCCACGTGCTGCGCGGCGGCGAGCCGATCTACGACGCGGTGGCCATGAACGACGTGGTGCTGCGCAGCGGCGCGACCGCGATGCTGGAGCTGCGGGTGGCGGTCGACGGCCAGTTCGTCGCCAACTTCCGCGCCGACGGCCTGATCCTGGCGTCCCCCACGGGCTCGACCGCCTACGCGCTGTCGGCCGGCGGGCCGATCCTTCACCCGAGCGTGGCCGGCTGGCTGCTGGTGCCGATCGCCTCGCACATGCTGTCGAACCGGCCGATCGTGCTGCCGGACTCGGGCGAGGTCACGATCGACATCGTCTCGGGGCGCGAGCCGAGCGTCAATTTCGACATGCAATCCCTCGCCAGCCTGCTGCACGGCGACCGCATCAGCGTGCGCCGCTCGGCGCACCGGGTGCGTTTCCTGCATCCGCCGGGCTGGAACTATTACGCCACCCTGCGCCGCAAGCTGCACTGGAACGAAGGCGCCTTGCCGCACGACGGCCACGGGTGACCCAGAAGACACCGATGCTCAAGCGACTGTCCCTGCGCGATTTCGTCATCGTCACCACGCTCGAAGTCGACTTCAGCGCCGGCTTCGCGGTGCTGACCGGCGAGACCGGTGCCGGCAAATCGATCCTGATCGACGCCCTGCAGCTCGCGCTCGGCGGCCGCGGCGACTCCGGCGTGGTGCGCGAAGGCGCCACGCGGGCCGAGATCAGCGCCGAGTTCGAGCCCGTCGATCCGGCCCTGACGGCCTGGCTCGACGAGGCCGGCTTCGGCACCGACGACAGCCTGCTGCTGCGCCGCACGGTCGACGCGCAGGGCAAGAGCCGCGCCTGGATCAACGGCAGCAGCGCCACGGTGGCGCAGCTGCGCGAGCTGGGCGAGCAGCTGGTCGACATCCACGGCCAGCACGCCTGGCAGAGCCTGACCCGGCCGGCCTCGGTGCGCGCCCTGCTCGACGCCTACGCCGGGCTCGACACCGGCGCGCTGGCGCAGGCCTGGGCGCAGTGGCGCGAGCACCAGACCCGGCTCGATTCGGCACGCGAGCGCGGCGGCGAGATCGAGCGCGAACGCGAGCGCCTGGCCTGGCAGATCGGCGAGCTGGCCAAGCTGGCACCGGCGGCCGACGAGTGGGCCGAGCTCAACGCCGAACACGAACGCCTGGCGCACGCCCAGGCCATCCTCGACGCCACCCAGCTGGCCCTGCACCTCACCAGCGAGGCCGACACCAGCGCCCGCGTGCTGACCGGCCAGGCCGCGCACGCGCTCGAAAGCGTGGCCGCCTACACCCCCGCGCTGGCCAACGCGCTGGACGTGCTGCGCGCGGTGCAGAACGAGCTGGCCGACGCCACCCACAGCCTCAACCTGGCACTGCGCCACACCGAACTCGACCCCGACCGGCTGGCCCAGCTCGATGCCCGCCTGGCCAGCTGGCTGAGCCTGGCGCGGCGCTATCGCCGCCAGCCCGAAGACCTGCCCGCCACGCTGCAAGGCTGGCGCGACGAGCTGCGCAGCCTGGAGGCCGCCGCCGATCTGGCCACGCTGGAGCAGGCCGCCGCGCAGGCCAAGGCGCTGCTGCTCGACCAAGCCGCCCGGGTGTCGGCGCGCCGCCGGCAGGCCGCGCCGCAGCTCGCCCAGGCGGTCAGCGCGGCGATGCAGGATCTCGGCATGGCCGGCGGGCGCTTCGAGGTGCTGCTGCAGCCGGCCGACGAGGTGCAGGCACACGGCCTGGAATCGGCCGAGTTCCTGGTCGCCGGACATGCCGGCAGCACGCCGCGCCCGCTCGCCAAGGTGGCCTCGGGCGGCGAACTCTCGCGCATCGCGCTGGCGATCGCCGTCACCACCAGCCAGATCCGGCTGGCCCAGGGCGCGGCGGCCGGCACGCTGATCTTCGACGAGGTCGATGCCGGCGTCGGCGGCGCGGTGGCCGAAACCGTCGGCCGGCTGATGCAAAGACTCGGCCGCGAGCGCCAGGTGCTGGCCGTCACCCACCTGGCGCAGGTGGCGGCCTGTGCCGACCTGCACCTGGTCGTCAGCAAGGCCAGCGCCGAGGGCCGCACGCACAGCCAGATCCGCGCGGTGGCCGGCCAGCAACGCGTCAGCGAGATCGCCCGTATGCTGGGTGGCCAGCAGCTGTCCGGTGCCGGACTGGCGCACGCCCAGGAAATGCTCGCCGCAGTGCAGTCGGACGAGCGATCGGCGGGCACGCCACCGGCGCGACGCTGAACCGAACTGCCAACACACCCCACGCCATGAGCTCCCGACCGCCCTACCTGCCGCCCATCCCGACCCACGTGCCCGGCGCCACCGCGGCCGAGCTGGCTGCGCTGCCCGAGCCGGTGATCCTGATCTCGGGCATCTCGGGCGGCGGCAAGTCGGTCGCGCTCAACGCGCTCGAGGACGCCGGCTATTTCTGCGTCGACAACCTGCCGCCCGAGCTGCTGCCGGAATTCATCCGTCTGCAGCGCGCCCAGGCGGTGCGCAAGGTGGCGGTGGCGGTGGACGTGCGCAACGCCGCGTCGCTGCCCAAGCTGCTGCCGCTGGTCGACCAGCTGCGCCGCGAGGGCACGCGCATCCTGCCGATGTTCCTCGAGTCGCGCTCGGACACGCTGGTGCGGCGCTTCTCCGAGACGCGGCGCCGCCACCCGCTGTCGAGCCGGCAGGACGACCAGGGCCAGACCCGCTCGGCGCTGATCGACGCGATCGAGCACGAGCGCGAGCTGCTCGCCTCGCTGCGCGAGGTCAGCACCGTGATCGACACCAGCGACCTGCGCCCGGCCCAGCTGCGCACCTGGGTGCGCCAGCTCGTCGGCGCGGCACATTCGTCGCTGACGCTGGTGTTCGAGTCGTTCGCCTTCAAGCACGGCGTGCCGCGCGACGCCGATCTGGTGTTCGACCTTCGCGTGCTGCCCAACCCGCATTACGTGCGCGAGCTGCGCCCGCTCAACGGCCGCGATGCCGGCGTGATCGACTTCATGCACGCGCAGCCCGAAGCGGCCGAGATGCTGGCGCAGATCGAAGGGTTCCTGCTGCGCTGGCTGCCCAGCTACGCGATGGACCAGCGCAGCTACCTGACGGTGGCGCTGGGCTGCACCGGCGGCCAGCACCGCTCGGTCTACGGCGCCGAACAGCTGGCGCAGCGCTTCCGCGAGCGCGTGCCGACCCTCGTGCGGCACCGCGAGATCGAAGCACGCGAAGCCGTGCTGTGATGACACCCGACCCGGCGGTGCTGCACGATCTGCCGCTGTTTCCGCTCGGCACGGTGCTGTTCCCGCGCGGCGTGCTGGCGCTGAAGGTGTTCGAGGTGCGCTACCTCGACCTCATCAGCACCTGCCTGCGCGAGGGTTCGCCGTTCGGCGTCGTCACGCTGATGCAGGGCGGCGAAGTGCGCCGCCCCGGCGACAGCGTCAAGTTCGAGCGCGTCGGCTGCCTGGCCACGCTGCAGAGCTGCGACAGCGACCAGCCCGGCATCCTGCAGGTGCGCTGCATCGGCGGGCGCCGCTTCGAGCCCGAGCAGACGCTGCAGCGCGCCGACGGGCTCTGGCTGGCCGGCCACGCCACCTTGCTGGCCGACGACATCACGCAGGCGCCGCGACCCGAATCCCACGGCGCCGTGCTGGCGCTCGGGCGTGCGGTGGCGGCGCTCGACCAGCGCGGCCAGCACCCGTTCCAGGCGCCCTACTGCTACGACGACGCCGGCTGGGTCGCCAACCGCTGGTGCGAGATCCTGCCGATCCCGCTGGCCACGCGCCACAAGCTGATGGCCCTGCCCGACCCGCACGCCCGGCTGCAGCTGGTCAACGACTTCCTGTGCCGTCACGGCATCGTCGACGCCTGAATTTCGGGCCCGATCGTCAGGTGATATCGAGCAGCACCTTGCGCAGCGGCGCCGGCAGTCCGAGCCGGTGCAGATCGGCTGCAGCGTGCCAGCGGCCGGCACCGAGCTGCTGATTCAGCACGGCATCGAGGCGCTCGAGCGGGCCGTCACCGCGTTCCCCGTCACCCCCGCCGGGCTCACGGGCTTGCAGCACCACCGGCGCCGGCAGGTGCAGGCGGCAGGGGTGCAGCGTCCAGTCGAGGTGCGTGAGCACGTGCACGAAGCCGGGCAGGCGGTTCGCCTGCAGCCGCTCGGCATGGCCGCCGAGGGCGGCGAGCAGCTGCGCCGTCAGGCGCTCGACCGCGTCGGTGTCGTCGAACAAGGGCCAGGCCCAGAGCCCCGCCCAGATGCCGGTGTCGGGACGCTGCTGCAGCCAGACCGCGTCGCCCAGGCTGAGCCACAGGCACCAGTTCTCGCGCCGGCTGCGCTTGAGCTTGCGCGACTTGATCGGATAGGTCAGGACCGACCCGGCGGCATGCGCGCGGCAGGCGCGCTGCAGCGGGCAGGCGGGGCATTGCGGATCGCGCGGCGTGCAGACCGTGGCGCCCAGGTCCATCAGGCCCTGGGTGTAGGCCGGCATGTCGGCGGCGTCGGTCGGCACCAGCCGGTCGGCCTGCGCCCACAGCACCTTGGCCGCGCCCGCCTGGGCCAGGTCGCCCTCGAACGCCAGCAGCCGCGCGAGCACGCGCTTGACGTTGCCGTCGAAGATCGAGACCCGCTCGCCGTGGCAGAACGAGGCGATGGCGGCGGCGGTCGAGGGGCCGATGCCCGGCAGCTCGACCAGCTGCTCGGCACGGCGCGGCAGCGCAGCGCCGTGTTCGGCCACCACCACCTGCGCGCAACGGTGCAGGTTGCGCGCGCGGCTGTAGTAGCCCAGGCCGCTCCACAGCGCCAGCACGTCGTCGAGCGGCGCGGCGGCGAGCGCGGCGATGTCGGGAAAGCGCTGCAGGAAGCGCTCGTAGTAACCGAGCACGGTGGCAACCTGGGTCTGCTGCAGCATGACCTCGGACAGCCAGACGCGATACGGGTCGCGGCTGGCCTGCCAGGGCAGGCCGTGGCGGCCGTGCTGGCGCTGCCAGCGCACCAGATCGGCGGCGATGGATGGCAGCTCGGCCGTGGCGGCGCGGCTCAAACCTGGATCACGTGTGTGCCCAGATCGGGCCGGTCGCCGGGGCTGGCCGGCGCGCTGCCGACGAACGCCTGGTTGAGCGCCAGCATCGACACCGGCTCGCTCGGCCGTGCCACGGCAGCGGGCGCAAGCGCCTGCAGGGTGGAGGTCGTGACCGTGTCACCACCGACGTGCAGGAACTCGCGCCGCGTGGCCGAGCGGCGGGCGCCCTCGAACAGCGCGGCCAGGCCGGCCTCGATGTGGGCCAGCCGCTCGTCCTGCTGCTCGAGTTCACCCAGCCGGGTCTCGAGTTCGGCCGAAGCCGCCTGGATGCGTTCGAGCGATTCACGGCGGCGCTTGAAGGCGCGCCGGCGCTCGCGCAACTGGCCGTCGACCTGCGCCGAGGCGGTGCGGTTCCAGAGCTCGATCTCGCTGGATGCGCTCTCGAACACCACCCGCAGGCGCGACATCAGCATGCGGCGGAACTGCTCGAGGAACCGCGGCTGCGCCAGCCGCATCGCCTGCGTCAGGCCGAGGTACTGGATGTAGTTGCGCTCGATCAGCGCCAGGTCGTCACGAAAGCGCGACAGGTCCGGCGTCGGCGCCGGCACCAGGCTGAAGGCGAACTCGGTGTTGAGGCGGGTGAACGAGGCGGCCAGCATGTCGCGGATGTCCTGGCCGCGTTTCTGCGCCTCGTCGAGCATGCTGCGCAGATCGGCGAACAGCTGGGTGAACGAGCGCCGCGCCCCCAGCTTGAGCAGCGACTCGCGGATCGAGCGGATCATGCCCTCGACCTGCACCCGCAGCGGCTCGCCCGCCAGGCACTGCAGCAGGTCCTTGAGCATGCGGGTGTGCACCGCGCGCAGCGCCTGCAGCTGGGTGGTGCACTGCTCGAACTCGACCGTCTCGGCGCTCACGCGCTGCAGCATCAGCTGCACCTTGCTGCTGTTCTTGCCACGCAGGCCGCGCAGTTCGGACAGCTGCTCGGCCAGGTGGCGGCGCAGGTCGGTCAGGTTGCGAACGGTCGACTGCTGCACCACCGCCAGCGCCTCGAGCGTGAGCTGCTCGAACACCGCGCGGCGCTGCGGCAGCAGCTGCTGCGCCAGCGCCTGCTCGAGCGCCAGCAGGCGGCTGTCGACCAGCAGACGGGCGTTGCCCTCGACCCGCGCCTCGAGCGCCTGGCGGGCCGACAGCGGGAAGACGCGCGAGCTCGGCATCTCCAGCGTCTTGGCGACCTGCGCACACTGCCTGGCGATCTGCGCCTCGTTGAGCTCGATGCTCGACAGCGGGTCGTACAGCGCATCGATCTTGTTGAGCACCACGTAGCGCGTCAGCGCCTGCGAGGCCAGGTGGTCGCGCCAGATCTCGAGGTCGGACTTGGTGACGCCGGTGTCGGCGCCGAGCACGAACACCACCACGTGGGCGCTCGGCAGCAGGCCGACGGTGAGTTCCGGCTCGGCACCGATGGCGTTGAGCCCCGGTGTGTCGATCACCACCAGGCCGCGCTTGAGCAGCGGGTGCGGCACGTTGATCAGCGCGTGGCGCCACAGCGGGATCTCGACCAGCCCGTCGTCGGACATCGGCGGGTTGTCGGCGAGCTGTTCGTCGTTCCAGAACCCGAGCGCGCGGGCCTCGTCGACGCTGGCGCCGCGCGTGCCCATCACGGCGGTCAGCGCGCGGGCGAAGGCTTCCGGATCCTTGATGTCGATCGGCTGACGCACCCAGGCGCGCGGCTGGCCGCGCAGCTCGGACAGCGAGGCACCATCGAGCCGGGTGTCGATCGGCAGCAGCGACAGGCCGGGCGACTCGTCGGCGTCCCAGCCCAGCTCGACCGGGCACATCGTGGTGCGGCCCGGCGTGGCCGGCATGATGCGGCGCCCCGCGTCGGCGAAGAAGATCGCGTTGATCAGCTCCGACTTGCCGCGCGAGAACTCGGCGACGAAGGCGACCACCAGCTTTTCGCCGGCCAGACGCTGGCGCAGCGAATCGAGCAGGTCGTTGGCCGATTCGTCGAGCAGCGCGTGCTCGCGCAGAAAGCGCACCAGATCGCGCACCCGCTCTTCGAGTTCGGCGCGCCAGTTGCCCATGGCATCGAGGCTGCGCACAAAAGGCTCTTGGGGGAGCTCGGACGGATGTTCAAACGTGGGCATGCCTGATCCCTGCTAGACGGCCAAAGTTCATGGTATCGCAGCCCCCCTGGCCGGCAACGCCTTGAAACGCCAAGGCTGTCACGGCCGGTGGGTCAACGGCGCTGGCAAACCGGACAGAAATATGTTGCACGCTGGCCCTGGACGATGCGGCGCACGAGCGCGCCGCAGCGCCGGCACGGCTGATCGGCGCGATCGTAGACCTGCGCCTGGAGCTGGAATGCGCCGCCCATGCCGTGGGCATCGCGGAAGTCGCGCAGCGTCGAACCGCCCGCCATCAGCGCCTGGCGCAGCACTTGGCGGATCGCCTGGACCAGCCGCTCGCAGCGCGCCAGGCTCAGGCGCTGCGCCGCCAGTCGGGGATCGATGCCGGCCACGAACAGCGCCTCGGAACAATAGATGTTGCCCACGCCGACGACGATGTCGCCCGCCAGCAGCGCCTGCTTGATCGCCACCCGACGCCCGCGCAGACCCTGGTGCAGCACGCTGGCGGTGAAGCCGTCCTCGAGCGGCTCGACACCCAGCCCGCCGAGCAGCCTGGCGGCGCAGCCGGCCTGGAGCGACGGCGACCAGACCACTGCGCCGAAGCGGCGCGGGTCGGTCAGGCGCAGGCTGCCGCGGTCGGTGACCAGCTCGACGTGATCGTGCGGGCCGGGCGGCGGCAGCTGCGCCTCGAAGCGCAGCGAGCCCGACATGCCCAGATGCCAGAGCAGGCCACCGGCCGGCGTGCTGCCGTCCTGCAGCGGCATCCAGATGTACTTGCCGCGCCGCGCCAGCTCGCCGATGCGCTGGCCCGCCAGCTGCTGCGGCGCCACGCCGATCGGCCAGCGCAGCGGCTTGCCCAGCTGCAGGGCGCGCACCGTGGCGCCGCCGATGCGGTCGACCAGACCGAGGCGCGTGACTTCGACTTCCGGCAATTCAGGCATGAATGGATTATCTGAGCCCGGCTCGCCCGTCCGGAGGCGCCGCCTAGAATGAATTGATGCTTGGAGTCCGTCTCATGCGCCTGTCTGTCAGCCCGTCCTGCACGGCCCCATCGAATCGCCACATCGGGCCGCCGCACCAGTCGGGCATCGACAAGACGGGTTTGCCACGCTGGCTCGCCAGCGCGTCGATCGTGCTGGCGGTGCTCGCCACGCCGGCCTGCGCGCAGGTTCGGCCGGCCACCGGGCCGCAGGCCACCGTGAACAACTCGGCGCTCGACGCCGAGACGTTCTACCAGCTCTTCATCAGCGAACTCGAATTGCGCCGCGGCGAGCCCGGCATCGCCTACCAGGTGATGCTCGACGCGGCGCGGCGCACCCGCGACGACCGGCTGTACAAGCGCGCGGTCGACATGGCCATCGGGGGCCGCGCGCCCGAGCAGGCGCTGGCCGCGCTCAAGCAGTGGCGCCAGACGCTGCCCAAGTCGCGCATGGCGGCCGAGTTGCAGGCGCAGGTGCTGATGGCGCTGGGCCGGCCGCAGGACGCCCGCGAGCCGATGCGCGCGCTGATCGAACTCACGCCGGCGGCCGACCGCGCACGCACGATCTCGGCCCTGGCCGGGCTGGTCGTGCGCGGCGACAAGGCCGCCGCCGCGGCCGGTGCGGTCGACGAAGTCCTCAAGCCCTGGAAGGATCAGGGTGCGACCCGCGCCAGCGCCCTGCTCGCGTCATCGCGCGCCTGGCTGGCGGCAGCCGACAACGGCCGGGCCCTGACGCTGGCGCAGGAGGCGCAGCGCGTGGAGCCGGGCGCCGAAACCGCCGCGCTGGTCGGCCTGGAGCTGTTCGGCCAGGACCCGCGTGCCGAACAGCTGGTGCAGGCCTACGTGAAGACGCCACAAGCCAGCGCGCCCCTGCGGCTGATCCATGCCCGCCGCCTGACCGCCGCGCAGCGCTACCCCGAGGCGCTGGCCACCGCCCAGGCCATCATCGCCAAGGAACCCGAATTCGCGCCCGCCTGGCTGATGCAGGGCGCGCTGCAGATCGAGCTGGCACAGACCGAGGCCGCGCGTGGATCGCTGACGCGATTTCTGGAACTGAAGGACAAGGCGGTCGCTGCCGACGATGACGAGGACGTCGAGGAAACTGCCGCGACCCATCAGGCCGGTGACGAGCAGGAACGCAATCAGGCCTACCTGATGCTCGCGCAGGCAAGCGAACAGCTGAAAGACTATGCCGCCGCGCAGCAGTGGCTCGAACGGCTCGGCAACAACCCGAGTTCGTCCGCGGTGGTGCTGCGGCGCGCCTCCCTGCTGGCGCGCCAGGGCAAGCTCGACGACGCACGCGCACTGGTTCGCGCCCTGCCCGAGCAGACCGCCGACGACAGGCGCGCCAAGGTCATGGGCGAGACCCAGCTCCTGCGTGACGCCAGGCAATGGCAGGCCGCCTACGAGGTGCTGGTGGCCGCCAACGGCGCACTGCCCGACGATCCGGACCTGCTCTACGAACAGGCCTTGCTGGCGGAAAAGCTGCTGCGTTTCGACGAGATGGAGCAGCTGCTGCGCCGGGTGATCGCCATCAAGCCGGATCAGCAGCATGCGTACAACGCCCTGGGCTACAGCCTGGCCGATCGGGGCCTGCGCCTTGCCGAGGCGCGCCAGCTCGTAGCCAAGGCGCTGGAGCTGGCGCCCGGCGATCCGTTCATCACCGACAGCCTGGGCTGGATCGAGTTCCGCATGGGGCGCGTGCAGGAAGCGTTGGTGCTGCTGCGGGGCGCCTATGGCCAGCGGCCCGACGTGGAGATCGGCGCGCATCTGGGCGAGGTGCTCTGGTCGCTGGGCCAGCACGACGAGGCACGCCAGATCTGGCGCGCCGGCCAGGAACGTGACGCCAACAACGAGGTGCTCGCCGAAACCCTGGCGCGGCTCAAGGTCCGGCTGTGAGCGCACCGGGCTCGATCAACCGGGAAGCACCGGCGCGGCCGATCCGGTCGGCAGCGCAGAAGCTGGCCCGGGCCACCCTGCTGGCGGCGGCCTTGTGCGGCCTGACGGCCTGCCAGAGCCTGACCCCGAGCACGCCGGTGGCGGGTGCGCAGTTTGCCGGTCGGCTGGGCGTGAAGGTGGACGGCGACGAGCAGCGATCCTTCAGCGCATCCTTCGAACTGCGTGGCGATGCGCACCACGGCTGGATGGCCTTGAGCAATCCGCTGGGCACCCAGATCGGCCGCGCGGAGTGGGCGCCGAGGCAATCGGTGCGCCTGCTCGGCAGCGACGGCCTGCGGCAGTACGACAGCCTCGACGCGATGGCGGAAGACCTGATGGGACAGGCCCTGCCGATCGCCGCCCTGTTCGATTGGCTCGATGGCCGCCCGTGGTCGGCGGCGGCCCACAGCCCGCTGGCCGACGCGGGTCGCGTCGGCTTTCGCCAGCTGGGCTGGGACGTGCAGCTCGAGCGCCAGCAGGACGGCCTGATCGTCGCCGTGCGCGAGCAGCCGTCACCGCGGGTGACGGTCCGCGCCAAGCTCGACACGCCCTGACCGAGGGCATCACGAAACACCACGCGGCAGCCGGCCACCACACCGGGGCGCCCGCCACACCGATGATCACAGCGCTCTACGACCTGCTGGCCCCGGCCAAGCTCAACCTGTTCCTGCATGTCATCGGGCGCAGAGCCGACGGTTATCACCTCCTGCAATCGGTCTTCCGGCTGATCGACTGGTGCGACACCCTGCATCTCGAATTGCGTCGCAACGGCCAGATCAGCCGCAGCGATCTCGGCCCCGCACTGCCGGCCGACGATCTGTGCCTGCGCGCCGCACGGGCCCTGCAGACCGCCAGCGGCACCCCCCTGGGCGTGCACATCAGCATCGACAAGAAGGTGCCATGGGGCGCGGGCCTCGGCGGCGGCAGCTCGGATGCGGCCACCACGCTGATCGGACTCAACCGTCTGTGGCGACTGGACTGGTCACGAGAGCAGCTTGCGACCCTGGCCCTTCAACTGGGTGCTGACGTGCCGTTTTTTGTCGGCGGACGCAATGCCTGGGTGGAAGGCATCGGCGAGAAACTCACGCCGATCGAGCTGCCCGGCGCCGCTTATGCTGTGGTGAAACCCGAGGTCGCGATCCCGACCGCTGCAATTTTTTCGAGCCCCCTCTTGTCAAGGGACACTTCGCCCGCTATAGTTGCGGACTTTCTTGCAGACACAAAGTCGTTTGGCAAAAATGATTTGCAGCGCAGCGCGCAAGCGCACAGCGCCGAAGTCAGCCAAGCACTGAGCTTGCTGGAACACCATGTCGGCGCAAGCCGCATGAGTGGATCAGGAAGCGCCGTGTTTGCTTGTGCGGGGCTCGCGCCCGGTGCAAGCGCAAAGTCTGAAGGTTGGCAGCAAGTCTTGGCGACATTGCCGCAAACCTGGACAGCGCGCTGGTGCCACGGTCTGGATGATCATCCCTTGTCGGGATGGTCCAAGGACTGAATCGCAATGAATTCAAGGTCTGTTCGCAAGAACAGTCCTGTGTAGGGGAGTCGCCAAGTTGGTCAAGGCATCGGATTTTGATTCCGACATGCGAGGGTTCGAGTCCTTCCTCCCCTGCCAAATCATCTGAAGGCGCCCGCTGGCTTCCGGCGAGGCGCCTGTTTTTTGATCTCACGCTGATTTCGGCCACTCGACCATCACAGGACCACGAGCATGCTCGCCGACACCGTTCTCTTCACCTGCAACGCCAACCCGGCGCTCGCCCAGGAAATTGCCTCCGACCTGCACATCGAACTGGGTAAAGCCAGCATCGGTCGTTTCTCGGATGGCGAAGTCACCATCGAAATCCAGCAGAACGTGCGTGCACGTGATGTCTTTGTGGTCCAGCCGACCTGCGCGCCGACCAACGAGCACATCATGGAGCTGCTGCTGATGGTCGACGCCCTCAAGCGCGCTTCGGCCGGGCGCATCACGGCCGTGATGCCCTATTTCGGCTATGCACGCCAGGATCGCCGGCCGCGCTCGACGCGGGTGCCGATCAGCGCCAAGGTCGTGGCCAACATGCTCGAGGCCGCTGGCGTCAACCGCGTGTTGACGATGGACCTGCACGCCGACCAGATCCAGGGCTTCTTCGACATCCCGGTCGACAACATCTACGCCTCGCCGGTGCTGCTGTCGGATCTCAAGTCCAAGAGCTACGAGAACCTGGTGGTGGTGTCGCCCGACGTCGGTGGCGTGGTGCGCGCACGCGCGCTGGCCAAGCAGCTCGGCTGTGATCTGGCCATCATTGACAAGCGCCGCCCCAAAGCCAACGTGTCCGAGGTGATGCACATCATCGGCGACATCGACGGCCGCAACTGCGTGATCATGGACGACATGATCGACACCGCCGGCACGCTGGTGAAGGCCGCCGAGGTGCTCAAGGAGCGCGGCGCCAAGAGCGTGTACGCCTATTGCACGCACCCGGTGTTCTCGGGCCCGGCGCTCGACCGCATCGAGAGCTCGCATCTCGACGAAGTCGTCATCACGAACACCATCCCCCTGCGCGGCACGGCCAGGCAGTCCAAGAAGATCCGCCAGCTGTCGGTGGCCTTCCTGTTCGCCGAGACCATCCGCCGCATCTCGGATGGCGAATCGGTGACGTCGCTGTTCGCCGAACAGAACAACAATTTCTGATCCGGCGGCGTTTGCCGCCACCACCCGGGTACCTGGTCGCGGGGCCCTTCCATTCTGGAGAATCCAAATGAAATTCGTCGCATTCGCTCGTGAGCTGCAGGGGACCGGAGCGAGCCGCCGCCTGCGCCACGGCGGCAAGGTGCCGGGCATCGTCTACGGTGGCTCGGGCAAGCCGACCTCGATCGAACTCGATCACAACGCGCTGTACCACGCGCTGAAGAAGGAAGCCTTCCACTCGTCCATCCTCGAGATGGAACTGGCCGGCCAGTCCGAAAAGGTCGTGCTGCGCGCCCTGCAGATGCACGCATTCAAGCAACTGGTGCTGCACGTGGACTTCCAGCGCGTGGACGAAACCACCCGCATCAAGAAGAAGGTGCCGCTGCACTTCGTCAACGAAGCCGAGTCGCAGGCCGTCAAGCTCGACAAGTGCCTGATCAATCACGTGGTCAGCGAACTTGAGATCGAGTGCCTGGCCGAGAAGCTGCCCGAGTTCCTGACCGTCGACCTCGGCGGCCTGAGCAAGGGTCAGTCGCTGCACGTCGACGACCTCAAGCTCGAAGCCAGCATCAAGGTCGTGACCCACGGCCGCAAGAACCCGGTCGTCGCGACCGTGGTGCCGATCGTCGAAGAAGAAGTGATCGTTGCCGCACCGGTCGAAGCACCTGCCAAGGGCAAGGGCAAGGGCAAGAAATAAGACTGCTCAGACCGCTGTTGCCTGCAACCGGTTCGAACCCAGCCCCGCCCGCGCGGGGCTTTTCACTTTCTGGGCCGGCCCGCCATACCATTGACGCGCATTCGGAGCGCACCGACCTGATCAGGATGTCCGCATGATTCGACTCTTCGTCGGCCTCGGCAACCCGGGCCCCGAGTACGAGGCCACGCGCCACAACGCCGGGTTCTGGTGGACCGATGCACTGGCCCGACGCTGGAACTGCCAGCTCCAGCCCGACCGCAGCTACCACGGCCTGATGGCGCGCTGCACCCAGCGCGGCACGCCGGTCTGGCTGCTGCAGCCGATGACCTACATGAACCTGTCGGGCAAGTCGGTCGCGGCGCTGGCGCGCTTCTTCAAGATCGAGCCGGCCGAGATCCTGGTCGTGCACGACGAACTGGATCTGCTGCCCGGCCAGATGAAGCTCAAGCAGGGCGGCAGCGCAGCCGGTCACAACGGCTTGAAGGACATCCAGGCCCAGCTCGGCAACCCGGAGTTCTGGCGCCTGCGCCTGGGCATCGGGCACCCGGGGGTCAAGGCCGAGGTGGCCGCCTACGTGCTGCGCAAGCCGCCGTCAGCAGAACGGGAGGCGATCGAGGCCTGCATCGATCGGTCGCTGGATGCCGTCGACCGCATGCTGGGCGCCGACATGCCGGCCGCGATGATGCAGATGCATGCCAAGCCGCCGCGGCCCAAACCGCCACGCCCCGTCACCGCACCAGGCGCGCCGGTGCCGCCCACCGAACCGTCGGCCTGATGGCCGGCGTCAAGATGCGCAGACGGTGCTGCCTTGCGCCGCCTGCAGCATCACGTACTTGCGCTCGAGCTGCTGGTGGGTCTCGACATGTGCCGGATCGACCGGAATGCACTCGACCGGGCAGACCTGCACGCACTGCGGTTCGCCGAAATGGCCGACACATTCGGTGCAGCGCGCCGGGTCGATGACGTAATAGTCCTCGCCCATCGAGATCGCCTGGTTCGGGCACTCGGGCTCGCAGACGTCGCAGTTGATGCACTCGCTGGTGATGATCAGCGCCATGGATGTCTCCCGTGCGAGCCAGCGGCGAGCGCAGGCATCAGGCCGCTCCTCATTTCTGGGTGACGCGACGCTGCAGGCGCTCGAGCACCGACGGCGCCACGAACTTCGACACGTCGCCACCCAGCACCGCGATCTCGCGCACGAAGGTGCCGCTGATGAACTGGTACTGATCGCTCGGCGTCAGGAACAGGGTTTCCACCTCGGGCATCAGCTGGCGGTTCATGCCGGCCATCTGGAACTCGTATTCGAAGTCGCTGACGGCACGCAGGCCGCGCACGACCACCTTGCCACCGTGCTCGACGACAAAATCGCGCAACAGGCCGCGGAACGCCACCACCTCGACATTGGGGTACTTGGCCGCCAGTTCCCGCGCGATCTCCAGCCGCTCCTCGACGCTGAACATCGTGCGCTTGTGATGCCCTGCGGCCACGGCGACGATCAGGCGACTGAACAGCCGGCTGGCGCGGCGCATCAGATCCTGGTGGCCCAGCGTCATCGGGTCGAAAGTGCCGGGATAGATGGCTGTGAGTTCCTGCGTCACCGGGGTCAAGAAGGGCTCCTCGCGTCAGTCGGTTGGAAGGGACAGGGGCGGATCAGTGTAATCGTTCACTGACATCGCAAGCCGCTCCAGCAGGTGGAAGTGCACCATGCCGGCGCAGCCGATGCGGCGAATGCGCAGCCCCATCCCGGCCAGCGCTTCCTCGCCGAATGCGCGGTCGGCCTCGAGGTAGATCCAGCCATCCGGCCGCAGCAGGTGCACGGCCTGCGCGAGTGCAGCGGCAAAGAGATCGAGCGAAAAAGGCGGGTCGAGCAGGATGAGGTCGAAGCTCGCCTCCTTCTGCTCGCCCATCCAGGCCAGCGCATCGGTGCGCAGCACGTCCACCGTGTCGGCACCCAGGCGGTCGCGCGTGGCCTGCAGTTCATGGACCAGCACGGCATCGAGTTCCAGCATGCGAACCCGGCTCGCACCACGCGAAGCCGCCTCGAAGCCGAGCGCGCCGCTGCCGGCGAAGGCGTCGAGCACGCTCCAGCCGTCGAGCGACTGGCCGAGCCAGTTGAACAGCGTCTCGCGCACCCGGTCGGGCGTGGGGCGCAGGCCGGGCCGGGCCGTGAAACGCAACTTGCTGCGCTTCCAGCGCCCGCCGATCAGGCGCACCTCGCCGGCGGATGGGGCAGCCGTGCGTGGCGCCGGGCTGGGGTCGGAACGTCGAGAACGCGGATTGCTCATGGCCGGATTGTAGAAACCGGGCGCCGCCCCCGAAAACCGCGCCGCAGCGGTCGCGGCGCCACGAGGCGCACTGCCTACAATCGGCGCGACCGCCTCGCGAGCCCTTCGCCGGCCCATCGATCTTCTCCTTGCGCGCACGCCTGCGCGCCTGCCCCATGTTCAGTTTCCTGCGCCGCAAGGCAACCCCGCCGCCGCCGACGGTGGCACCCGTGACCCCGGAATCGCCGGCCGTCGAGGTCGTCAGCGCACCGCCACCCGCCGCCGTCGAGAACCGCGGCGGCTGGCTGAACCGCCTGAAGCAGGGCCTGCGCCGCACCGGCTCGTCGATCGCCCAGGTGTTCACCGGCACGCAGATCGACGATGCGCTCTACGAAGACCTGGAAGCCGCGCTGCTGGTCGCCGACGCCGGGGTCGGCGCCACGCAGTTTCTGCTCAACGACCTCAAGCGCCGGGTCAAGGAGACCCGCACCACCGACCCGGGCGCCGTCAAGGCCCTGCTGGCCGATGCGCTGACCGACCTGCTGACGCCGCTCCAGGGCACGCTGAAGGTCGATGCCCAGCAGCCCACGGTGATCATGGTGGCGGGTGTCAACGGTGCCGGCAAGACCACCACCATCGGCAAGCTCACGCGCAACCTGGCCGAGGCCAACTGCAAGGTGCTGCTGGCCGCCGCCGACACGTTCCGGGCCGCCGCGCGCGAGCAGCTGGCGGTGTGGGCCGACCGCAATCAGGTCGAGATCGTCAGCCAGGAGGGCGGCGACCCGGCCGCCGTCTGCTTCGACGCCATCTCGGCCGGCCGCGCGCGCGGCTGCGACGTCGTCATCGCCGACACCGCCGGACGGCTGGCCACCCAGCTGCATCTGATGGAGGAGCTGCGCAAGATCCACCGCAGCATCGGCCGGGCCATGCCGGGCGCGCCGCACGAAGTGCTGCTGGTGGTCGATGGCAACACCGGCCAGAACGCGCTAGCACAGGTCAAGGCCTTCGACACGGCCCTCGGCCTGACCGGCCTGGTCGTCACCAAGCTCGACGGCACCGCCAAGGGTGGCGTGCTGGCAGCCATCGCGCTGTGGGGGCGTGAACGGCAGGCGCGCGGGCTGGGCGCCGTGCCGGTCTACTTCATCGGCGTCGGTGAAAGCCTGGCCGACCTTCAGACCTTCGACGCCCGGGAGTTCTCGCAGGCCTTGCTGAACTGAATCAGGCGGCGACCGCGACCGGCGCGGGCACGGCCGCCTGCTGCCGGCCGATCCAGCCGCACAGATGGGTCTGCAGGACCTCGACCGCGCCACCCCCGTCAGCAAGCGACTCGCGCACCGTCCCGGGTTCGATGCCGGCGATCCAGGCTGAAACGGCGTCGCGCGGGTCGGCACCGTGGTCATCCCCGTCGCTCACCATGCCTGCGATGGCGTCGGCAGGGACGAGACGGCCGTTGATGTCCAGCAGCGTCGGCACGTTCAGCAGATCGGCCGCATCCACCAGCACCTGGCCCGGCTCGAGCAGCGCCCAACTGGCACCGCGCAGCATGCTCAGCTGATCGGGCAGCACATCGACTTCACGGCACAGCACACGCGCCTGGTCCATCTGCTCGCGCATCTCGGCACCACGCGGACCGTCGCCCTCGACCAGCACCACCGGCCCGGCCAGTTCGGGGCGATCGGCCAGCAGCAGGCGCAAGGCAGGCGTCGCGCAGCGGTCGAGGATCCAGACCACCTTGTCGGTCTGCGGCAGGGACAGCACGGTCGACACGGCGTCGGCGATCGCGGCCGGATCGTTCGGATCGAAGGTCAGCCCGCACAGCACGTACGGCGTGCCGGCTCCGGCATGCTCCGACCAGGTCGGCCCGAGGTAGATCGGCAGCCCGTGGCGCATGAAGGCGCCATAGGCGGTGCTGACTTCCTTCCACACCGCGGCCAGGGCATCGACCTGCAGCAGGCCCGGGATGCTGTAGACACGCTCGGCGGCGATGCCTTGGCGCTGCAGGCCACGCAGGACACCCGGTCGGGCGCTGGCAAACAGCAGGTCGGCGATCTGGTCGAGCAAGGCGCCATTGATCGACGGCCGGGCGCTGGCATGGTGCAGCCCGGCCTCGACACGGATCAACGGGACATGCCGACGTCGGGCGCACAGGGCGCTGGCCAGCAGGGCATCACCGTCACCCAGGGTCAGCACCGCGAGCGGGTTGAATTCATCCAGGACACGCCCGAAACGCTCGAAGATCAGCGGCAGAACACGCTCGAGGTCGGCACCGGCAGGCGCTCCGAGGTGCAGGCCGATTTCAAGTGACGGCAGCAGACGCTCCATCTGCTCCCAGGGCCAGACCGTCGCCTTGACACCCGGATTGACCAGCACCATGCGCGCAGCGCCGGCCTGCTCGGCCATGCGCTTGGCCAGGGCCGCGAACTTGAGCGCCGCGCTGGCCGTGTCGGCGACACAAAGAACCACGCCGGATCGAGGCGGCATCCCGGCTCTCTGGGTGCGCTCGACCGCGATGGCGGGCAGCGGCGCGACCGGCTGTTCCAGCATCACCCGCTTCGCGACCGATTCGAGATCCAGCGCGGAATCGGCCTGGACCCGTGCGGCGATCACCGCCAGCTGACGCGCCGAAACCGCCAGCAAGGCGTCGACATCTTCGAGCAGATCGTCGCCGACCGGTTCGACCAGCAGGGGATCCGCGTCGGTCAACGTCGCCAGCTCGGCTGCCTCGACAGCCATGTCGGCGAGTGTCGAATCGGCAGCAGCGGCCTCCTCGGGCACGGCTACCGACTCGGGCTGCGGATCGACAGCCGGCGCGGCAATCGGTTCAGGCTCGACGGTCCGTGGTGCAACGACCGGCGCGGCAGGCGCACGCTGCGGAACGACCGACGGCGTGAAGTCGGATTCGCCGATTTCCTCGCGCAGTTCAAGTGCCGTGCGTTCGACCAGCGCCTCGTTCACGACATCGGTGCCATCCAGAAAGCTGGCCAGGAGGACACGGTTGCACAGCCGGTTGATGCGGCGCGGCACGCCCCCCGTCCAGCGGAAGAGGCTGTCGAAAGCACCCTCGTCGAACGAGGGCCGGCCACTCCAGCCCACGTGCTTGAGGCGGTGCTGAACATAGCCTTGTGTTTCTTCGATGCCGAGCGGCCCGAGGTGATAGGAGGCCGTGACACGCTGGCGCAACTGCTCCATCGACGGCGATTCGAGCAGGCGGCGCAACTCGGGCTGGCCGACCAGGAAACTCTGCAGCAGCGCCTTGTTGCCGAGCTGGAAGTTCGACAGCATGCGCAGCTCCTCGACCGCGCGTGGATCCAGATTCTGGGCCTCGTCGACGATCAGCAAGGCATGCCGGCCCTGTGCGGCCAGCGCGGTCAGGAAGGCTTCGAGCGTGGCGATCAGGTGCGCCTTCGATGTCCCCTGCGACGGGATGCCGAACGCGGTGATGATGGCCTGCAGCAACTCCCCGGACTCGAGCTGCGTGCTAACGATCTGGGCAGGCAGGACCTTCTGGCGGTCGAGCCCCTCGAGCAGCATGCGGACCAGGGTCGTCTTGCCGGCACCGATCTCGCCGGTGATGACGATGAAGCCCTCCGACTGGGTGACGCCGTACTGCAGATAAGCGAGCGCCCGACCGTGACCCCGGCTGTTGAAGAAGAACGCCGGATCGGGATTGAGCTGAAACGGTTGCCCGTGGAAACCGAAGTAGGACTCGTACATCGAAGCGCCGTCAGAAGCGGTGGAGCAGACCGAACGACAAGGCGGTCTGATTGGCATTGGTGACCGCGGTCGAATCGACCCACTGGCGACGCAGCGCCGCCGACACGGTCGTGCGCAGTGAAAGCTGGCGGCTGGCGCCGAAGCGAACGCTGAGATTGTTCGTGACCACGCCGGCGTTGGTGCCGAACCCGACCACGCGACTGCGGGTGAGGCTGAAATCCGCCGTGGCATCGGGCTGCAGGCGTCGGGTCATGCCGAGCGACGCGCCATATTGCCGTGCATTGCTGGAGAACAGCGGCGGCGGATTGACGCCGATCAGGTCTTCGGTTCGATCGTAGAAACCTCTGAGGGTGATCGTATGGCGCACACCGAGCAGCGCCGCAGACAGGCTGGCCGAGTTGAGCAACTGGGCGCTGGGCGAGAACAGGTCCAGCGCACTCGCAAGAGTGGCCGGCAACCCGCGTTGCGCGATCAGCTGCTGCACGGCCGTGGCACGCTCGACCGGATTGGTGATCCGGGTGCTGAGCAATGAATCGAGCAATTGCGCCACATCGCCGCCGGCCGGCAAGGCGGCCACCTGTGCGGCATAGGTGGTCGATCGACGCTGCATGTCGGCATTGAGAACCAGGAAAGGAGCACGATGCGCCAGATTGACCGCCCAGCCCGTACCGAAGAACCGCTTCTCGACCAAGGCGCCGACTGACGTGCGTTCGGATGGCTCCCAACGCAATCCGAAACCTCTCAGGGTCTCGCGCTGGTCGATGCCGCTGTAACGGGCGTGATCACTGCCAGCCGTGAGTGTCAGCACCAGTTGCGGTGCGGCCTCGTACATGGCGCTCAGTCGCGCAGTCTCGAACAGGACACTGCTGTCGGGCAGGTTCGAGTAATCGGAAGAGTCTCGCGTGTACTCGGCCCGCAGTCCCAGCGGTTGAGGGCGCAGCTCGTAGCTGGCACGCTGCGATAGCAGATAGGTATCGATCCGCGTATCCGTGCCCCCGGCATTGCGGTTCTGGAACCAGCTGTGGTCCGTGCGCAGTTGCAGGCGCTCGCGAGGACTCAGTTCACGCTCGACATAGGGGCTGATGCGCTGGCGATAGACCGTGGTCCGATTGAAGATCGTCGAGGACTCGTCCTCGAGCACGCCAAATGGATTGCCCGCCGTGGTGTCGGCACTCAGCCTGCCGTCGACGAACAGCCACCGCTCGACCAGTTGCGCCGTCAGATCGGCCTGCGCGCGAGGAAGCAGGCGATCTGCCTGACTGCGCCCGAGATAGGTGACGGCATCCGCGGCGAGCGAAGCATTCAGCCTGTAGCCTGGATTGACCGTCAACACGTCCAGCCTGGGCGTGACGATCAGGACCGAATCGGAGCGAGCCACCTCGGCCTCGGCAAACGAGACGTTGTTGGTGGTCACGCTTCTGACCTGCACAGCCGGCTGCACGACCACCGACTGAGCCGAAGCAGCCTGGGCTGCATTGAGCACGACGGCGCACAGCATCACGCGCCCGATCGGCAATCGGAGAATACGGCCTACCTGGCCCGACGCTGCACGGTATCGCGACAGGTCAAGCCGAGTAGTAATAGCCGTAGGCATCACTCGCTCCCTTGTTCTGACACTTGTTGAGCACAGACAGAACCACCGGGCACTGGGCGACTGCGGCATAGGCCTGCGTCACCACCGAGTGCGTGGTCTTCTCGGCCTCGACCACCATCACGACCTGGCCGACGTGAGAAGCGAGCACCCGGGATTCAGTGGTGGGAATCAGAGGTGGTGCATCAAACACGATGATGCGATCCGAGTACTTGGCCGCCAACTCGTCCAGCAGATTGCTCATTGCAGCGCTGGCCAGCAGTTCGGTCGATTTCTGATTGGCCGCACCGGCTGGCAGGATGCTGAGCTTTTCGACATTGGTACGCAACAGCACGTCGGAAAGCGGCAGGTCCTTGGACTGCAGCACATCCAGCAAACCGGGTGCCGGCTCGACGCCCAGGCGCCGCAACACGGACGGTCGGAGGACATCGGCATCGACCAGCAGAACGTGGTGATCGACCTCCATGGCAATGCTCATGGCCAGATTGATGGCAAAAAAGGTCTTGCCTTCCTCGGGCATGGCGCTGACCACCTGGATCAGGTTGGCGCGAGGGATCGTCTGGCCGGAGTCTCCGTTCGCATTGGCCAGCAGTGGACGCTTGATGATGCGCATCTGTTCGGCAAGCTTCGACCTGGCCTGAGACGGCACCAGATAACCCTCTCGCTCGAGCCGTGCGAGGTCGATGACGACCTCGCGCGAGCGCCGCGCAACCGCCTGCTCCAGATCGGCATTGACCGTGGGGGCAAGTTCAGCCGGTGCAACCGGAAGAGGGGTCGGCAATGCACGTCCGGCTGCCGCTGGAGCGCCTGTCGGCATCGGAACCACCGGTACTTCAATCCCGGCACGGCGCAGTTCTTCCAGGCGCTTGGCTGCCTGTTCAATGATGCTCATCGCTCGTAACCTTCTTGATCAGTTGCCGGAGTGCATCAAAAGGAATGCAATCCAACCGAGATGAACCGTGACAAACAATGCCACGACACCGGTGATGCGCAATCTTTCGTGGCGCTCTAGATCCAGCGCCATCGCATCCTGAATGCGGCTCAGTCCACCGAGCACGGGACGCTTGGTGAATTCCCGCAGCTCACGCTCTGACGAGAACGTCGGCTTGAGCAGCGTCATGCCGTATGCCGAACCGATGCCGGCCATCAGCGCCAGGATCATCACCACCGCAGCCAACTGGATTCGACTCGGGAAAACCGCTGTCGGAAGCACACGCGGCGGCTCGATCAGCCGGAAATCGGCAAGAGACGAGGACTGGTCGATCTTGACGCCAAAGGATGCAGCCTCGCGGCGAGTGACCAGCTGCTCGTAGTTCCTGCGAATCACGTCGTAGTCGCGATTGAGCTGAGCAAGCTCGGCTTCGGCTTGCGGCATGCGACCGGCTTGTGCCCGGATCTCTTCCAATCGTCCCTGCTGCGTGCCCAGTTGAGCCCGCAGCGAAGCCACACTGGCTTCGGCCTCGGCAAACCCGATGCGAAGACGCTGATACACCGGATTGGTCGCTGCCGCGGCAACACGCGGCTTGCTCGACTCGGCGCGGCTCTTGGTATCGGACTCCTGACGCCGCTGCGCCTCGAGTTGGGCGATCGTCCGGCGCGTGGTCAGAACATCCGGGTGCACATCCGTGTAGCGGCGCAGCATCTCATCGAGTTGACGCTTCTGGGTCTCGATGCGCGCGTCCAGTTCGGGCGTGTACGAGGCCTGGGCCGAAGCGGCATCCGAGGGCAGCTGCGGCTCCTCTGACGCCAGTTCCCGCCGCATCGCGTCGCGCGCTTGCTCGGCGGCACTGAGTTGCACACGCAGGCGATTGATGTCGTCGGTCAGTGCCCCCATTCGAGCGAAATAGTCCTGATTGGAGGTTGACGCAACGGTCATGTTGCGCAACTTGAAATCCTTGAGGCGGTTCTCCGATTCAACCAGTTTCGACTCGTAGAGCTTGATCTGCTCGTCGATGAAACGGCTGGCCTCCTGGGAATCCTTGCGCTTGCTGTCGACCCCGGCATCCATGAACATGCCGACGAGCGTCTCGACCAATCTCAGCGCCCGGGCACTGTCGACGTCGCGGTAGCTGATCGCGTACATGTTCGTCCCGCCCTGCAGTTCGACCTTGATCGCCTTCATCAGGGCGTCGACCTGACGCTCATCCTCCAAGGGAGAGCCTTTCGACAAGCCGATGACCGGGTTCTTGATCAAGTTCTCGACCGCGGGCCGAGTCACCAGGGTGCGTCCGATCATGCGCACCTGCTGGTCGATATCAGGCTGAAAGGCCAAGCCGGCCATCAAGGGCTTGAGAACCGTCTGCGTGTCGACGTAGATGCGCGCACTGGCAGCGTAGCGTTCAGGGACGACCCACGCGATGACCGCTCCGAGCAGCGCCACCGACCACGTGACTGCGACAGCAAGCCACCGATAACGCCAGACACTGCGAGCCAGATGCGTGGCTTGTCTGGAAAATTCATTCATACCCGATATCACCTGTGATCAACCGTTCATGCTCGGTGATGTGCACACATCACCCAGACCCATCCGTGCAGACCGGCCCGCCGACAAGACAGACCGGGCTGCCACGTTGCCGATCACGCGGGATCAGAACCAGCTTTGCGGCACGATGACGATATCGCCCGGTCGGACGTCGACGTTGGCAGAGATGTCACCGCGCTTGAGCAGGTCCTTCAGGCGCACGCTGTACTGCTTGCCGCCTTCCGCGCCCCGCACCAGAACGGCGCCGTTGCCGTCAGCGAAGTCGGTCAGACCGCCGGCTTGAATCATGACGTCGAGGATGGTCATGTTCTGGCGAAACGGCACGCTCTGCGGACGAGTCGCCTCGCCGACGATGCGGATCTGCTCGCCGAATGCGCCCTGGAAGGTGCTCACGACGACGGTCACGACCGGATCGCGGATCACCCGAGCGAGCAGTTGCTCGATTTCACGCGCCAGATCGGCGGGATTCTTGCCTGCCGCCAGCACGTCATCGACCAGGGGCGTGGAGATCCGTCCGTCAGGACGCACCGTCACGTTCGCGGAGAGTTCAGGATTGCGCCAGACGACGATGTTCAGCGTGTCGAGGGGCCCGATCTTGTAGCGATGGCCGACCGTCTCCGCAGCACGAGGTGCGGGCGGATAGTTGTTCGTCGTGCCGCAGGCAGCCAGACCCACGACCACGGAAAGGCTGGCCAGCAACAGCCCCAGAATGCGCCCCATACGGATTGGTGCCAGATCAAATCTCATGCTTGTTCCTCTGGATATAGACAAGGTTGGGCCAAGAACCACGCGAGATCGTAGCGCGGGGTCGGTGTGGATCCATCGAGACACCCCGACCCCGGGGCCTAGACGTGCAGTATGAACGCGGTGTAGACACGCTCGGATCAACTTCGGGTCACGTGCCCCTGAAACGACAACGGCGCACGGGCCTGAGCCCGTGCGCCGTCGACCGAGGATGGAAAACGCGCGGTCAGTGTGCGCCTTCTCGGAAAAGAACCACGCTGACGGTCTCGATCAGCACCTGCAGATCGAGCAGCAGGGAGTTGTTCTTGACGTAGTACAGATCGAACTGATGCTTGCGACGCGCATCGTCCAACGACGCGCCGTACGAGAAGCGCACCTGTGCCCAGCCGGTCAGGCCCGGCTTGACGGTGTGGCGCAGGTCATAGTAAGGAATCTGTTCCCGCAACTGCGCCACGAACGACGGACGCTCCGGACGCGGACCGACCATCGACATCTCACCGCGCAGAACGCTGAACAGTTGCGGCAGCTCATCGATGCGGGTCTTGCGGATGAAGGCGCCGACACGGGTGATGCGGTTGTCATTCTTGGTCGCCCAGCGAGCCACGCCATCCTTCTCGGCATCGGTGCGCATGCTGCGGAACTTGATGCACTGGAAGGTCTTGCCGCCGAGACCGACGCGCTCTTGCTGATAAAGAATCGGGCCACGGCTGTCGAGCCGGATCATGACCGCGGTCAGCGCCATCAGCGGCGCACCCAGCACCAGCAAGGTGGCCGAACTGACGATGTCGAACACGCGCTTGGTGATCTCCCGTGCCCGCCCCTGGACGAAACCGTCACCGTAGACAAGCCAGCTGGCCTTCAGGCTGTCCACCGGAACTTCAGCCTTGGTGCGCTCGTAGAACCCCGCCAGATCGAGGATCGGCACGCCCGCAATGCGGCAATCGAGCAACTGATCCATCGGCACACCCCCACCGCGCTGCTCACGCACCGCCACGATGATCTCGTCGACGCGGTGGGCACGAACCAGTTCGGACAGCTTGCTCTGACTGTTGAAGGTCGGCGCATCCGGCGAAGTGCGGCTGGAAGCCGAGTCGGCGGCAGACGGGAAGAAACCGACCACCTCGTAACCGATCCATTGATCCGCCGAGCGCAGATCGGTGCAGACCTGCTGAGCCTCGGCACCGCTGCCGACGATCAGGACACGACGGATGCCGACTGCGCGACGCACCATCCAGGCTGCACCGCGGTAGACCGCCATGCCGGCCAGCAGGTAGACCAGCGAGTAACCCACCAGACGGCTCGCATAGCCGTCGTAGTCGACAAACTTGATTGCCAGGTAGGTGATGTAGCCGCCGACCGCAAACACGAAGGCGATGCGCAACACGAGGGGAAGGATTCCCAGGTTGCGATGGCGATACAGCCCCACGAAGGAATACATCAACGCCATGACGAGGGCGAAGGCGCAAGCCGACAGCAAGACGCTGGGGGTCGTCAACGATGCCATCGCTGAAGCACCGGAAGCCGCCTGCGACAAGGTCATCGCGGACAACAACGTGGCGATGAAGCAGAGCAGTCCATCTGCGAGCAACTCGACGAAGTGCGTACCCGACGTGCGGTGCTGAAAAACTCGAAACATCCGTGATCCCCCTCAGGCGAAACGATGCAGCCATTCGGCTTGCCCGCAACATTGGGTCGTTGCGTCTGAGAATTCTCGTTCGTGGAAGTGCTCGGAGGACCCCTCCATGTGGGTGTAGCCATACATCCCGACGTGCAACAGCAGCCTTCCGTGATGTAGTGACGCCGAGGTGAGTCGTCCGGCCCACTCTTTTCAGATGTCACGCACGCAAGCGCCCTCGCCCGATGCGGACTGCGGGCCGGAACCCGCAAACTTGAAGGCGACCGACACCGAATTCAGCACTTCAGGCCGACATGCAGGGCGACCACGCCGGCCGACATGTTGTGCACGTCGACGTGCCCGAAACCCGCCGTCTTCATCATCGATTTCAGCTCGGCCTGAGGCGGATGCATGCGGATCGACTCGGCCAGATAGCGGTAGCTCTGCGCATCACCCGTGAGCACCTGACCGAGACGTGGCAGCACGTTGAACGAGTACCAGTCATACGCGCGCCGGAGCGGCTCGGCGACACGGGAGAACTCCAGCACCAGGAGCTTGCCGCCGGGCTTGAGCACCCGAGCCATTTCGCCCAACGCCACATCCTTGTGGGTCATGTTGCGCAGGCCGAACGCCACGCTGACGATGTCGAATCGGGCCGAAGGGAACGGCAGGCGCTCGGCATCGCACAGCACCGTCGGGAGTTGCAGCCCTTCGTCGAGCAGCCGGTCACGTCCGGTGCGCAACATGGACTCGTTGATGTCGGTGTGGACGACCGTGCCGCTGGCCCCGACCTTGCGCGCGAACTGCCGCGTGAGGTCGCCGGTGCCGGCGGCGATGTCGAGCACCTGATGGCCTTCCCGCGCACCTGAAACAGCGACCGCGTAGGCCTTCCAGAGCCGGTGCATGCCCATCGACATGGCGTCGTTCATCACGTCGTAACGCGATGCCACCGAGTCGAAGACGCCTCGAACCAGATCGGCCTTCTGGCGCTCGTCGACCGTCTTGAATCCGAAATGCGTGTCGCTCATGGAGGTCTCAACCGATAGGAATCTGGCGACGAAGCCGCAGCGGGTGTGCGCTCGTCAGTGTGTGCAAGAGGCGTCAATGGCTGGCGCACGCGCCGCCGGACTTCGGCGGCATCGGGGCGTCGCGATCCACGCCTGCCGCCTTCAGGCGCGCCTCGTAGTCGCTCCACACCTGGGCCTGATTGACACCGAGCTGGTGCAGGTACTCCCAGGTGAAGATGCCGGTGTCGTGGCCGTCGCTGAACCGGGGCTGGATCGCGTAGTGCCCCACCGGCTCGACGTCGACGATCTCGACCATGCGCTTGCCCGTCTGCAAGACCTCCTGCCCCGGGCCATGACCCTGGACTTCGGCCGACGGCGAGCAGATCCGCAGCAGCTCGAAAGGCAGCTCGAACGCGCTGCCGTCAGCGAACTCGATGGCCAGCACGCGCGTGCGCTGGTGCAGCGTCAAGGCGGTGGGACGGATGCGTGCGACTTCGGTCATGGCGGGAAAACTCATCTGAAGGGTCGGTCGATCGAACGCCGCGGCGGCCGTCCTGGGTTCCGGACGGCGTGTCCGGCTCAGGCCTTGCCCTGGTTGGCAACAGCCGCCGCGGCCTTGGCCACCGCCTCGGCATCACCGAGGTAATAGCTGCGGATCGGCTTCAGGTCGGCATCGAGCTCATAGACCAGCGGCACGCCGTTGGGGATGTTGAGGTTGACGATGTCCGCGTCGCTGATGCCGTCGAGGTACTTCACCATCGCGCGGATCGAGTTGCCGTGCGCGGCGATCAGCACCCGCTTGCCCGACAGGATGGCCGGCGCGATCGAGTCGTTCCAGAACGGCAGCACCCGCGCCACGGTGTCCTTGAGGCACTCGGTGAGCGGCACCTGCTCGGCGTCGAGCTTGGCGTAGCGGACATCCTGGCGCTGGCCGCGCGGGTCATCGGCTTCGAGCGCCGGCGGCGGCGTGTCGTAGCTGCGGCGCCAGATCAGCACCTGCGCGTCGCCGTACTGCTTGGCCATGTCGCCCTTGTTGAGGCCCTGCAGCGCGCCGTAGTGGCGCTCGTTGAGGCGCCAGCTGTGCGCCACCGGAAGCCAGGTGCGGTCCATCTGGTCGAGCGCATGCCAGAGCGTCCAGATCGCGCGCTTGAGCACCGAGGTGTAGGCGATGTCGAATTCGTAGCCGCCCTCCTTGAGCAGGCGTCCGGCCTGCTGGGCCTGCGAGACACCGGTGGGCGTGAGCTCCACGTCGGTCCAGCCGGTGAAACGGTTCTCCAGGTTCCAGGTCGATTCACCGTGGCGGATCAGCACGAGCTTGTACATGGCAGGTAGGCGTGTGTGGATGAGGCGGGCCGAATTCTATAATCCGGCCCCTTCATCTCCTAGACGCCAGTTTGGCGGACACCCGCGTGACCTTCCTTCTCGACAACTGGTATTGGATTGCAGCCGCGCTCGTGTCCGGTGGCGCGCTGATGTGGCCGATGCTCAAGGGCGGCGATGCCGACGCGATCGGCGTCACGCAGGCCGTGCAGCTCATCAACCGCGAAAAGGCGGTGGTGATCGACGTCTGCACGAAAGACGAATACGCCGCGGGCCATGTCGCCAACTCCCGCAACGTGCCGCTGGCCGACCTGGAGTCGAGCAAGAACCTGCCGACCAACAAGGCGCTGCCGCTGGTGGTGGTGTGCGCCACGGGCACACGCGCCAGCCGCGCCATCGGCACGCTGACCAAGCTCGGGCACCAGCGCGTCCACGTGCTGTCCGGCGGCCTGGCGGCCTGGCGCGAAGCGAATCTGCCGGTCGAAAAATCCGCCTGACCGACACACGGACTTTGAGACCCCGGCCGCCGCGATCGCCGCGTCGGCCGGACAATCGGTATCTTTGGCATGAGTCCGGATGTCGGGCTCGTGACCCGATGACTGCAAAGCGGATCGCATGAAACCCGTCAAGATGTACACCACGCAGGTCTGCCCGTACTGCCAGCGTGCGAAGGCCCTGCTCAAGCAACGCGGCGTCGAGCACGTCGAGGAAATCCGCATCGACCTCGATCCGGTGCAGCGCAACCACATGATGGAGATCACCGGACGGCGCACCGTGCCGCAGATCTTCATCGGCGACACCCATGTCGGTGGCTGCGACGACCTGATGGCGCTCGATCACGCCGGCGGCCTCCACACGCTGCTGCAAGCCTGACGATCCGACGCCCGGTCGCAGGCCCCTCGTGACGAGCGGCAGCGACACGGGCGCAGCGCGGCAACAACGGTCGTCGCAACCCTGCGTGCCGAGCGCACAATCGCACCCCTCGACACCACGGCCGACCCAGGTCGGCCACGTTCCGTGAGCTCTGCTTCCAACCGCCGCCTCACGCCCGGCGAGCTTGCCGGCCTGACGCTGGGCGCCCTGGGCGTCGTCTATGGCGACATCGGCACCAGCCCGCTGTACGCCCTGAAGGAAGTCTTCCACGCCGGCCATGTCCCGCCGAGCGACGCCAACATCCTCGGGGTGCTGTCGCTGATCTTCTGGACCATGACGACGGTGATCTCGCTGAAGTACGTGCTGCTGATCCTGCGCGCGGACAACAACGGCGAAGGCGGGCTGATCGCGATGCTCGCGCTGGCCACGCACGCCGTGCGCGAACGCCCGGCCCTGCGCGACACGCTGATGATCGTCGGCCTGTTCGGCACCGCCGTCTTCTACGGCGACGGCGTCATCACGCCGGCGATCTCGGTGCTCTCGGCGGTCGAGGGCCTCGAAGTCGCCACCCCGCAGTTGCACAACATGGTGCTGCCGATCACGCTGGTCGTGATCACCGGCCTGTTCGCGGTGCAGCGCCTGGGCACCGGCGGCATCGGCAAGGCATTCGGCCCGATCACGCTCGTCTGGTTCGGGGTGCTGATCGCGCTCGGCCTGCCGCACATCGTCGCCAACCCGGCGGTGCTGGTCGCGGTGAGCCCGACCTATGCGATGGCCTTCTTTGTCGACCAGCCGCTGGTCGCCTTCATCGCGCTCGGGGCGGTGGTCTTGTGCGTCACCGGCGGCGAGGCGCTCTACGCCGACCTGGGCCACTTCGGCAAGCTGCCGATCCGCATCGCCTGGTATGCGCTGGTCATGCCGGCGCTGGTGATCAACTACTTCGGCCAGGGCGCGATGCTGCTCGGCCATCCCGAGGCGATCGACAACCCGTTTTTCCTGATGGCGCCCAAGTGGGCCCAGCTGCCGCTGGTGTTCCTGGCCACGGCGGCCACGGTGATCGCCTCGCAGGCGCTGATCACGGCGGCGTTCTCGGTCACCAAGCAGGCGGTGCAGCTGGGCATCCTGCCGCGCATGGTGATCAAGCACACCTCCGTGCGCGACACCGGCCAGATCTACGTGCCCTTCGTCAACTGGGGGCTGTACGTCTTCATCGTGCTGGCGGTGGCGCTGTTCAAGAGCTCGTCGAACCTGGCCTCGGCCTACGGCATCGCCGTCACGCTGGACATGACGATCACCACCATCATGACCTTCTACGTGATCCGCTACGGCTGGCGCTACCCGCTGTGGCTGTGCATCGCCGCCACGGGCTTCTTCTTCATCATCGACGTCACCTTCTTCGCCTCCAACATGCTCAAGCTGTTCGGCGGCGGCTGGTTCCCGCTGGTGATCGGCGTGGGCATGTTCACGCTGATGCTGACCTGGAAACAGGGCCGCGCGCTGATGGCCGAACGCCTGCGCGACGACGCCATCGATCTCAAGAGCTTCCTCGAAGCCGTCTTCGTCAGCCCGCCCACCCGGGTCAGCGGCACGGCGGTGTTCCTGTCGGCCGAATCCGGCCTCACGCCCAATGCGCTGCTGCACAACCTCAAGCACAACAAGGTGCTGCACGAGCACAACCTGTTCGTCTCGGTACGCCACCACGACGTGCCCTGGATCGGCTTCGACCAGCGCATCCAGATGGAGCAGCTGGGCCGCCACTGCTGGCAGGTGACGCTGAATTTCGGCTTCAAGAACGACCCCGACGTGCCCGAGGCGCTCAAGCTGCTCGAAGGCCGCGGCGTGCCGCTCGACGAGATGGACACCAGCTACTTCCTGTCGCGTGACATCGTCATCCCGACCTTCGGCCATGGCATGTCGATGTGGCGCGAGAAGCTGTTCGCCAACATGCACCGCAACTCGGCGGCGGCGGCCGACTTCCTCAACCTGCCGTCGAACCGGATCGTCGAACTGGGCGCCAAGGTCGAGATCTGACGCGCTGCGCTCAGCGCCCCGCCGGCCAGAAACGCAGCCCGATCGCCCCCAGCAGCGTGCCCCAGAACACGCCGCCGGCGTGCGCCAGCGGGGCGATCGCGATGTCCCAGCCGGCGACGTGGATCAGCGGCCCGGCCCACGGCTGTTCGAGCGCCACCTTGAGCAGCAGGCCGGCCAGCACCGCCGCCCCCAGCCCGCGCTCGCCGGTCGATCGCCCGCGCAGGCAAAGGCCGGTCGCGCACACCGCCACGCCCGCGTGCAGCACGCCCGACAACCCGCCGTATCGCTGCAGCTGCGGCTGAATCAGCAGGCTCAGATGGGTCAGCGGCCAGGCCAGCGCCCAGGCCCAGGCGGCCGCTCGCGGCGGATTCAGGAACCAGCCCAACAAGGCCACCAGCAGCGCACCGAGCAGGTTGGCCAGCCAGTGCAAGTCACTGAAATGCACCCAGGCGGCGCTCCACCAGCGCCACGGCTCGGCCCCGGCCCGGGCCGGCTGCCAGCTCAGCACCTCGCGGCTGAGCGGATCGGCCACGCCCATGAGCAGCGCAGGCACCAGCAGCAGCGCCCAGACCATCAGCCAGGCGACGCGGCCCGAACTCAGGCGCAGAGGGCGCATCACGCCGCGGGTGCCGCGGTTCAGGCGCCGAAGACGGCCCGCCAGAGCGCCAGCACGGCTTCGCGGTGCGCCGCCAGCGGGCCGAGTTCGGCCAGGTCGAAGGCGGTGCTGGCTTCGTCGAGCCGCGCCCGGTGCTGGGCCCGGCGCATCTCGCGGTAGGCGTCGGCCGCGGCGGTGCCTACACCTTCGGGCAGCAGGCCGACCTGTTCGGCACGGCCGAGCAAGGCGATGTTGCCGAGGTTGTCCATCAGGCCCGGATGCACGGCGCTGTGCGCCAGCACCAGCAGCTGCACCGCGAACTCGACGTCGATCATGCCGCCCGGGCTGTGCTTGAGCTCGAACCGGTCGGCTCGCAGGTTCTGCGCCGCGCGCATGCGCTCGCGCATGACACGCACCTCCTCGCGCAGCGCGGGGAAATCGCGCGGCGCGCACAGCACGCTGCGGCGCGTCGCCTCGAACCGTGCATCGAGCGCCGGCAGGCCCGCACACCAGCGCGCCCGCGTGATGGCCTGGTGCTCCCAGGTCCAGGCGGTGTTGCTGCCGCGGCCCTGCTGATAACGCTCGAACGACGCCAGCGACGTCACCAGCAGGCCGGAGTTGCCGTTGGGCCGCAAGGCGGTGTCGATCTCGTAGAGCGCGCCCGCCGAGGTGCGCAGCGACAGCCAGGTGATCAGCTTGCGCGCGAACGCGGCGTAGATCTCGGCGGCGCGTTCGTCGTCGTCCTCGTAGACGAAGACCAGGTCGAGATCGCTGCCGTAACCGAGCTCCTTGCCGCCCAGCTTGCCGTAGGCGATGACCGCGAACTGCGGCTCGGCGCGGTGGCGCTGGCGCAGGTGCTGCCAGGCCCAGCACATGCCGCATTCGAGCGTGGCGTCGGCCAGCGCCGACAGGTCGTCGGCGACCTGCTCGACGCTGATCTCGCCCTCGACGTCGCGCACCAGGATGCGGAAGGTCTCGGCCTGGTGGGCGCGCCGCAGCGTGTCGAGCAGCGACTCCTCGTCGGCCTGGCCGGAGCGCATCCAGGCCAGATGGCGCTCGTCGAGATCGGACCGGTAGGCCCGCGGGTCGAAGCGCTGGTGCGACATGCGCGCGTCGGCCAGCTCGTCGATCACGCCCGGGTGCTGCATGAGGTAGCGCATCGGCCAGCGCGCCAGGCCCAGCAGCTGCAGCAGCCGGCCCAGCACCTGCGGCCGTTCGGCCAGCAGCGCCAGATAGCTGTCGCGGCGCAGCAGCGGCTCGACCCAGTCGATGAAACGCAGCAGCGCCTCGTCGCGCTGCGCCGGCGTCAGCGTGGTCTGCGCCTCGATGATGCGGCGCGCGCGGGCGAACAGGTGCGTCAGGCGCTGGCGCGCCTCGTCGCGCAGCAGCACCACCCGCGGGTGTTCGACAAAGCGCTGCACCCGCTCGGCCACCGCCGGGTTCAGGCCGACCAGCAGCGCCGGGCTGTCGAGGCTGAGCGGCTCGCCGCCGCAGTTGCGGCAGCCCGAGCCGCCGTTGCCACGCTGGGGCGGGCGGCCGTCGTGCAGCAGCGCGTCGAACTCGGTGGCGACCACCTCGCGGTGCGCGCACAGCTGCTCGATCAGCTCGCAGGCGTCGACCCGGCAGGCCAGCCCCATCGAGGCGGCGATCCAGCGCAGATCGGCATCGGCGGTGGGCAGCAGGTGGGTCTGCTGATCGTCGAGAAACTGGATGCGGTGCTCGACCCGGCGCAAGAAGACATAGGCCTGCGCCAGCCGCTCGGCGGTCTCGGGCTTGATCATGCCCACCGCGGCCAGCAGCGACAACGCCTTGACCGTCGAGCGGGTGCGGATCTCGGGGAACTGGCCGCCGCGCACCACCTGCAGCAGCTGCACGATGAACTCGATCTCGCGGATGCCCCCGCGCGACAGCTTGACGTCGTTGGCGCGCTCGGGCCGGCCGGCGGCGCGGCGATTGGCCTCGTCGCGGATCTTGCGATGCAGCTGGCGCAGGCCCTCGAACACGCCGTAATCGAGGTAGCGCCGGTAGACGAACGGCCCCACCGCATCGGCCAGCGGCTTGGCACGGCCGGCCAGCACGGCGCTGCGCGGCGCCACCACGCGGCTCTTGAGCCACGCGAAGCGCTCCCACTCGCGGCCCTGGACGAGAAAGTACTCCTCCAGCATCGCCAGACTGACCACCGGCGGGCCGGCGTTGCCGTTGGGCCGCAGCGCCAGGTCCATGCGGAAGACGAAGCCGTCCTCGGTGACGTCGCCGATCAGCGCACGCAGCCCACGCGCCAGCTGGGCGAAATACTCGTGCGCCGAGATCACGCCGGCGCCGTTGGCCCGGCCAAGGGTCTGGCCCTCTTCTTCGTAGACGTAGATCAGGTCGATGTCGGACGACACGTTGAGCTCGCGCGCGCCGAGCTTGCCCATGCCGATGATCCAGAAATCGATGTCGCCGCCGGCCGCGTTGCGGGGTGCGCCATGCTGGGCATCGAGTTCGGCACGGGCGCTGCCCAGCGCGTGTTCGAGCGTCACCTCGGCCAGCTCGGTCATGGCCGAGGTGACGACCTCGACCGGCACGCGGGCCTCCACGTCGAGCACCGCCAGGCGCTCGAGCACCAGCTGGCGCAGCACCCGCAAGGCCGCCGGCACGCCGCGGCCGCGCTGCAGCAGCACGGCCAGCGTCTGTTCGATCTCGGCGCGGCGCGGCGGGCCCGGGGGCAGCAGCGCCAGGTCGGCAGCGAGCGCGCGGCGCACGCGCTGCACGAAGCGGCTGTGAGAGGCGTCGGCCGTGGGGATGGGCGGGGTGGGGTCCAATACCGCCACTGGAGTGTCGTGCTCAGCCAAGGCCTTGACCTCGCAGCAACAACGCTGTGCTAGCGTTCCATCGGTCGTGCCACGTCCCAGCTGGGATCCGTGCGCCGCCGCCCGCTTCGGCCTGTCGTGTTTCCATGTCCCTCGCTTCGCGCTCTCTTGCTCTCGTTCATCGCGGCCGCGCCCTCGCACAGCCCCTCGTGTCAGGCCTGCTCCGGGCGGCCATCGGCGTCGCCAGTATCGTCGTCGCGGCTTGGCTGACCTTGCAATGGGGAATTCTCCCCCGCCTCGACCACTGGCGCCCCGAGATCGAGGCCTGGAGCAGCAGGAGCCTGGGCCTGCCGGTACGAATCGGCACGCTGGCGGTGCGCGGCGACCTCTGGTCGCCGACGATCCTGGTGCGCGACCTGCAGCTGCTGGCTGCCAACGGCCAGCCCGGGCTGCGGCTCGCCGACGTCGAAGCGGTCATCACGCCCGGCTCGCTGCTGCCGCGTTCACTCACCGACTGGCGCCCGCACCTGCGCCGCCTCAGCCTGCGTGGCGCCGATCTGGCGGTGCAGCGTCTGGACGACGGCCGCTGGCAGCTGGCCGGCCTGGTGCTCGCCGACGGTGACGGCAGCACGGCCCGCCGCCTGGTCGACTGGCTGCTGCGCCAGGGCGAGGTCGTGATCGCCGCCAGCACGCTCACCTACGCCGACACCCGCCTCGGTCCCGCCCCCGCACGCCTGAGCGACATCGAGCTGCTCTGGCGCAACCGCCTCGGCCGCCATCGGCTCACGCTCGGGCTCAGCGCGCCGCCGGACTGGGGCGGCCCGCTGCGCGCCGAGCTCGACCTGCGCGAGCCGCTGCTCGCCGCCGCCGGCCTGTGGCGCTCGGGCGACTGGGCGCGCTGGCGCACCGACATCCAGGCGCAGCTGCCCGCCGTGGCCCTGCGACGCGCCCAGGCGCTGCTGCCGCAGTCGGTCACCAACGGCCGGTCGTGGCAAGGTGGCAACGGCGCGCTGTCGCTGGCGCTGCGGCGCGACCAGGGCGAGTGGCGCAGCGCCCGCATCACGGCCGATCTGCGCGACCTGCAGCTGTCGCCGGCCCCGGGCGCCGAGCCGCTGCGCATCGCCCAGCTCGCCGGCACGCTGGTGGCGCAGATCGACGCCCGATCGCTGCAGCTGCAGGCCAGCGACTGGCAGCTGCAGCTGGCCGACGGCGCTGCGCCCTCGGCCACACGAACCACCGCCCCCGCCAGCAGCTGGTCGCTGAACTGGGATCGCAGCGACGCCGCCCAGGCCCGGCACACGCTGCAGGCCGACCGGCTCGACATCGCCACGCTCGCCACGCTGGTGCCGGCGCTGGCCCAGGCGCTGGCGCCGTCGGCATCGACATCCGCGCCGCCTGCCGCACCCGGCTGGCTCGCAAGCAGCAGGCCGGCCGGCACGCTGCGTGACCTGGAACTGCAGTGGAACGCGCCCCCCGGCGCCGCGCCCACCTGGCGCGCCAGCGGCCGGCTCAACGGGCTGAGCCTGCAGCCGGGCGAGCCGGCCGCACCGACCGGCACCGATCCGCCGGGCAGCGGCGTCGGACGGCCCGGCCTCTCGCCGGCCGATCTGCGCTTTCGCGCCAGCCAGGCCGGCGGCGAGGCCGAGCTCGACATGCGCGCCGGCTGGCTGGCGTTTCCGGGCCTGTTCGAGGAGCCGCGCCTGCCGCTCGATCGCCTGCAGGCCCAGCTGCGCTGGCGGCTGATCCCGGACGGCGCCTCGGCCCGGCCCGCCGCGGTCGAGATCGACGTGCGACACCTGCAGGTCGACAACGCCGACCTGCGCGGCGAGGCCAGCGGCCGCTGGCAGGTGCGGCTGACGGATCGCGCCGTCGACGACCGGGCCGCCCGCGCCTGGGCCGCCTGGCCCGGCCAGCTCGAACTGCAGGCCCGGGTCGCCCAGGGCGACGCCACGCGGGTGCACCGCTACCTGCCGCAGGCCATCCCGGCGGATGTGCGCCATTACGTGCGCGACGCCGTGCGCGCCGGCCAGGTGCACGACTGGCAGGCCCAGGTGCGTGGCGCCTTGCGCGAGTTTCCGTTTGCCGATCCGGCGCAGGGTCGCTTCGAGATCGGCGGCCGGGTGCGTGGCGTCACGCTCGACTACGTGCCGGCCAGCCTCGGCCTGGCCGGCCCCGCCTGGCCGCGCCTGAGCCAGCTCGACGGCGGCCTGCACTTCGAGCGGCTGGGCATGCAGATCCGCCAGGCCAGCGCCCGGCTGGCCGACAGCGGCCGCGGCGAGACGCTGTTGACCGGCGTCGACGGCGGCATCACCGACCTCGCCCATCAGCCCGAGCTCAAGCTCGAAGGCCGCGCCAGCGGGCCGCTCGACGACATGCTGCACTACGTCGACCGCTCGCCGGTGGGCGGCTGGCTGGCACAGGCGCTGGCCCAGGCCAGCGGCAGCGGCGCCGCGGCGCTCGACCTGAAGCTGGCAATTCCGCTGCTCGACGCCGAGCGCAGCCGCGTCACCGGCCGGCTCGCGCTGGCGGGCAGCCAATTCCAGATCCATCCGCTGGTGCCGCGCCTGAGCGACGTGCGTGGCGAACTGACCTTCAACGAACAGGGCTTCACGCTGCGGCCGACCCGCGCGCGCGCACTCGGCGGCAGCGTGCTGCTGCAGGGCGGCATGGACGCCGACCAGCCGGTGCGCCTGTCCGCCGAGGGCCAGGCCAGCGCCGAAGGCCTGCGGCTGGCTGCGCCCCACGAGGCGCTGGCCACGCTGGCGCGCCAGATGACCGGGCAGGCGCCGTACCGGCTGCAGATCGCGATCGATCGCCAGGGCACGCGCGTCGACGTCGCCAGCGCGCTGACCGGCCTGGCGCTGCAGCTGCCCGCCCCGCTCGGCAAGAGCGCCGAACTGGCCTGGCCGCTGCGCCTGCAGGTCGACGACACGACACCCGGCGAGGGCTCGCGCTGGTCGCTGCGGCTGGCCGACCGGGTGGCCGCACGCTGGCAGACCGAAGCCACCGGCGCGATGCCCGAGCGCGGCTGGCTGCAGGTCGGCCAGGCCACCCGCGACGCCATGCCCGCCCTGCCGAGCGAAGGCTGGAGCGTGTCGCTGGCCGACGCCCGGCTGTCCATCGACGCCTGGACGCAGTGGTTCGACCGCTTGGGCGAGCGGCCTGGCGGCGCGTCCGCCGCCGCACCGGCCCGGCCCTCCGACCGCACCGAGTCGCTGGCCGCGCTGCACGACGTCAGGCTGCAACTGGGTGAACTCGAATGGCGCGGCCGGCGCTTCCATCAGGTCGACGCGCGGCTGGTGCAGAGCGCCGGCATCGACGGCCAGCACTGGAACGGCCGCGTCGAGGCGCAGGAGCTGGCCGGCGACATCGAGCTGCGACTGCCGCCGCAGCCGAGCCAGCCGGCCCGGATGCGCGCCCGGCTGACGCGGCTCACGCTGGCCCGCGCGGACGGCGGCGCCTCGGCACCGACGCGGGCATCGGCGCCCATGCAGTCCTTCGACCCGATCGCCGAGCCGACGCCTGCCGCGAGCGCGACGGACGGCGCCACCGCCCGCGCCTCGCCGCTGCCGAGCCTCGACATCGAGGTCGAGCAGTTCCAGCTCGGCCAGCGGCCGATGGGCCGGCTGGTGCTGCGCGCCGGCCACCGGCCCGGCAGCCGCGCCGGCGCCTGGCACGACGAGTGGCAGATCGACCAGCTCTCGCTGCAGACCCCCGACGCACGGCTGGCGGCCACCGGCGTCTGGCAGACCACGCCCGGCGCGGCGGGCGTGCCGCTGTCGGCGCTCGAACGCAGCGGCAGCACGCGGCTGAACTTCAAGCTCACGCTCGACGACAGCGGCGCGCTGCTGGACCAGCTCGGCTGGCCCGGCACGGTCCAGGGCGGCAGGGGTTCGCTGCAGGGGCGCATCGGCTGGCCGGGCTCCCCGTTCGATCCGTCGGTGCGCCAACTCGACGGCCAGCTGCGCATCGATCTCTCGGCCGGGCAGTTCCTGCAGGCCGATCCGGGCGTGGCCAAGCTGCTGGGCATCCTCAGCCTGCAGTCGCTGCCACGGCGCTTTCTGCTCGACTTCCGGGATCTGTTCCAGCAGGGTTTCAGCTTCGACCAGATCGACGGCGACGTCGACCTGCAGGCCGGCCTGGCGCGCACCCGCAACCTGCGCATGCGCGGCGTGCAGGCGCTGGTGCTGACCGAGGGCGAGGCCGACCTGAACGCCGAGACGCAGGACCTGCACGTCTGGATCGTGCCGGATCTGGACGCCGGCGCCGCCTCGCTGGCCTACGCCGTCATCAACCCGGCCGTCGGCCTGGGCACGCTGCTGGGCCAGCTGTTCCTGCGCAGATCGCTGACCGAAGCGGCCACCCGCGAGTTCCGCGTCGGCGGAACCTGGGACACGCCCTCGGTCACGCCGATCGGCCGCCAGCAGGGTCGGCCGCTGCCGCAACCGACCGGCGATCCGGCCGAGGCGGCGGCGTCGCAGCCGGCCACGCAGCCGTGAGTGATCCAACCCGACCTCCAACCCGGTACCCCGCATGAAGATCGCCGCGATCCAGATGGTCTCCAGCCCCGAGCTGGCCCACAACCTCGAACGCGCCACCGCGCTGGTGGGCGAAGCCGCCGCCGCGGGCGCCGAGCTGGTGGCGCTGCCCGAATACTTCTGCGTGATGGGCCGCCACGACACCGACAAGCTCGCCATCGCCGAGACGCCCGGCAGCGGGCCGATCCAGCAGCGCCTGGCCGAGCTGGCGGCCAAGCACGGCATCTGGCTGATCGGCGGCACGCTGCCGCTGCGGGTCGACGGCGACGCCGATCACGCCACCAACAGCTGCCTGGTCCACGGCCCGACGGGCCAGCTGGTGGCGCGCTACGACAAGATCCACCTGTTCCGCTACGACGACGGCGAGCGCCGCTACGACGAGGCCGCCACGCTGCGGCCGGGCCGCGAGCCGGTCGCGTTCGAGGCGGTCGGCCGCAGCGGTGAGACGTTGCGGGTGGGGCTGTCGATCTGCTACGACCTGCGGTTTCCGGAGCTCTACCGCGCGCTGATGCGCCCGCCCTGCGACCTGCTGGTGGTCGGCGCGGCCTTCACCTACCCGACCGGCGAAGCCCACTGGGAGCTGCTGCTGCGCGCCCGCGCGGTCGAGAACCAGTGCCACGTACTGGCCAGCGCGCAAGGCGGGCGCCACGCCAACGGCCGGCGCACCTGGGGCCACAGCCTGGTGGTCGACCCGTGGGGCCGGCTGCTCGGCGATCTGGCCGAAGGCGAAGGCGTGGTGCTGGCCGAGGTCGAAACCCGCCGCACGACCGAGGTGCGCACGCAGTTGCCGGCACTGCAGCACCGCGTGCTTTGATCGGGGAGCAAGGCAACTTGGGGCGGCCCGGCGTTTCCTTGAGCGGCGCTGCCTCGTTCAGCGCGAGCCGAACATCATGCGCCGGGCGATCTGCGACTTCACCATCGGCAGGCCCTGCAGCAGCGACAAGCCGGCGCCGCGCAGCGTGTTCAGCCCCGGCAGCGGCCAGGTGAAGCTGCGGGCCAGGAAATCGGTGGCGGCGATCATGGCCCAGCGGTCCGGCGCGCGCTGCCAGGCCACCCGGGCGAGCGCCTGGTCGATGTCGGCGTGGCGCGCCAGCGCGGCGAGCAGCGCCTGGGCGTCACGCAGGCCGAGGTTCAGGCCCTGGCCGCCGACCGGGTGCAGCGTCTGCGCCGCGTTGCCGATGCGCACGGTGCGGCCCTGCACCAGGCTGCGCTCGGCATTGAGTCCGAGCGGGAACGCCTTCAGCGCGCTGATGCCGACCAGCTTGCCCACCCGCGCCGGCAGCACGTGCTGCAGCACCGCCAGGCGCTGGGTGTCGTTCAGCTCGCGCACCGGATCGTCGTCGGCATCGACACACCAGACCAGCGCGGCGCGGGCGCGGCCGTCTTTCGGTGGCAACGGCAGCAGCGCGGCCGGGCCTTGCGGCGTGAAGCGCTCGTAGGCCACGCCGGGCTCGCCGCCGTCGACGAACACGCTGCCGACCCAGGCGGTCTGGCGGTAGTCGTGGTGCACCGCCTTGCGCGACTGGTCGGCGAACACGCCGCCTTCGGCGATCACCGCCAGGTCATGCGACTCGACGATGCCGGCGTCGATCTCGACGCCATCGGCCCGAGGCACCACCGCGCTGACCTTGGTGCCCCAGCGCGCGGCCAGGCGCTGCGGCTCCTGCGCGCAGGCGTCCAGCCAGGCGGCACGCAGCGGCGCGACGATGGCGCCGTAACTCGCCACCGCGCCGAGCTGCGCCAAACCTTCCTGCTCGGCGCGGATCAGCAGCTCGGGCTCGCCGCCCGGGCGCCGGCCGGGCAGCGGCAGCAGGTCGAGCAAGGCAGGCTGCTGCTGCGACACGTGCACGGCCAGAATCGGCGCGGCCTGGGCGGCGATCTGGGGCCACAGGCCGAGCCGGGTCAGGTCCTGCACCGAGCCCTGCGCCAGCGCCAGGGTGCGGGCGTCGGCCGACACGTCGTGTTCGGCCGGCAAGGCGTCGTAGACCGTGATCTGCAACTGCGGCAGGCGGCGCTGCGCCTGCAGCGCGAGCACCAGCCCGACCGGGCCGGCACCGATGATGGCCAGGCGCCTGGGCTGGGCGGGCTCGGGAACAGGTTCTGCGGCGGCGGACAGGAGTTCGTCCATCGATGAAGGGGGCGCGGACTGCGGCATCGGGATGTGCGTCGTTGAGCGTGCGGGGGCGCGGTGTGGCGATTGTCGGCGGGCCGGCACGCTGCGCCAGCGGCCGCGTCAGATCGCCAGCGGATCGACGTCCACCGCCCAGCGCAGGATGCGCTGCTCGCTCACCTGGCACTGGTTCAGCTGCGGCACCCAGCGCGCCAGGAAGCGCTGCAGCACCACCCGCGAGGGCGACTCGATCAGCATCTGCGCCCGCTCCACATTGGCCACCCGCTGGATCGCCGGCGGCACCGGCGGGTAGATCAGCAGATCCTGCAGCGCGGGGTGGTCGGCCTGGATCTGCGCACCCAGTTCGGCGGTGCGGTCGAGGAAGGCGGTGGCGGCCTGCTGGCTGCGCGCCTCGCAGCGCAGCAGCGCGAGGTGCGCAAACGGCGGCAGCCCCGCCTGCTGTCGCTCGATCAGCTGGCTTTTGGCGAACGCGGCGTAGTCGTGCGACACCAGCGCCGCATACAGCGGGTGGCCGACGTGCCAGGTCTGGATCCACAGCTCGCTGCGGCCGGCCTGCGCGGCGTCACGCCCGGCCCGCCCGCCGGCCTGCATCAGCAGCGAGAACAGCCGCTCGGGTGCGCGGAAATCGCTGCCGAACAGGGCCGAGTCGGCATTGACTGCAGCCACCAGCGTCATGCGGCGGAAGTCATGGCCCTTGGCGACCATCTGGGTGCCCACCAGCACGTCGACCTCGCCGGCGTGCACGCTGGCGAGCTGGCTCTCGAGGCTGCCTTTGGCGCGGGTCGAATCGGCATCGATGCGGCCGATGCGCGCGCCGGGCAACAGGTCGCCGAGCTGTTCCTCGAGCCGCTCGGTGCCGCGGCCGACCGGCTGGATGTCGGGGTCGCCGCAGTCCGGGCAGGCACGCGGCACGCGCTCCGAGAAACCGCAGTGGTGGCAGCGCAAGGTGCGGTCGAGCTTGTGGAAGACGCGCCAGGCGCTGCAGTGCGGGCAGGCGCTCTTCCAGCCGCAGCCGGTGCAATGCAGCACCGGGGCATAACCGCGGCGGTTGAGCAGGATCAGGCTCTGCTCGCCGCGTTCGATGCGCTCCTTCAGCGCAGCCACCAGCGCCGGCACCAGCGGCTGCTTGTGCACCGCGCCCTGGCCGAACTGCGCGGCGATGCGCGCCAGGTCGACCAGTCGCACGGTCGGCAGGCTGCCGGCGCCGATCCGGCTCGGCATGGCCAGCAGCTGGTAGCGCGCCCCGCCCGGCAGCGTCGGCGAGGCGTTGTGCCAGGTCTCCAGCGACGGCGTGGCCGAGCCCAGCAGCACCGTGAGCGCCTCGTTGCGGCCGCGCCAGACCGCCAGGTCGCGGGCCGAATAACGCGCGCCCTCCTGCTGCTTGTAGGACGGGTCGTGTTCCTCGTCGACCACGATCAGGCCCAGCCGCGGCAGCGACGCGAAGATCGCCATGCGGGTGCCCAGCACCACGTCGGCCAGCCCCAGGTGCGCCGCGAGCCAGCTCTGCAGGCGCTCGGCGGGTGTCAGGCCGCTGTGCAGCGAGACGATGCGGCGGGCCGGAAAGCGGGCGCGAAAGCGCGCCTCGAGCTGCGGCGTCAGGTTGATCTCGGGCACCAGCACCAGCGCCTGGCGGCCTTGCGCCAGCACGTCGGCGACGCAGCGCAGATAGACCTCGGTCTTGCCGCTGCCGGTCACGCCGTGCAGCAGGTGCGTGCCGGGCTCGGCGCCGGCCAGCGCCTGCAGCACGGCCTGCTGCTCCGCGCTCAGCGGCAACAGTTCGTACGCGGGCACATCGACCTGGCCGATCGGCTCGGCGGCCAGGCGTTTGTGCAGGCGCTTCAAGCGGCGCTGCAACTGGGTGGCGTCGAGATCACGCAGCTCGCCGGGCAGCACCGACAGTGCCAGTTCGCCGGTCGAGCGCTGGTAGTAGGCCGCGGCAAAGCTCACCAGCGCGCGCCAGGGCGGGCCGAGCGGCGGCAGGGCGTCGAGCACCTCGGCGACCGGGCGCAGCTCGATGTCGGGGGCCTGCGGCTCGGCCTCGGCCCAGGCGATGCCGCAGACGGTCCGGCGGCCCAGCGGCACCCGCACGAGCTGGCCGGCCGCGAGCGGCAAGTCGCTGGCGTAGCTCAGTGCGCTGTCCACCTGGCTGTGGCGTGGCAGCTCCACCAGCACCGAGACACGGTGCCCTGCGGTTGGCAGATCCGAGGCGAGGGACTCCATTCAGTTAGCCGGCTGAGCTCTCGCCTGTTCGAGCAAATCGACGCAAGTCCCTGATCACCAACGAGTTTTCACAACTGTCCACCTTTGCTGTGGATAACTTTGTGAACAAGCTGAGAAAACCAGCGACAAACCCTTGTGAATCAAGCACCAAAGTCGGATTGCATGTTCTTGCGGCAGCAACCGTGCAGTACCAAAACTTTTCCATATCAAGGACTTAGCAGCGACCTTGATGACACGCGGATGTGCGAATGCAGCATGCACCGCTTCAAAACGGTGCACGCCGACATTGGGGACAACTGTCAGAAATCGGGGCTGAAAACAATGCTGTTTCACAGCTTTTCAGCCCGCTCCGGCGCAGCGTTCAGGTCTGAGCGCGCCAGCGGCGCGAATGCGCATGCACCGCGTCGACCAGCACCGACACCGCCTCCGGCGGCGTGAACTGGCTGATGCCGTGGCCGAGATTGAAGATGTGGCCGGGGTGCGGGCCGAAGCTGTCGAGCACGGCCTGGGCCTCGCGCGTGATCTGCTCGGGCGACGCGAACAGCACGTTCGGGTCCAGGTTGCCCTGCAGCGCAACCTTGTGGCCGACTCGCCGGCGGGCCTGGTCGAGGTTGACGGTCCAGTCGAGGCCGACCGCATCGGTGTCGCACGCGGCGATCTCGTCGAGCCACAGGCCACCGCCCTTGGTGAAGACGATGCGCGGGATCTGCTGGCCGTCGTGTTCGCGCTTGAGCTGCGCCAGCACGCGCCGGGTGTAGGCCAGGCTGAAGGTCTGGAACGCGCCGTCGGCGAGCACGCCGCCCCAGCTGTCGAAGATCATCACGGCCTGCGCGCCGGCTTCGATCTGGGCGTTCAGGTAGGCCGCCACCGAATCGGCGGTCACGGCCAGCATGCGGTGCATCAGGTCGGGGCGCTGATACAGCATGGTCTTGACCAGCCGGTAGTCGTCGCTGCCACGGCCTTCGACCATGTAGCAGGCCAGCGTCCACGGGCTGCCCGAGAAGCCGATCAGCGGCACACGGCCGTCGAGTGCGCGCCGGATCGAGGTCACGGCGTCGAACACGTACTGCAGCTTGGCCATGTCCGGCGCTTCGAGCGCGGCCACGGCGGCTTCGTCACGCACCGGCGTGGCAAAACGCGGGCCTTCGCCGGCCGCAAAGCTCAGACCCAGGCCCATCGCGTCGGGCACGGTCAGGATGTCGGAGAACAGGATCGCGGCGTCGAGCGCATAACGCTCGAGCGGCTGCAGCGTCACCTCGGTCGCAAAATCGACGTTCGTGGCCAGCCCCATGAAGCTGCCGGCCTTGGCGCGGGTGGCGCAGTACTCCGGCAGATAACGCCCGGCCTGGCGCATCAGCCAGATGGGGGTGTGGTCGGTCGGCTGGCGGCGCAGGGCGCGCAGGAAGTTGTCGTTTTGCAGTGCGGCGTACATCGGGCGATTGTAGGCAGGGCGGCCGGTAGGAAATGGAAAACGCCCGCGGCTGCGGGCGTCTGCTTGCGGTCGGACAAACGGCTGCGCCGTCCGTCCTTCGGGCAATGTCTTATTTCTTGCGGAACTTGCGGATCGCGGCGATCTGCGCGGCCATCGCGGCGAACTCGCCCTGAGCCTTGGCCAGGTCGAGATCGCTGGCGGCGTTTTTCATGGCCTCTTCAGCCAGGCGCTTGGCCTCGATCGCCTTGGCCTCGTCGAGGTCATGACCACGGATGGCGGTGTCGGCCAGCACGGTCACGCGATCGGGCTGGACTTCCAGGATGCCGCCGGCGACGAAGACGAACTCTTCCTCGCCGTTGTCAGCCCGCTCGATGCGCACGGCGCCCGGCCGGATGCGCGTGATCAACGGCGTGTGCTTGGGCAGGATGCCCAGCTCGCCGCTCTCGCCCGGCAAGGCCACGAACTTGGCCTCGCCCGAGAAGATCATTTTTTCCGCCGAAACGACGTCAACATGAATGGTTGCCATAACGGTCTCGATAAGCGTGTAGAAGAAGGGGCAGGAAGCAAGCAGACGGGTGTCAGGCTAGGCGCCTGCCGCCCGTATGCGCCGCTTACTGCATCTTCTTCGCTTTTTCGAAGGCTTCGTCGATGGTGCCGACCATGTAGAACGCCTGCTCGGGCAGGTGATCGCACTCGCCGGCCACGATCATCTTGAAACCGCGGATGGTTTCCTTCAGCGGCACGTACTTGCCCGGCGAGCCGGTGAACACTTCGGCGACGTGGAAGGGCTGCGACAGGAAGCGCTGGATCTTGCGAGCGCGCGACACGGCCAGCTTGTCTTCCGGAGCGAGCTCGTCCATGCCCAGGATGGCGATGATGTCGCGCAGTTCCTTGTAGCGCTGCAGAACCTGCTGCACGGCACGGGTGGTGTTGTAGTGCTCTTCACCGACGACGTTCGGGTCGACCTGGCGGCTGTTCGAGTCGAGCGGATCGACCGCGGGGTAGATGCCCAGCGAAGCGATGTCACGCGACAGCACGACCGTGGCGTCCAGGTGGGCGAAGGTGGTGGCAGGCGACGGGTCGGTCAGGTCGTCCGCAGGGACGTAGACGGCCTGGATCGAGGTGATCGAGCCGACCTTGGTCGACGTGATGCGCTCTTGCAGGCGGCCCATTTCCTCGGCCAGCGTCGGCTGATAGCCCACGGCCGACGGCATGCGGCCGAGCAGTGCCGACACTTCGGTACCGGCCAGCGTGTAGCGGTAGATGTTGTCGACGAAGAACAGCACGTCACGGCCTTCGTCGCGGAACGACTCGGCGATCGTCAGGCCGGTCAGCGCGACGCGCAGACGGTTGCCCGGGGGCTCGTTCATCTGGCCGTAGACCATCGCGACCTTGGACTCGCCCAGGCTCTCGAGGTTGACGACGCCCGAATCGGCCATCTCGTGATAGAAGTCGTTGCCCTCACGGGTCCGCTCGCCCACACCCGCGAACACCGACAGACCCGAGTGAGCCTTGGCGATGTTGTTGATGAGTTCCATCATGTTCACGGTCTTGCCGACGCCGGCGCCACCGAACAGACCCACCTTGCCGCCCTTGGCGAACGGGCAGATCAGGTCGATCACCTTGATGCCGGTTTCCAGCAGGTCCTGCGACGGGCTCAGCTCGTCATAGGCCGGTGCCTTGCGGTGGATCGAGGCCGACAGCTCCATGCTGACCGGACCGCGCTCGTCGATCGGGTTGCCCAGCACGTCCATGATGCGACCCAGCGTCGCCGGGCCGACGGGCACGGTGATCGGCAGGCCGGTGTTCTTGACTTCCAGACCGCGGCGCAGGCCGTCGGACGAGCCCAGCGCAATGGTGCGGACCACGCCGTCGCCGAGCTGCTGCTGGACTTCCAGCGTCAGTGCGGTGCCTTCGAGCTTCAGCGCGTCATAGATGCGCGGCATCTGGTTGCGCGGAAATTCCACGTCCACCACGGCGCCGATGCACTGAACGATCTTGCCGACCGCACCAGCGGTGGCTTGAATGTTGGCCATTTTTCGTTCCTTCAATCTTGATTCGTTGCGAGCCTGTCCGCCCCCTCGGGTGCCGCTGTGCGGCGCCCTGCCCCCCGAGGGGGTCAAGGAAACTTGGGAGCGGCCCGGCGTTTCCTTGCGATCGAATGCGCGATCAACCCACAGCGGCGGCGCCGCTGACGATTTCCGACAGTTCCTTCGTGATCGCGGCCTGGCGGGTCTTGTTGTAGACCAGCTTGAGCTCGCCGATCAGGCTGCCGGCGTTGTCGGTTGCGGCCTTCATCGCCACCATGCGCGCGGACTGCTCGGAGGCCATGTTCTCGGCGACCGACTGGTAGATCAGCGCTTCCGCGTAACGCACCATCAGGTTGTCGATCACCGCTTGCGCGTCGGGTTCGTAGATGTAGTCCCAGCCGTGCGACTGCTGCTCGGCGGCCGACTGCGACAGCCGTTCATCCGACAAGGGCAGCAGTTGCTCCACCTGCGGCTCCTGCTTCATCGTGTTGAGGAAGCGGGTGTAGCAGATGTAGACCGCGTCGAGCTTGCCTTCGGCGTAGAGGTCGAGCAGCACCTTGACCGGGCCGATCAGCTTGTCCAGATGCGGCGTGTCACCGAGCTGGGTGGCCTGCGAGACCACCTTTGCGCCGATGCGGTTCAGGAAACCGAGACCCTTGTTGCCGATCGCGACCGCCTGCACCTTGGTGCCGGCGGCGTCGAGTTCGCGCATCTTGTTGGTCACGAGCCGCAGCACGTTGGTGTTCATGCCACCGCACAGACCCTTGTCGGTCGTGACGATGATCATGCCCACCACACCGCTGCCGCTGTTCTTGACCACGAACGGATGGTGGTACTCGGGCGTCGCCCGCGACAGGTTGGCCGTGATGTTGCGGATCTTGTCGGCATACGGACGAGCCGCCCGCATGCGTTCCTGCGCCTTGCGCATCTTGGACGCAGCGACCATTTCCATGGCCTTGGTGATCTTCTTGGTGTTCTCCACCGACTTGATCTTGCCGCGTATTTCCTTGCCTGCCGCCATGACGGTGCTCCTTGTGAGTCAGTCAGTGAGGCTTCAGGCGAAGGACTTCTTGAACGCAGCGATCGCGCCTTGCAGCTCGGCTTCCGCGTCCTTGTCCAGGGCCTTGGTCGTTTCCAGCTTCTGCAGCAGGGCGGCGTGGCTGGTCTTCAGGTACTGGTGCATGCCCGATTCGAAGGCCAGGACCTTCTTCACCTCGATGTCGTCCAGGTAACCCTTGTTGACCGCGTACAGCGTCGCACCCATCAGGCTGATCGGCTGCGGCGAGTACTGAGCCTGCTTGAGCAGTTCGGTCACGCGTGCACCGCGATCGAGCTGCTTGCGCGTCGAAGCGTCGAGGTCGGAAGCGAACTGCGCGAACGCAGCCAGTTCACGGTACTGCGCCAGGTCGGTACGGATACCGCCGGACAGGCCCTTGATCAGCTTGGTCTGTGCAGCACCACCGACGCGCGACACCGAGATACCGGCGTTGATGGCGGGGCGGATGCCGGCGTTGAACAGGCTGGTTTCCAGGAAGATCTGGCCGTCGGTGATCGAGATCACGTTGGTCGGAACGAAGGCGGACACGTCACCGGCTTGCGTTTCGATGACCGGCAGAGCCGTCAGCGAACCGGTCTTGCCCTTGACCGCACCCTTGGTGAACGCCTCGACGTAGTCGGCATTCACGCGGGCTGCGCGCTCGAGCAGACGGCTGTGGAGATAGAACACGTCGCCGGGGAAGGCTTCGCGGCCCGGCGGACGGCGCAGCAGCAGCGACACTTGACGGTAGGCGACGGCCTGCTTGGACAGATCGTCATAGACGATCAGCGCGTCTTCGCCACGGTCACGGAAGTACTCGCCCATCGTGCAGCCGGTGTAGGCCGAGATGTACTGCATGGCGGCCGATTCCGACGCCGAGGCAGCCACGACGATGGTGTATTCCATCGCGCCGGCCTGCTCCAGAGCGCGCACCACGTTCTTGATCGACGAAGCCTTCTGGCCGATCGCAACGTAGACGCAGGTCATGTTCTGACCCTTCTGGTTGATGATCGCGTCGATCGCCACGGCGGTCTTGCCGGTCTGGCGGTCGCCGATGATCAGCTCGCGCTGGCCACGGCCGATCGGCACCATCGAGTCGATCGACTTCAGACCGGTCTGCACCGGCTGGTCGACGGACTTGCGTGCGATCACGCCCGGCGCGACCTTCTCGATCACGTCGGTCATCTTGGCGTTGATCGGGCCCTTGCCGTCGATCGGCTGACCGAGGGCATTGACCACGCGGCCGATCAGCTCGGGGCCGACCGGCACTTCCAGGATGCGGCCGGTGCAACGCACCGTGTCGCCTTCGGAGATGCCTTCGTATTCGCCCAGGATCACGGCGCCGACGGAGTCGCGCTCCAGGTTCAGGGCCAGACCAAAGACGTTGCCGGGGAACTCGAGCATTTCGCCGGCCATCGCGTCGCTCAGCCCGTGCACACGCACGATGCCGTCGGTCACCGAAACGACGGTGCCCTGGTTGCGAACATCAGTGGCTGCGCCAAGACCCTCGATGCGGCTCTTGATCAGTTCGGAAATTTCTGCGGGATTCAGTTGCATTGCGTGCTCCCAGTCTGGTCAAGCGGCCTCTTTGCAGAGGGCAGACGTGACGCAGGGATGAATTCGATGCGTGTCGTCACGCGCTTGGTTTGGCTGTGCCGTGCGCTCACGCGCTCAGCGCCACCTTCATGCGTTCGAGACGGGCTTTGACCGACGTGTCGAGAACCTCGTCACCCACGACGACACGAATGCCGCCGATGAGTTCGGGCTCCAGGGTGACGTTCACGGACAGCTTGCGGCCGAACCGCTGCTCCAGTGCCGCCACGACCTCGGCCAGCTGAGCCGGCTCGATCGGATAGGCACTGAAAATCGCGGCATCCGCCACGCCGCTGGCCGCATTCACCAGTGCATTGAACTGCACCGCGATGGCCGGCAGCACCGCAAGGCGACCGTTGTCGATGACCGTGCGCAGGAAGTGCTGCACACCGGTCGACAAGGACACACCCGCGGCAGCGGCGACCACGTCGTAGACCTGTTCGGCCGACACCTTGGGGCTGCCGGCGAACTGGCGCAGTTCGGCGTTCTCGGCCACTTGGGCCAGGGCAGAGACTTGCTCTACCCAGACCGCCACGTCACCCTGACGGGCGACCTGGTAGAGGGCTTCGGCGTAGGGACGCGCGACTGTAGCGAGCTCGGCCATGTTTACAGCTCCGTCTTCAGGCGGGTCAGCAGCTCGGCGTGGACGCCGGCGTTGACTTCGCGCTTGAGGATCTGCTCGGCACCCTTGACCGCCAGGGCCGCGACCTGCTCACGCAGAACTTCGCGGGCCTGGATCGACTGCTGGTCGGCTTCCGCCTTGGCAGCAGCGACGATCTTGGAACCTTCTTCTTCGGCGCGTTTCTTCGCTTCGTCGACGATGGCCTGTGCACGCTTTTCAGCGTCGGCCAGCAACTTGGCGTTTTCATTGCGCGATTGGACGAGCTGCTCTTCGACGCGCTTGTTCGCGGTGGCCAATTCGAGCTTGGCTTTGTCGGCCGCAGCCAGACCGTCCGCGACCTTCTTGGCGCGTTCGTCCAGAGCCTTCGTGATCGGCGGCCACACGAATGTCATCGTGAACCACCAGAGGATCCCGAAGACGACGATCTGCGCGAACAGTGTTGCGTTCAGATTCACGGCTTCGACCTTTCTCGTTGAGAGGAATCAGGAATGACGAGAAAGACCGATTACTTCAGGACGAACGGGTTCGCGAAGGCGAACAGCATCGCGATGCCGACGCCGATCAGGAAGGCCGCGTCGATCAGACCGGCCAGCAGGAACATCTTGGTCTGCAGTTCGTTCATCAGCTCAGGCTGGCGGGCCGAAGCTTCGAGGTACTTGCCACCCATCAGGGCGATACCGATACAGGCGCCGATAGCACCCAGGCCGATGATGATGCCGCAAGCCAGAGCGACGAGACCGAGGACGTTTTCCATGATTGCTCCTAAGAGAGGTAGTTGACGGACGGAAGGGAAAGTGAAATTACAGGCCGGATCAGCGCGACTGATCAGTGCTTGTCGTGTGCCTGACCGACGTAGACGAGGGTCAGCATCATGAAGATGAAGGCCTGCAACGTGATGATCAGAATGTGGAAGATGGCCCATGCGGTGCCGGCAATGATCTGCCCGACCCACAGCGCGATGCCACCGAAGGAACCAAAGCCCACCGCGCCCATCAGCGCGATCAGCATGAACACCAGCTCGCCGGCAAACATGTTGCCGAACAGTCGCATGCCGTGCGAGATGGTCTTGGCCAGGAACTCGATGATCTGCAGCGTGAAGTTGATCGGCGCCAGCAGGATGGCCGCGGGGCCATGTGCATGGAAAGGCGCCGAGAACAGCTCGCCGACCCAGCCGCCCAGGCCCTTCATCTTGACGCTGTAATACAGGCAGGCCAGCAGCACGGTGATCGACATGCCCAGCGTCACCGACAGGTCGGCAGTCGGCACGACACGCATGTAGGCGTGATGCGGATCATGGCCCGCAGCACCGTAGATGACTTCCCAGATGCGGGGAATCAGGTCCAGCGGCAGCAGGTCCATCGCGTTCATCAGGAAGATCCAGACGAAGGCCGTGAGAGCCAGCGGTGCCACGACCTTGCGCGACTGCTCGTTGTGGATGATGCCCTTGGCCTGGGTATCGACCATCTCGACCAGGAACTCGACCGCAGCCTGCATGCGCCCCGGCACGCCGGAGGTCACGCTGCGGGCGACACGCCACAGGAAGAAGGAGCCCAGCACACCCAGCAGGATGGACCAGAAGAGCGAGTCCAGCTTCAGTACCGGATCAGCAAGAGAGAAGTCCGCAATGCCACCCTGCGCACGACTCGTCAGGTGCGTCAGGTGGTGAGAAATGTATTCCCCGGCGGTCGGCGCGTGTTCTGCAACGTGTTCTTCGGCAGCCATCGTTGTTTCTCGTACGGTCCGTTCAGGACCGAGTTGTCGTCACCCGACCCCGCCAAAGCAGGGCCAGCCAGTTCACCTTCATGCACACGACCATGCTGACCAGCAATGCCGGCCAACTGAGATCAGGCACAACCCAGGCTGCCGCCACCAACATGGCAACGGTCAAGCCGATTTTCACGAACTCCCATAACACGAAGCTGAATGCCGCAGCACCCGACCCCGCGCCGTAAGGCCTGGTCATGCCATGAGCCAGCAAGGCCGTTGGCAAAACCACCGCGGCGGCACCGTACAGCGCCGACACAGTCACTCCCACCGATCCGACCAGCCACCACGCAACCGCGACGACCAGCAGACCCGCCACAGCCTGGGCTGCAACGATCCGCCACGGAGACAGTGACGGATGCAGGGCTCTCAATGCCGACGCCTCTTCGCGCGTCAGACTCTTGAAAGGTGCTTCGCCGTCCTCATCTGCACCCCAGTCGGTTGTCGACTGCTTCATGTCAGACGAGTCGGACATGGGCAAGGCGAGCAAAGGCCACGGCAATCACAGCAAATCAGCGACAAATCCACGGCACTTACAGACGGTTTCAGCAAAACCAAAAAATTATACGTGGAAACCCCCACGCGACCAACCATCCGGGATGCCACGCATGAATACGGGCGATTCGTGCACCAAAAACAACATCCATCGCCAACAGTCTTCGCACCACTTGTGCGCAGCCGTCCGTTTGTGTTTGAGAGGCCTGGCGCCGATCAAAGCCTCGCGTAGTTCACCGGCAGGCCAGGCACGTCGACCCGCAATGAGAGCACACAGCCCGCCAGCGGCTGTTCGGCCAGTTCTGGGGCGGGCCGGTTCTCGCGCGCGGTCGTGATGTACAGGGTGCGCAGGTCCGCCCCACCGAAACACGGCATGGTCGGACAGCGCACCGGCAAGGCCAGCTCGCGCAGCACCGTGCCTTGCGGCGACAGACGCAGCAGACGCTGGCCCTCGAACATCGCCACCCAGTAGCAGCCCTGCGCATCGACCGCCGCGCCGTCCGGGCGGCCGCCGTAATGGCGCAGATCCTGATCCGGCCGCTTGCGCTCGAAGCTGGCAAACACGCGCTGCTGCGACACGGCGCCCTCACCGACATCGAAGTCCAAGGCGTAGACCGTGTGAGCCTTGGTGTCGGACCAGTACATCGTGCGGGCATCGGGGCTCCAGCCCAGGCCGTTCGAGACCGTGATGTCTCCGGCCATGCGATCGAGCTTGCGTGCGTGCCAGCGGTACAGCGCGGCTCGCGCGGGCTCGCGCGGCTCGTAGATGGTGCCGACCCAGAAGCGCCCCAGCGGATCGCACTTGCCGTCGTTGAAGCGTTCGCTCGACGGGTCGTAGGGCGGCTCGCACAGCAGGCTGCGCAACGAGGTTTCGGGGTCGAAGCGCCACAGGCCGTCGCGCATGGCCAGCAGCAGGCCGCCACCCAGCACCGGCGCGCAGGCCGCCGGCTCGCACGGGAAATCCCAGTGGCGCTGGGCACCGCTGCCCGGATCGAGCCGATGCAGGCGCTTGCCGGGGATGTCGACCCAGTACAGCAACTGCTCCTGCGGGTGCCACATGGGGGACTCGCCGAGCAGCATCGGGGCACTGACGGCGTAGATCAGGTCGAGCGACATGCACAGTCTCCTTGGATCGTTGAAGGCCCGGCGTCGATGCGCCAGTGCGCCGCGATGCTAAGGCCGTACCGCGGCGTAACCGACGCCCGACGTCGACGAAACCGAATCGACCCCGGCCCGCTTCAGGTCAATAGCGCGTGACGCTGCGGTCGAGATCGACACACAGGTAATGCGCGCCGGGAATCGGATTGAAGTAGTACGGCGCAACCTCATGGAAGCCGAGCGTCGCGTAGAGCTCTCGGGCCGACTCCATGTCGTCCAGGGTGTCGAGGTACATCCGCGAATAACTCGCTTCTCGCGCCTGATCGATCAGCTGCTGAGCCAGCAGCCGGCCCAGGCCGTAGCGGCGAAAGGCGGGGCGCACATACAGGCGCTTCATCTCGCAGGCATTGGGCAGATCGGCATCGGGCAGCGGCCGGAAGGCCCCGCACCCTGCCAGCTCGCCGTCGACCAGCACCAGCAGCAGGGCGCCGGCCGGCTCGGCGTAGTCACCCGGAAGGCCGGCCAGTTCGGATTCGAAGCCCTGGAAACACAGATCCACCGCGAGGCTCTGGGCGTACTCCCGGAACAGCTCGCGCGCAGCGTCGATCAAGGCCGGTGTATCCGGCGAGATCAGGCGCATCTGGGGCATCCGCATGGCGCCAGTCTAGCCGCCCTGCCGGCTCACCCAGATCGCCAGCGCCGCACACGCCGCGCCCACCAGCAGCGCCAGCAGGCGCCTCGGCCAGCTGTCGACCGACGGCGGCACGTGCGCGGGCAAAGGTTTGTCGCCATGCAGCATCGGGCCGACCAGATCGACCCGCTTGCCGACCCGGTAATAGACGATCGCCGCCAGGTGCAGGCCCACCAGCAGATAGATCAGCCACTGCCCGCCGGTCTTGTGCCAGGTCGTGGCCAGGCTCGAGACCGCGCCGCTGACGTGGGCGATCAACGGGCCGGCATTGGCGATCTCGTCGTCGGCCACCAGCCCGGTGCCGACCTGCACGAGCATGACCCCCAGCAGGCCAAACACCGACAGGCTGCCCAGGGGGTTGTGGCCGACCTCGAAGTGATCGCCGGGCTGCGGCTGGCCGCGCAGATACCGCAGCAGGCTGGACGGCGAATAGACGAAGCTGGCAAAGCGCGACCAGCGCCCGCCCACCAGCCCCCAGATCAGCCGGAACGTGAGCAAGGCCAGCACCGCCAGACCGAGCCGGAAATGCCACACCGTCGCATTGCCGCCGACCTTGGCCGTGATCACCGATCCGACCACGCAGACGAACAGGCTCCAGTGGAACAGCCGCGTGGGCAGATCCCAGACGCGCACGCGGACAGCCGCAGAAGAACCGGAAGAAGGAGAAGAGCGAGAAGCATGAATAGACGACGATTGCATCGTTGAGCCTTTGTGTGGACGTGACCGCCGCATGCCGGGGCGGAAAACACTGTTGCTGTCAATGGACACAGCGGGCGGTTCTGCTCGATTTCGTGAATGCGAGCGTAGACTGATCTTGGCCCTTTTGGGGCAAACAACCCGATTTGTCAGTCGACCATCACCCACATCCGATCACCGAGGAGTTCTGACCGATGAAACGTTTCACCCTTGCACTGAGCGCAACTGTTGGCCTGTTCCTGGCCCTGCCCGCGGCAGCCCAGTTCCAGAAGCCCGAAGATGCGATCAAGTATCGCAAGTCGGCCTTCACCGTCATGGGATCCCACTTCGGCCGCATCGGTGCGGTCGTTCAGGGCAAGGCCCCGTTCGACGCCAAGACCGTGGCCGACAACGCCCAGATCGTGGCCACGATGTCGATGCTGCCGTTCGCCGGTTTCGTGCCGGGCAGCGACAAGGGCGACACCCGCGCCAAGCCGGAAGTCTGGACCGAGATGGACAAGGTCAAGGCCGGCGCCACCAAGATGCAGGAAGCCATCACCGCCCTGAACGCGGCGGCCAAGACCGGCAACCTCGACCAGATCAAGGTCGCGTTCGGCGAAGCCGGCAAGACCTGCAAAGGCTGCCACGACAACTACCGCAAGGACTGAACGCCACGAGCGCCGGCTCGCCCGCAGCGGGTGAGCGGCGCTTCGGGTCATGTGCCCACGCGCGACGAGAGGCCTGCCTTTGCGCAGGCCTCCTGCTTTCGTGGCGCAGCTACAGCCTGACCATCCCGGTGATGCACTCGGCCACGTCGCCGCCGATCCAGACCGTGTCGCCGTCGGCCTGGACGTGAACACGGCCGTCGCGGCCGAGCGCACGGCCCTGCCCCGCCACATAACGCCGCGGCGCGAGACCGGCGCCGATCAGCCATTGCGCGACACCCGCGTTCAGGCTGCCGGTGACCGGGTCTTCCGGCACGCCGAGTTCGGGCACGAAGGCACGCAGCTCGAAGTCGAGCGCACTGCCCGCCGGATAGGCGCCGACCACGCCCAGCTCCAGGCCCTGCATCGCAGCGAAATCAGGCTGCAGCGCGTGGACGGCCTGCGCGTCCTGCAGCAGCGCGGCGATCCAGGGCGGGCCGTTGTCGACCCACTCGACCGCGCGCACCGCCTCGGCGGGCAGGCGCAGGGCGGCGAGCACGCGGGCATGCCGCGCCGCATCGACCGGCCCGCTGCGGCGCAGCGGCGGCGCGGCAAACGCCAGTCGGGTGCGGCCGTCGACCGTCTGCCGGCGGATCCGGACCAGGCCGACGCCGCACTCCTGCAGCACCTCGCCCGCGTCATGCGGCACACCCCCGGCGGCCAGCCAGGCGTGACACGAACCGAGCGTCGGATGACCCGCGAACGGCAGTTCGCGTGCCGGCGTGAAGATGCGCACCCGGTAGTCGGCCCGCGGATCCTCGGGTGGCAGCAGGAAGGTGGTTTCGCTCAGGTTGGTCCAGCGCGCGAAGGCCTGCATCGTGGTGTCGTCGAGCCCCCGGGCATCGACGACCACCGCGAGCGGATTGCCGAGCAGGGGCTCGGCGCTGAAGACATCCAGCTGGGCGTAGCGGCGCGATTCGCTCATGGCACTCTTTCGTGCAATCAGGGGGCCGACTGGGCCACGTCGGCCAGCTGCTCGCGCAGCACCCGGCCCAGCACGGCCACGCCGGTGGCGATGTCGGCCGGACTCAGCGTCACGAACGACAGCCGCAGCGTGCGCGGATCGGCGGCGTGGGCGTAGAAGGCCGACCCCGGCACGTAGGCGATGCCCTCGCGCACGGCCTGCGGCAGCAGCGCCAGCGCGTCGATGCCCTCGGGCAGGCGCAGCCAGAAGAACATGCCGCCCTGCGGCGCCGACCACTGCGTGCCCTCGGGCATGTGCGCCAGCAGGGCAGCCTGCATGGCGTCGCGCTGGGTGCGGTAGAGGGCGCGGATGGTGGGCGTGTGGCGATCGAGGAAACCGTCGCGGATGACCTCGTGGACCAGCCGCTGGTTGAAGCTCGGCGTGTGCAGGTCGGCGGCCTGCTTGGCCTGCAGCAGCTTGGGGCACAGCTCGCGCGGCGCCACCACGTAACCCAGCCGCAGGCCGGGGGCGAGGATCTTCGAGAACGAACCCATGTAGATCACGCCCTCGGGCCAACGCGCGGCCAGCGGCGCGGGTGGCGGCGCTTCGTACCAGAGGTCGCCGTAGGGGTTGTCCTCGAGCAGCGGCAGGCGGGCACGCTGTGCCGCGGCGATCAGCTCGTCCCGGCGCGCCTGCGGAATCAGGCGCCCGGTCGGGTTCTGGAAGTTCGGCAGCACGTAGAAGAACCGGCAGCCCGGCGCCAGCCGCGGCAGCTCGGCGACGGCCTGCGGCAGCGGGCCGGACTCGTCGCCCGCGACGTTGACGAACACCGGCTCGAACGGCGCGAACGCCTGCAGCGCGCCGAGGTAGGTGGGCGTCTCCACGGCCACCGGCGCGGCCGGATCGACCATCACCTTGGCGACCAGATCGAGGCCCTGCTGCGAGCCGGTGGTGATCAGCACCTGGTCGGCACCGACCTGCATGCCCTGCGCGCCCAGGTGCGCCGCAACCCACTCGCGCAGCGGCCCGTAACCCTCGCTGGCGGCGTATTGCAGCGCCTCGCGCGGGCAGTCGCGCAGGACCCGATCGCTGGCCTCGCGCATCGCCTCGATCGGAAAGGTGTCGGGCGACGGCAGGCCGCCGGCCATCGACAGGATGCCGGGCTGCTCGGTCACCTTGAGGATCTCGCGGATGATGGACGGGTTGAGGCGGGCGCTGCGGCGCGCCTGCTGCCAGAGGGGATTGGATGCGGTCGAGGTCATGGCTTCAGACAGATGAAACGCGCGGTGTGGGGACAGGAATCAGGCCGACGATAAACCCTGCGCTCAGGCCTGCTGCACCGGCATGCGCTTGCCCAGCAGCACGGTGGCCAGCACGGCCAGCGCAAACACGACGGTGGCGGGTTCGAGCGGCTCGCCCAGGATCGGCACCGCCATCAGCAGCGCCAGGAAAGGCTGCACCAGCTGCACCTGGCTGACGCGCACCGTGCCGCCGATCACCAGCGCGCGGTACCAGGCGAAGAAACCCAGCCACATCGAGAAGACCGTGACGTAGCCGAGCGCCGCCCAGGCGGTCGGCAAGGCCGGTTGCTGCGGCCAGCTCCAGACGGTCAGCGGCAGGGTCGACGGCAGGCTGCCGACCAGCACCCAGCTGATGACGTGTTCGGCCGGCCGCCGCACCGACAGCTGCGCGCCAGCCACGTAGCCGGCCGACGCGCTCAGCACCGCCAGCAGCAGCCAGAGGTCGGCCAGCACCGGCGCGCCACCGCCCTGCCAGACCGCGAAGCCGATCACCAGCGCGCAGCCCAGCCCGGCACACGCCCAGAACGCCGGCGATGGCCGCTGGCGCAGGTGCCAGGCCGCAAACAGCGCCGTGCTCAGCGGCAGCACGCCGGTGACGACGGCCGCGTGCATCGCCGGCACCTCGCGCAAGGCCAGGCCGACGAACAGCGGAAAGCCGATCACGGTGCCGGCGGCGCAGACGGCATAACGGCGGAATTCATCGCGATCGGGCCGCGCCGCACGGCTCAGGCGCAGATAGGCCAGGCTCAGCAGCCCGGCCCCGCAGGCGCGCGCGGCGGTCACGAACAGCGGCGACAGCTGCGGCGCGTCGAGCGGGCCGACCGCCAGCCGGGTCATCGGGAAGGTCATCGCGAAGATCACCACGCCGAGCAGGCCGAGCCACAGGCCCAGGCTTTCGCGCCGGCGGCGCGCGGCGGGCGTCTCGAAGGCGGCGGCGCTCGCGTTCGGCATCACCGGGCCCTCAGGTCCGCGCCATCCACACCGCGGTGGCCAGCAGCACCAGCGCCATGCCGCGGTTGAACCAGGCCAGCCGCCGCCCCACCGTCAGCCAGCGGCGCAGCAGCGAGCCGATCAGCGCATAGCTGAAATTGCTGGCGAAGGCATAGAACACCATGGTCGGTGCGACCACCAGCAGGCGCTCGCCCAGCGGCCCGGGCAGCACCCAGCCGGCGGTGACGGTGAGCGCGGCCATCCAGGCCTTGATGTTGACGAACTGCAGCGCCACACCTTGCCGGAAACCGACCCGCAGGCCGGCGCCATCGGCCTCGCCCAGCCGATCGGCGCCCCACAGCCGCCAGGCCAGCCAGCACAGATACGTCAGCCCGACCGCCTTGATGGCCCAGCCCAGCGCCGGCCAGGCCTGGATCGCGCCGGCGAGACCCAGGCTGGCGCACAGCAGCAGGAGCGTCCAGCCGACCGGCACCGAGACCACGAAACGCAGCGCGCCGCGCAGGCCGAAGTTGGCCGCCAGCGCGGTCGACAGCGTGGTGTTGGGCCCGGGCGTGAACGCCATCGCGGTGATGAGCGCCAGCAGCGCGAGGTAGTCGGCGAGGGGCATCGGGGTCGAGGTGAGCAGCCGGCCAGTCTAGAGGCTCGGCGCGGTGCGCGGCCAGTACAGTTTGGCGCCGATGCGCGCGCGATCTGTAGCGACCGGCGCAATGAAAACGCCGGCACGAGGCCGGCGTGTTGACGGAGGATGCGAACGCTCAGGCGTGTTCGACCAGCGCCTTGCGCATCTTCTTCATCGCCGCCACCTCGATCTGGCGGATGCGTTCGGCGCTGACGCCGTATTCGGCCGCCAGGTCGTGCAGCGTCAGGCCGCCCGAGCCGTCGTCGTTGACCTTCAGCCAGCGCTCCTCGACGATGCGGCGGCTGCGGGCGTCGAGCGCGTCGAGCGCGCGCAGCAGGCCGGGGCCGGCGAGTTCGTCGCGGTGCGCGGCCTCGAGCGCGCGGGTCGGCTCCTGGCGCTCGTCGGCCAAGTAGGCGATCGGCGTGTAGCTCTCGTCGTCCTCGTCGGAGCCGGGCTCGAGCGCCACGTCGCCGCCGGCGAAACGCGCCTCCATCTCGATCACTTCTTCGCGCTTGACGTTGAGTTCGCGCGCGACGGTGTCGATCTCGGCTTCGGTCAGCGAGCTGCGATGGGTGTCGCCGTCGGCGGCTTCGCCCTTGAGCTGGCGCTTCATCGAGCGCAGGTTGAAGAACAGCTTGCGCTGCGCCTTGGTGGTGGCGAGCTTGACCACGCGCCAGTTCTTCAGGACGTACTCGTGGATCTCGGCCTTGATCCAGTGCATGGCGTAGCTGACCAGGCGCACGCCCTGCTCGGGGTCGAAACGCTTGACCGCCTTCATCAGGCCGACGTTGCCTTCCTGGATCAGGTCGCCGTGCGGCAGGCCGTAACCGAGGTACTGACGCGCCACCGACACCACCAGGCGCAGATGCGACAGCACCAGCCGGCCGGCCGCTTCGACGTCCTGGCTGTCACGCAGACGCCGCGCGAAGCTCACTTCTTCCTCGTGCGTGAGCAGCGGCAGACGGTTGACCGCGCTGATGTAGGCGTCCAGATTGCCCAGCGAGGGAACCAGGGCCCACGGATCACGGACGATGACGGCGGTCGAGGCAGCAGATGCAGACAGGTTCATGGTAGACATAGACGGGTCTGTCCTCCTTAAGTTCAAGAATTTTAGCACTCGACCCTCGAGAGTGCTAAGCCGCCAGTCCGTCAAACCGGAGCCCGCCGCCAGGAGGGCACCGAATCCGAGGCCTATGCCACAGACCGGGCACGAAGGCACCGCGATAATTTCGCGCCCCGGCATCCGGCCGGCTCGGCCCCCGGGAGCCGACACGGGCCATCACCGAAAACAGACTTCTGAAAGGCGCCGTCGTCGATGTTGCGGGATCAATCCAGCTGGCGCTCGGACGCCGTGATGCCCGCAGGTGCCATCGTGCTGAGCCTGTGCGCGGCGGCCATCGCGGGCTGGCTGCTGGTCGCGGCCGGCGACGCCCGCCCCGAAGCGCCGCAGCACGCCTGGGCGCCATGGCTGGCGAGCGCCGCCGGCCTGCTGGGCAACGCCGTGCTGGCGGTGTGGCTGTGGCGCCGGGTGCGCCGCTGCCGGCAGGTCGAATCGCAGATGCAGCAGTGGCTGGCCGAACACGGGCTGCTCGCGCTGGTGGCCCGCCGGACCTCCAACGCGGTGATCATCACCGACCGGGCGCTGCGCATCACCTGGGTCAACGACGCCTTCACGCAGGTCTACGGCTACAGCCCGGAGCAGGCGCTGGGCGCCACCCCCGGCCGCCTGCTGGGCCACCCGGACAGCTCGCCGGCGGCGATCGACACGCTGCTGCGTTCGGCCGCGGCCGGCGTCGGCTGCCGGGTCGAGATCCTGAACCGGGCGGCCGACGGCCACGACGTCTGGGTCGACACCGAGGTGCAGCCGGTGCACGACGACGCCGGCCAGGTGATCGGCTTCGTCGAGATCGCCACCGACATCAGCGCCAGCAAGCTCGCCGTGCAGGAGATCGCCGACCAGCGCCGGCGGCTGGCCGCCATCATCGACGGCACCCAGGCCGGCACCTGGGAACACGACCTGGCGAAAAGCGAGAACCGCGTCAACGCGGCCTACGCGCAGATGCTCGGCTACACGCTGCCCGAGTACACGGCGCTGCTGCGGGCGCATTCGTTCCCGTCGCTGGTGCATCCCGACGATCTGGCGCGCGTGGAGCAGGCGCGCGAGTCGCACCTGACGGGACGCAGCAGCGAGTACGAGGCCGAGTTCCGGATGCGCCACAAGGCCGGCCACTGGGTCTGGATCCAGAGCCGCGGGCGCGTGACCGGGCACGACGCGCACGGACGCCCGCTCGTCATCGCCGGCATCCACCTCGACATCTCGGCGCGCAAGCACGCCGAGCTCGAACTCACCCGCGGCCAGCAGCGCCTGGCCAACATCCTGGCCGGCACCGACGTCGGCACCTGGGAATGGAATGTCGAGACCGGCGAAACCATCTTCAACGAACGCTGGGCCGGGATCGCCGGCTACACGCTCGACGAGCTGGCGCCCACCCACATCGGCACCTGGAGCGCGCTCACGCATCCCGACGACCTGCGCCGCTCGGCGGTGCTGCTCGAGCACCACTTCAACGGCGCGCTGCCCGCCTACGAGTGCGAGGTGCGCATGCGCCACCGCGACGGCCACTGGGTCTGGGTGCTCGACCGCGGCAAGCTGTCGGGCCGCAGCGAGAGCGGACGCCCGCTGTGGATGGCCGGCACGCACATGGACATCAGCGAGCGCAAGCACGCCGAAGCCGCGCTGCGCGCCAGCCAGGACCTGCTCGACCGCACCGGCCGCATCGGCGGCGTGGGCGGCTGGTCCTACGACCTCGGCACGCAGGAAATCCTCTGGACCGACCAGACCTGCCGCATCCACGGCGTCGAGCCCGGACACCGTCCGACCCTGACCGAGGTGATGTCGTACTTCGACCCCGAAAGCCGGCCGCTGCTCGAACAGGCGGTGCAACGCAGCATCGCCACCGGCGAGGGCTACGACATGGAGCTGCCGTTCACCACCGCCGGCGGCCAGCACATCTGGGTGCGCGCCGTCGGCGAGACCGAATTCGTCGGCGACCAGGCGGTGCGCATGCTCGGCACGCTGCAGGAAGTGACCGCGCGGCGCGAGCTGGAGTCGGAGCTGCGGCGCAACAACGAGGTGCTGGCCAGCGTGCTCGAGAACCTGCCGTGCGGCCTGAGCGTGTTCGATGCCGACGGCCTGCTGGTGGCCGCGAACGCCCAGTTCCGCAGCCTGCTGGACCTGCCCGACCGCCTGTTCGAGGGCCCGGTCACGCGCTTCGAGGACATCATCCGCCACAACGCCGAACACGGCGAATACGGCCCCGACGACATCGAGGCCAAGATCCGCACCATCGTCGACCGGGCTCGTTCGCCGGTCGTGCAGCACCAGTTCGAGCGGGTGCGCCCGGACGGCACCTCGCTCGAGATCCGCGGTGGCCCGCTGCCCGCCGGCGGCTTCGTGACCACCTACACCGACATCAGCGCACGCCGCAAGGCCGAGGCCGAGGTGCAGCGCAGCGCGCAGCTGCTGCGCGGCGCCATCGACACCATCGACGAGGCCTTCGTGCTCTACGACCCCGACGACCGGCTGGTGTTCTGCAACGACAAGTACCGCCGCATCTACGCCGCCTCGGCCGACCTGATCGTGCCCGGCACCACCTTCGAGGAGATCGTGCGCAAGGGCGCCGAACGCGGCCAGTACGTCGACGCGATCGGCCGCGTCGACGACTGGGTGGCCGAGCGCATGGCCGCGCACCGTGCCGGCAACGCCCCGCTGGTGCAGGCGCTCGACGACGGCCGCACGCTGCGCATCGTCGAGCGCCGCATGCCCGACGGCCACACCGTGGGCTTTCGCATCGACATCACCGAATTCCAGCGTGCCCGCGAGGCGGCCGAAGCGGCCTCGCGCGCCAAGAGCGAGTTCCTGGCCAACATGAGCCACGAGATCCGCACGCCGATGAACGCCATCCTGGGCATGCTGGCGCTGCTGCACAAGACCGAGCTGGCGCCGCGCCAGGCCGACTACGTCGCCAAGACCGAGGGCGCGGCGCGCTCGCTGCTGCGCCTGCTCAACGACATCCTCGACTTCTCCAAGGCCGAGGCCGAGCGCATGGTGCTCGAGGCCCGGCCGTTCCGGATCGACCAGCTGCTGCGCGACCTGTCGGTGATCCTGTCGGCCAACATCGGCGGCAAGGAGGTCGAGGTGCTGTTCGACATCGACCCCACCCTGCCGCGCGCCCTGGTGGGCGACGCGATGCGGCTGCAGCAGGTGCTGATCAACCTGGGTGGCAACGCCATCAAGTTCACCGCCGAAGGCGAGGTGGTGGTGTCGGTGGCGGTGCGCGAACGCAGCGCCCTCGGCGTGACGCTGCAGATCGCCGTGCGCGACACCGGCATCGGCATCGCCGCCGAAAACCAGGCCCGCATCTTCAGTGCCTTCACGCAGGCCGAGGCCTCCACCACGCGCCGCTTCGGCGGCACCGGCCTGGGCGTGGCGATCAGCCAGCGGCTGGTGGCGCTGATGGGCGGCGAGCTGCAGGTCGCGAGCGAACCCGGCCGCGGCAGCCGCTTCCATTTCTGCATCACGCTGCCGGTGGCGCCCGAGCCGGCCGACGGCCCGGCCGACTCGCCGCCCCGTCTGGCGGCCCTGCACGCCCTGGTGGTCGACGACCACCCGATCGCGCGCGACGTGCTGGGTGGCATGTGCCGCTCGCTGGGCTGGCAGGTCGACCTGGCCGTCAGCGGCGAGCAGGCCCTGGCGCTCATGCACGCCCAGGCCGGCGCGGGCAACAGCTACCAGGCGGTGCTGGTCGACTGGCAGATGCCCGGCCTCGACGGCTGGGAGACCGCGCGGCGCATCCGCGAGCGCGGCCTCGACGGTGCGGCGCCGATCGTCGTCATGGTCACCGCCCACGGCCGCGAGCTGCTGGCCCAGCGCAGCGAGCGCGAACCGGGCGTGCTCGACGGCTTCCTGGTCAAGCCGGTCACCGCGTCGATGCTGTTCGACGCCATCGCCGATGCCCGCCCGGCGCAGCCCGGCCCGCAAGCCCGCGCCCGGAACGGGGCAGTCGGCCTGCACCGGCTGGCGGGCCTGCGGCTGCTGCTGGTGGAAGACAATCCGACCAACCAGCAAGTTGCGCGCGAACTGCTCACCCAGGAGGGCGCGATCGTGCAGATTGCGAACCACGGCGAAGAAGCCGTCGTGGCGGTGGCCGCAGCGACCCGGCCGTTCGATGTCGTGTTGATGGACCTTCAGATGCCCGTGATGGACGGCTACACCGCCACCCGCCGGATCCGCCAGAACCTCGGCCTGACGAGGCTGCCGATCGTGGCCATGACCGCCAACGCGATGAGCACCGATCGCGAGGCCTGCCTGGCCGCGGGCATGGACGACCACGTCGGCAAGCCCTTCGACATCGACCACCTGGTGCAGGTGCTGCGCCGCCAGGCCGGGCTCGCGCCATCGAGCGAACCCGCCGCGGCCGATGCACGGCCCACCCGCTTCGAGGCCTCGCCGGCGCTGCTTGCGGCGGCTGCCGATGCGGGCGTCGACCTCGGCGCCGCACTCGATCGGCTCGGCGGCCGGCTGGCGGTCTACCGGCAGATGCTGCGGGTGTTCGTGGACGACCTGGCGCTGCTGCCCGCGCAGCTGCGCGACGACATCGCCTGCAGCGACCTGGCCTCCGCGGGGCGGGCCCTGCACACCCTCAAGGGCGTCGCCGCGACGCTGGGCGCCACCCGCCTGGCCCGCGACGCGGCGATCGGCGAGCAGGTGCTCGGCAACGGCGGCAACGCCACGCAGGCACGGCCGCTGATCGATCAGATCTGCCGCGCCATCACCGCTGCGGGCCCGAACCTGGCCGCGCTGCTGCAGGCCCTGCCGGCCGAGCCCGCATCGGCAGCCACGCCGGCACCGTCCGGCCACGCCGCGTCGCAGCCCGATGCCGGCGCCGCCGACGCGACCGGCCTGCACCGCCGGCTGCACGACCTGGGCGACCTGCTGCACAGCTGCGACATGGGCGCGATCGACGCGCTGGCCGAACTGCACCGGCACCCGGCGGCCGCCCTGCTCGGCGATCGCCTTCAGGCGCTCGACGATGCCGTCGAACGGCTCGACTTCGAACGCGCCCTGCGCGCCTGCAACGAACTGATCCAGGCTTACGCGCCATGAACGCCTCAGAACCCGAAGTCGCACCGATCCCGCGCCTGCCGTCCGACGAACCGAACCGGCGCCGCCGCCTGCTGATCGTCGACGACCAGCCGATCAACATCCAGGCGCTGTACCAGGTCTTTGCGGCCGACCACCAGGTCTTCATGGCCACCAGCGGCCCGCAGGCACTGGCGCTGTGCCTGAGCAAGCAGCCCGACCTGGTGCTGCTCGACGTGATGATGCCGGGCATGGACGGCTTCGAGGTCTGCCGCCGGCTGAAGGCCGATCCGGCCACCGCCGACATCCCGGTGATCTTCGTCACCGCCCACAGCGACGAGGCGGCCGAGACGCTCGGGCTCGATGTCGGCGCGGTCGATTTCATCTCCAAGCCGATCAACCCGAACATCGTGCGCGCCCGGGTCCGCACCCATGTCACGCTGAAGGCGCAGAGCGACCTGCTGCGCCACTGGGTCTACATCGACGGCCTGACCGGCGTGCACAACCGGCGCTACTTCGACGAGCGCCTGGCCACCGAATGGGGCCGCGCGGTGCGCTGCGGCACCGCGCTCAGCGTGATCCTGATCGACGTCGACTTCTTCAAGCCCTACAACGACCACTACGGCCACCAGACCGGCGACGACTGCCTGCGCCGCGTCGCCAGCACGCTCAAGGCCGGCCTCAAGCGCCCGGGCGACCTGATGGCGCGCTACGGCGGCGAGGAGTTCGCCTGCCTGCTGCCCGAGACGCCGCTGTCGGGCGCGCTCGAACTCGCGCATCAGCTCGGCCAGCACGTGTTCGACCAGCAGATCGCCCACGACGCCTCGCTGGTCGCGCCGGTGGTCACGGTCAGCCTGGGGGTGTGCAGCAAGCGCGAGGACACCGTGGCCACCGTCGCCGCACTGGTGCGCGAGGCCGACGCCCAGCTCTACATCGCCAAGTCGCGCGGGCGCCACCAGGCCTGCGGCGCCGAGCTCGACCAGCCTTGAGGGCCGTGCGCAGTCCGGGCTTGCTCAGGCCTGCTTGTCCGCCAGGGCCGTCAGCTGCTCGTGGCCCTGCCGCGCCAGCCAGCCCACCACGTCGGCCGCAGCCAGCGGTTTGCTGAAAAAGTAGCCCTGGCCTTTTTCACAACCGAGCTGGCGCACCAGGTCGGCCTGGGCCCGGGTCTCGATGCCCTCGGCCACGGTGTTCATGCCCAGGCTGTTGGCCACCCGCACGGTGGCCTCGATCAGCACGCGGTGGTGGTGGCTGGTGTCGACCTGGCTGACAAAGGACCGGTCGATCTTGACCGTGTCCACCGGCAGCAGGTGCAGGCTGGCCAGCGATGAATAGCCGGTGCCGAAGTCGTCGAGCGCCAGCGTCAGCCCGAGCGCCTTGAGCTCGTGCAGGCGCGAACGCACGCCATCGTCCTGCGCGGCCAGGCTTTCGGTCACTTCGAGCTGGAGCTGGCCGGGCGCCATGCCGCTGGTCTGCAGGATCTGCCGCACCGCGTCCACCCAACCGGGCTGGCCGAGCTGGGCGCGCGACAGGTTGACGGCCAGCTTGCGCGGCGCGCGTTCACCCTGCACCTGCTGCCACTGCACGAACTGATGGCAGGCGGTGGCGAGCACGAAGTCGCCCAGCGCGCCGATCAGCCCGCAGTCTTCGGCCACGCCGATGAATTCGAGCGGCGGCACCAGGCCGCGCCGGGGATGGCGCCAGCGCACCAGCGCCTCGACCCCCGCCGACGCGTCGATGCGGCCGTCCACCAGGTCCGCGCCCTGCAAGCCGACGACGGGCTGATAGACGACGAAGAGTTCGCCTTCGGCCAGCGCCCGGCGCAGCTCGGATTCGATGTCGCCGCGCTGCGCCGCGCGCTCGCGCATGGCCGGCTCGAACACCACGTAACGTGCGGCACCGGCGCGCTTGGCCTCGACCATCGCGATGCTGGCGTCCTGCAGCACGGCGTCGGCATCGCCGCGGGCCTGGGCCCCCAGCACGATGCCCATGCTGACGCTGCAGTGCAGCTGATGGCGGCCGATGCCATAGGGTTTGGACAGCACGTCGAGCAACCGCCGCGCCACCGCATGCACATCGTCGGGGCGGCGCAGATCGTCGAGCATCACGACGAACTCGTCGCCGCCGATGCGTGCGGCCATCGGCTGGTCCGGGTCGATCTGGCCGACACGATCGTGGCGGCGCAGCGTGCCGCGCAACCGGTCGGCCATCAGGCCCAGCACCTCGTCGCCGACGGCGTGGCCGAGGGTGTCGTTGATCTGCTTGAAGCGGTCGCAGTTCATGAACAGCACCGCAAAGCCCGGTTCATCGTCTGTCGCCGCGAGCAGCAGAGCGCGCTGGATCTGATCGCACACCGCGGCGCGGTTGGGCATCTGCGTCAGGCTGTCGATGCGCGCCGCATCGCTGAGCCGGCGCGCCAGGTGCTGCTGTTCGCGCTGCACTTCGTGGGTGACATCGCTGAGCACGGCCATCAGTCGCGCCGAATCGAGCTTCATCAGGCTCACCGACAGCACCTGGGCCTCGGCCAGGCCACCGGTGCCGGCCTCGATGGCCATGCGCACCGACTCGCACACCACCCCGCTGGACGGCTCGAACGCCGCCACCAGACCACGCAGCTGGGGCGCAAACCCGTCGAGCACCTCGAACAGGTTGTCGAGACCGCCGTCACGCGACAGCGGCATCAGCAACCGGGCCGACATCGGATTGATCATCTCGATCTCCCCGGCCAGCGTGGTCTGCGCCAGACCGATCGGGGCCCGGTACAGGAACTGCATCAGCGCTTCATGGGCATCATGGGCTTGGGCGGTGTCATCACTGTCGATGTGCATCGTGGACCCTCTCCGGTTCAGTCGCGCTCAGGCAGGGGCGGCCGATTCGATGCGATTGCGCCCCGCCGCCTTGGCCGCGTACAAGGCCTGGTCGGCGCATTTCATCAAGGCATCCAGTCCGCTCAGGCCGGCCGCCATTGTGGCCACACCGCCGCTGACGGTGCAATGGATCTCGACGCCATCGACCTCCACCGTCTGCGCCTCGACGGCCTGCCTCAGCCGGTTGGCCACCCGCACGGCGCCGTGCAGTCCGGTGGAAGGCAACAGCACCGCGAACTCCTCGCCACCCACCCGCGCCACCACGTCCACCTGCCGGAAGTTGGCCGTGAGCAGGGCGGCCAGGTGACGCAGCACCGCATCCCCCGCGTGATGGCCATGGCGGTCGTTGATGAGCTTGAAATGATCGGCATCGAACAGGATCATCGACAGCGGCCGGGGCGACTGTCTCGCGCGCATCAGTTCGAGTTCTGCGGCCTCGAAAAACGACCGCCGGTTGGCGATGCCCGTCAGGTGGTCGCAGTCGTTGGCCTGGCGCTGCTGCTCGCAGGCCTCGCGTTTGTCGGAGATGTCGCGCAAGACCAGGCAATAGGCCGGCTCGTCGGTGTCGCCGGGCCGGCCTGCAGAGGCTGGCACATGGGGCTCTTCGCGCTCGCGCAGCGGTGCGATCAGGGCGCTGCCCCAGAAGCGCGAACCGTCGGCCCGCAGGCGCCAGCCGTCGTCGAGGCTCCAGCCGTTGGCATCGGCCTCGCGCAGGCGGTCGAGCAGGCGCTCGGGCGTGGTGGCGTCTTCGGGGTAGAAGATCGAATAGGGTCGGCCGAGCACGGCCTCGCGGGCAAAGCCGGTGACCCGGCCGATGCTCGGATTCCAGTCGTCGATGCAGCCGCGGGCGTCGAGGCTGACGAGTGCGTAGTCGGTCACGCCGGTGAAGATGGCGTTCAGCCAGGCCTCGTTCTGACGCAGCAGCCGCTCGCGCCGGACCTGTTGCGTGATGTCGCCGAGCACCGCCATCAGGCGCGTCTCGTCGAGCTTGAGCAGGCTGATCGACAGCATCTGCGCGTCGGACAGGCCTCGCGCGCCGGCCGTGATCGGGATGCGCAGACCGTCGCACACCATGCCGTGCGAGGCGGCAAAGCTGGCCGTCAGGGCGCGCAACTGCGGCGCCACGCCTTCGAGCGCGGCAAACAGGTTGCTCAGGTCGCCACCGCGCGACAGCGGCATCAGCAACTGGGCCGAGATCGGATTGATCATCACGATCTCGCCATCCATCGAGGCCTGCACCAGCCCGACCGGGGCCATGTACATGAACTGGATCAGCGCCTCGTATTCATCGGCAAGATCAGGCATGGCGTGCCCTCAGGCCGGGCGTTGCACGAGCACGTAGCGCAAGGCCGTGGCAGGCGCGGCCAGCAATCGGAGCTTGACCTTGACCGGGCGCATGCGCAGCGTCAGCACGTAGTCGATGGTGGCGTCGAGGCTGGCGGCGCTGGCGGCGGCGTCTTCGAAGCGCTGGGCGACCATGAAGTTGTTCATGCACGGTGCCACCACGGTGAACAGCGGATGGCCCAACACCCGCTGCGGCGACAGCCCGGCATATTTCGACTCGAAGGCGTTGTAGACACGCACCACACCCTGCGCATCGAAGCCGATCACACCGAAGCCGAGGCCATCGAGCTGCGCCTCGCTCAGCGTGCCGATGCAGGCAGCCAGATCAGGCTGGTCGAACACCAGCGGCAGCGCTTCATTCATCTCGGGAACTCCTTTGAACTGCGGCGAAAACACCGGGGGAAGTGTCGTGTTTTCGGCCGCAGCGCAGATGAACTTGAGGGCTGCTCAGTGTGACCCGGGCCCGGGCCGGGCGTGGTCCAGATCGGGCCGGTGCCACGGATCCACATGCGTCATCAGGTTGAGCACCCGGTGGCGCTGCAGCACGCGCTGGCGCGCCGCCACGGCGATGTCGTGGCCGGCCTCGACGCTGATGTGCGCGTCGACCTCGATGTGGGCGTCGACCACGATCAGGTCGCCCATCTTGCGGGTGCGCACGTCGTGCACGTTGCGCACGCCGGGTGTCTCGGCCAGGGTGCGGCGGATCGCCTCGACCTCCTGCTCGTCGATCGCCCGGTCCATCAGGTCGTGCAGCGCGTCCCAGCTGAACGACCAGCCCATCCGGGCGACCATGAAGCCGACGATCGCCGCGGCGATCGGGTCGAGGATCGGATAACCCGCCAGGTTGCCGATGATGCCGATGCCCACCACCAGCGACGACGCCGCGTCCGAGCGCGCGTGCCAGGCGTTGGCCACCAGCATGCTCGACTTGACCCGCTTGGCCACCGCCAGCATGTAGCGAAACAGCAGCTCCTTGCCCACCAGCGCGGCGCCGGCCACCCACAGCGCCATCACCTGCACCGTCTCGATGGTCTCGGGCGACTCGAGCTTGCGCGCGGCCGACCACAACATGCCCGCCCCCACCGCCAGCAGCAGCAGGCCCAGCACCAGCGAGGCCGCGGTCTCGAAGCGCTGATGGCCGTACGGGTGGTCCGCGTCGGCGTCCTTCTGGCTGTGGTGACTGGCCAGCAGCACGACGAAATCGGCCACCAGATCCGACAGCGAATGCAGGCCGTCGGCGATCAGCGCCTGCGAGCGCGCGACGATGCCCACCGCGATCTGGGTGATGCTGAGCACCAGGTTGACCGCCACGCTGACCCAGGTGCTGCGTGATGCCGCGGCGGCGCGCTCGGCCGGGCTGTGAAGGTCGTGATCGGGGTCGTCAGACAGGTCGTCGAGGTTCATGGCCATCGGTTGCGGCGCGCACGGCGCCAGGCAGAGTGGAAAACGCGGGAAGCGACATGCAGCCAGCGTGCCCGCCGAATCTGAACGTCCGATGAGGATCGATGCGGCTCGATCCGGCCTAACCGCCGGCGCGCTTGACCGTCCAGCCCTCTTTCTTGAGCGCCTCGACGACCCGCTCGCAGTGGTCGCCCTGCACCTCGACCACGCCGTCCTTGGCGGTGCCACCCGAGCCGCAGGCGGCCTTCAGGCGCTTGGCCAGTTCGGTGAGCGCGCCCGCTTCGAGCCCGAGGCCACGCACCACGGTGACGGCCTTGCCGCCGCGGCCCTTGGTCTCGCGCGAGACCCGCACGATGCCGTCGCCCGCCGGTGCCGGCGCGGCGCGCTTGCACAGGCAGCCGGCGATCGGCTGGCGGCATTGCGGGCACATGCGACCCGAATCGGTTGAATAGACGAGACCGCCGGAGCTGCTGCGCGTGGGCATGGAAAACTGCCTTGGATCGAATCGAGGGAATGAGGTGTCGGGGCGTCGCTCGACGCGGTGCGCAGCCTACACGCAAGCGGCCTCGGCGCGACCGGACGTGCCTCGGTCGGCGCGCGAGCGCGCGGTCAGGGTGCCGTCCTGACGCCGGCCCGCAAGACCCGCAGCCGGCTTTCGAGCGCCACGGCGTTGAGCACGCCGAAATGGGCATCGACCAGCCGGCCGCCGGCGTCGTAGAACAGCGTGGTGGGCAGGCCGCGCGAGCCGACCGCCGGGCCGAGCCGCGAGCCCGCATCGAGCAGCACCTCGCGCAGCGCGAGATCCTGATCGGTCAGATAGGCCTGCACCGCCGCCGCCGATTCGCCCTGGTTCACGAACACGAAACCGACCGCCGCCTCGCGCTGCTGCGCCGCCGCCAGCACGGGCATCTCCTGCCGGCACGGGCCGCACCAGCTGGCCCACAGGTTGACGACCACCGGGCGGCCGCGGGCGGCCTGCGCCAGATCGGTCGCCGTGGCACCGGTCGGCTCGGTGAGCCGGATCGACGACAGCGCCGCCAGCGTCGGCGCCTGCTGCACGCCCAGCACGTGGGTCGCGGCCAGCCAGGCCAGCGCGCCCGCCGATGCCCCCAGGCCGAGCGAGCGGCGCAAGGCCGGCCGGCGCAGGCCGCGCCAGAACAGCCAGGCCGCACCGGCCAGCGCGCCGGTGGGCGCATGCCAGCCGCCGTCGCGCACGTCCAGCACGGCCAGCGGCGTGGCCGCATAGAGGTCGGCCGCCAGCGCGACGTGGGCCAGGCGCGCGGCCAGCAGGCCCAGCCACAGCGCGCTGATGACGGCATTGCCGGCCTCGGCGGCCCGCTCGCCCCCGGCCAGGCGCGAGGCCAGCCACGACGCCCCCCATCCCGACAGCAACAGCAGCACCGGCGCGAGCGGCAGGGCCAGGGGCCCGAGTGAGATCGACAGCATCGGATCAGTATCGGCGAGCCGCAGCGGCACGGACTCCGCGCCCCACGGCGTGTGCCACGCCGTCAGCCGCGCGGGAAATACAGCTTGGACTTGTCGAGCTTGTAGCTCCAGGGCAGGCCGGCGTTCTTCCAGCCGTTGACGCTGCGGCGGCCGTCCTTGGACAGGTCGCCCTCGAAGCCGTCGACCACCGAATAGACCCGCGTGTAGCCGTCATCGGCCAGGCGATTGGCGCCACGGCTGCTGCGGTCCCCCGAGCGGCAGATCAGCACCACGACATCGGTCTTGGCCAGACCTTTTTCGCTCAGGCGCCGGTTCACTTCGGGCACGAAATCCTGCAGCGGCTCGAGCCGGTAGATGTTGCGCTGCGCGTCCCAGTCGGTCATCAGTTCCTGATGCTCGACGTAGGGCACCAGCGCGTCCACCGGCGTGGCCATACCCACGTACATGGCCTCGGCGCGGGTGCGCAGATCGAGGAACAGCACACGCGCCGCACCGCCCTGCGCATCGATGAAGGCCGGCACCTCGCGCGCCTCCAGGTAGAGCGCCGCGCGCGTGCGCTTGGGCTCGGGCAAGCTCGCGGCATCGACGGCGGCCCGGGCCGACGCGACCGGCCACAACACCGCCGCTGCCGCCAGCCCGCCCAAGCGGCCGATGGCCGACCTGCGGGTGGTGGCCGGGCCGGTGGCCTCGAAAGAATGCGCGGATTCGTGAGCAGGTGCAGGCTGTTTCATGGCGTCGACGGGATGGAGGGTTGGGACAGGTCTCCAGCTTAATATAAGTGATTGCAAATATAGAGAATCTCGTCGTTTTCCCGTGCGCGCGAAGGCGCGACTTCAGGCCTCTTCGCCGATCACGAGCCGCGTGGCGCTGGCGTAGAAGTGCGGCGGGATCTCGAGGTTGGTGGGCGCGGGCTTGTTCTTGTAGACACGCCCGGCGCCGTCGAAGGTGGAGCCATGGCAAGGGCAGAAGAAGCCGCCCGGCCAGTCGGCCGGCAGGCTCGGGTTGGCAGTGCCTTGAGGCACTTCGGTCGGCGAGCAGCCCAGGTGGGTGCAGATGCCGATGGCCACGAACACCTCCGGGTGGATCGCCCGCGCCGGGTTGGCGGCGTAGGCCGGCTGCTGCTGGCGCGCCGATTGCGGATCGACCAGTTCGGCCTCGTGGCCCTGCAGCGCCGCCAGCATCGCGGGCGTGCGGCGCACCACCCACACCGGCTTGCCGCGCCACTCCACCGTCTGGCTGGCGCCGGGCGGGATCGCACCGATGTCGACCTCGACCGATCCGCCGGCCGCCTTGGCACGCTCGCTGGGCGCGAAGCTCGAGACCAGGGGAATCGCCGTGGCCGCAGCCGCCACGCCGCCGGCCGCGCCGCAGGCGATCAGCCAGCGGCGCCGATCGGGATCACCGGCCGACACGGTGCAGGCGGGGTTCGGGAGGGTGTGATCCATGGGTCGGTTCCTTGCCGTTGAACAGGGGGGCACGCGTGTCGGGATGGATCGCGCGCCATACCCCAACACGTATCAAGAGCCATGCCAGTTCGGCGTGCCGGAAAACATGTGCTGCGACAAGGACTTGGCGCTGGTCGCGGATGACACTGACAGTGTCGCGCGACGTCATGACTGACATGGATGGCAGTCGACTGCCATGAATGGCACAGGCGTCTCTTTATCAGCGTAGACTGATATTGATCCGCCACCCCTTGCCGAGCCCGACCGTCATGACGAGCGCCCTGCCCGAACTGGTGTCCTACCTCGAAGGCCTGCCCGAGCCTCACATCCTGTTCGACCGGCAGTACCGCATCCTGGCGGCCAACGCGGCCTACCGGCGCCAGTTCAGCCCCGACGCCTCGGTGCTGGGGCGCACCTGCCACGAGGTTTCGCACCGTTTCCGCGTGCCCTGCGATCAGGCCGGCGAGACCTGCCCGCTGGTGCGCGCCCGCGAGTCGGGACAGCGCGAGCGCGTGCTGCACCTGCACCACACCGCACAGGGCGAGGCCTACGTCGACATCGAACTCGTGCCCTTGCGCGATGCCAGCGGCGAGCAGACCTGTTTCATCGAAAAGATGGCGCCGCTGCGCGTGGCCCAGGGCGAGCCTGCCGCCGCAGGCCTGATCGGCCGCTCGCCGGCGTTTGCACGCCTGCTCGAACAGGTGGCGCGTGTCGGGCCGTCGAACGCCAGCGTGCTGCTGCTGGGTGAATCGGGCACCGGCAAGGAACTGATCGCCCACGCCGTGCACGAGGCCAGCGCACGCGCCGCGCACCCGCTGGTGGTGGTGGACTGCGCCAGCCTGCCGGAGTCGCTGTTCGAGAGCGAGCTGTTCGGCCACGAACGCGGTGCCTACACCGGCGCCCATGCGGCCCGGCCTGGCTTGGCAGAGGCCGCCAGCGGCGGCACGCTGTTCCTCGACGAGGTGGGCGACATCGCGCTGGCGATGCAGGTCAAGCTGCTGCGGCTGCTCGAAAGCGGCACCTATCGCCGGGTCGGCAGCACGGAGCTGCGCCGCACCGATCTGCGCGTGGTGGCGGCCACCCATCGCGACCTCAAGGCGATGGTGGCGGACGGGCGCTTTCGCGAAGACCTGTATCACCGGCTCAGCACGTTTCCGATCCGGCTGCCGGCCTTGCGCGAGCGGGCCGGCGACATCGCGCTGCTGGCCGTCGGGCTGCTGGCGCGGGTGGCCCCGCAGCGGCGCCTCGGCCTGTCGCGCCAGGCACTGGCCCGGCTGGGCACGCAGCCCTTTCCCGGCAATGTGCGCGAGCTGCGCAACGTGCTCGAACGCGCCGCCCTGTTCACCGACGGCACGCTGATCGACGACCTGCAGATCGAGCAGGCGCTCGCGGCCGACGGGCCCGTCGCACCGAGGGTGCCGGTGCGTGCAGCGGCCCCGCCAGAGGCCGGCCCCTCGTTGCGTGAGATGGCGAGCGCGCAACTGCAGGCCCGACTCGACGCCCACCACGGCAGCCGCGCCGAACTGGCGCGCCAGCTCGGCATCAGCGAGCGCTCGCTGTACCGCAAGCTGCGGGCCCTGGCGCCGCGCGAGTGAGCACGCGCCCGTGGCGATCACCCGGCGTTGCGGTGATCATGGCGCCCATGGACTACCTCACCCTCAAACTGATCCACCAGAGCGCCGTCGTGCTGTCGATCGGCGGTTTCGTGTTGCGCGGCTGGGCCAGCCTGAACGGCCAGGCCTGGGTGCGCGGCCGCGCCGCCAAGACGTTGCCGCACCTGATCGACAGCGTGCTGCTGGCCTCGGCCATCACGCTGGCCTGGCTGGCCGGACTGGTGCCCTGGCACACGCCGTGGCTGATGAGCAAGATCGTCGGCCTGCTGGTCTACATCGGGCTCGGCATGATCGCGCTCAAGCCCGGACGCGACCTGCGGCTGCGCTGGGCGGCGTGGCTGGGAGCACTGGTGACCTTCGGCTTCATCGTCTCGGTGGCGATCACCAAGCAGCCGGCGGGCTTTCTGTTACGGCTGGCTTGAGGCACGACCCTAAACTGGTCCGCCTGATCCACACCCGAACACCCACCATGCAACGACGTGCCCTGTTCCTGCTGCTCGCCTCGGCCCTGGCCGGCTGCGCCACGCTGACGGCCGAACGCGAGCCGCTGAAGATCAGCCTGGCGGGCATCGAGCCGCTGGCCGGCCAGGGGCTGGAGCTGCGCATGGCGGTCAAGCTGCGGGTGCAGAACCCGAACGACAACCCGGTCGACTACACCGGCGCGGCGCTCGACCTCGAGGTGCGCGGCCTCGCCTTCGCCAGCGGCGTCAGCGACGCCAGCGGCAGCGTGCCGCGTTTCGGCGAGGTGCTGCTGACGGTGCCGGTCACGGCCTCGGGTTTCGCGATGGTCCGGCAGGCGCTGTCGCTGGCCAACGGCGATCGCAGCAAGCTCGACTTCGTCGCCCGCGGCCTGCTCGCCAGCCGCGGCGCGGCGCCGGAACGCTTCACCGCGCGCGGCGATTTCGAGTGGCCGGACGCGCGGCCGTCCACGGCGCCATCGACCGGGCCGTGAACGCCGCAGCAGCCGGGCGCCCTACTTGGGCACCTCGTAGTGCTCGACCTTCACGGCGTCGAGGTGATAGCCGCTCACGCCCATCATCGAGTCGTCGCGCTGCGTCTTGAGCGTGCCGTTGACCCACACCGGCACCATGCCCTTGAAACCCTTCAGCGGCTGGGCCGGCAGCACGTGGATGATCTGGTTGGCCGGCGGCGGCGGGGTGTGGATGCAGGCACCGAAATACGGCACCAACAGGAACTCCTTCAACTCGCCCTTGGCCTCTTCGAGCGGCACGATGTAGCCGGCCAGCCGCACGCGCGCGCCGTTCATCAGCGGGTTGGTGGGCGCGGCGTCCCAGACCTCGCGCATCTCCTTGAGCATCGCCTCCGAGCGCGGGTCGTTGTCGGTCAGGCCGTCGAGCTTCTTGTCGCGGAAACGCTTGTAAGGATCCCAGTCCTTGGGCACCAGTTCGTCCCAGCGGATCTCCTTGAAGGGGGCCGGCGCGGCACGGCCGGCATCGGCCGCCTGCGCCGATGGCACCGGAGCAAACACCGCGACGCCGGCCATGGCGGCCAGCATCAGGGCGCCGAGCTTGAGGGCAAGTTTCATCGTCGATCTCCTTGTTGATGAACGGCCGCGCCGCCTCAGGCGCGCGGCGACAGCCCGTCGGCCAGCGACAGCCGATAGGCGCGCCAGCCCGGCACCAGGCTGGCCAGCCAGCCGCCGGCCAGCACCGCGGCCATCAGCAGCCACTCGTTGGCGGCGGGCGGCGAGAGCGTCAGCGCAAAGCCGAAACGATCCTGGAACCAGCCACCCAGCGTGGCCAGCAGCAACGCGCCAGACAGCAGCCCGAGCAGCACGCCGCACGCCGTGACGAGCGCACCCTCGATGGCCAGCAGCGCCAGCATCGTGCGCGGCCCGCAACCCACGGCACGCAGGATCGCCAGCTCGCGGCGGCGCTCGTTCAGCCCGGCCAGGATCACCGCCACCAGCCCGGCCAGGCTGACGACCGACACCAGCACGCTGACCGCCAGCAGGCCACGCTCGCCGGCACCGACCACCTCCCACAGCTCGTCGAGCGCCACGCCCGGCAGCACCGCCATCAGCGGCTCGTCACGGTAGTCGGCGATGCGGCGCTGCACCGAGAACACCGCCGCGCGGCTCTTGAGCCCGACCAGCACGGCGGTGACGTTGCGCGGCGTCAGGTCCTGCAGAACGGCCTGCTCGGCCGACACCGCCATGCCGGGCAGCGGCACGCCGGCGATCCAGTCGAGGTGCATCGCCTCCATGCCGGCCAGGCCGATGTGCAGCGAGCGATCGACCGGCGTGCCGGTGCGCGCCAGGATGCCGACCACCGTGAACGGCTTGTCGGCGTGGTCGTTGGCGGCGATGGCGCCGTCGCCGTGGCTCAGCACCACGCGGTCGCCGAGCCGGTAGCTCAATCGATGAGCCACCTCGGCGCCGAGCACGACGTCGAACACGCCCGCATCGGCAAACGGCCGGCCTTGCGCCAGCACCAGCGGCTGGCGATCGCCGTAGTGGAAGTGCTCGAAGTAGCCGGCGCTGGTCGCCACCACCGAGTAACCGCGGTGGCTGTCGCCCAGCGAGATCGGCACCGTCCACGCCACCGCCTTGTGCTGCGACAGATCCAGCACGCTCTGCCAGCGGATGTTGTTCGTGGCGCTGCCGATGCGGAAGACCGAATACAGCAGCAGCTGGACCGGCCCGGTGCGCGCGCCGACGATCAGGTCGGTGCCCGAGACCGACTGCGAAAAACCCTCGCGCACCTCGTTGCGGATGCGCTCGATGCCCAGCAGCAGCAGCGTCGACAGCGCGATCGACGCCACCACCAGCGACAGCACGAAGCGCCGGTTCCAGGCGCTGCGGGCGGCCAGTTGCAGCAGCGGCACAAAGCGTGTCATGCCGCCACCTCGCTGTCAGCCGCGGCGCGGTTGATCGACGGCAGATCGAGCTGGCGGTCGAAGGCCGCCGCCAGCCGCGTGTCATGGCTGACGAACAGCAGCGCGCTGCCGGCGTCAGCGCAGGCCTGCAGCAGCACGGCCATGAAGGACTCGCGCAGCGTCTCGTCGAGCGCCGAGGTCGGCTCGTCGGCGATCACCAGCTCGGGCGCGCCGATCAGCGCCCGCGCCGCCGCCACGCGCTGCTGCTGGCCGACCGACAGCTGCACCGCGCGGCGCGACCAGAAGACCTCGCCGAGGCCGAGCTGGCCGAGCAGCTGCTCAGCTCGCGCGCGCTGCGCCGCCGGGTTGGCACCGGCCCGCGCAGCCCGCGGTGCCGACAGCCGGCACGGCAGCAGCACGTTGTCCAGCACCGACAGATACGGCAGCAGGTTGAACTGCTGGAAGATGTAGCCGATGTGCGCGGCGCGCTGGCGGTCGCGCGCCGACGCCGACAGCCCCGACCAGCTCCGGCCGAGCAGGCTCGCCGTGCCGCTGCCGGCGAGTTGCACGCCCGCGGCCAGCGACAGCAGCGTGCTCTTGCCGCAGCCGCTGGGGCCGCGCAGGAACAGCGTCTGGCCGGCGGCCAGGGTCAGCTCGTCGATGTCGATCACGTCTCGCGCCGCACCGGGCCAGCGAAAGCGCACTTGCGCCAGCGCGAGCACCGGGCTCGCGGCGTTCACTTGCCCCATCGCAGCACCTTCTGCGGCCGCTTCAGGCGCTGCTTGAACTGGCCGGTGGGGCTGGCGATCTGCGCGTCGACGGTCTGGATGCGCTGGTAGCCGTCGAGCAGGCCGCCGAGATCGACCGAACGCAGCGCTGCGGCGTTGCCGCAGGTCCATTCGTAGCGGGCGTCGAGATCGGCGTGGTCGGCGTGCCCGCCGGCCTTGGTATCGGGTGCGAGCGCGGCCGAATCGGCGCTGGCGCTCTTGAGCGTGCAGGCCGCGGCGGCGTCGGGCACGAACAGGCCGTCGGGCTGGCGCAGACGCGCCAGCAGCGCCTGCGCGGCCTGCTTCTGCGCGGCGGTGCGCGGTGCGTGTTCGAAGCCGAGCAGGCTGTCGAGCGGGGCTTCCATCTCGATGGCCAGCGTCGGGCCGTCGATGGCGATGTCGAGCGTGAGCGCGCCGTGCTGGTGGCCGCCAGTGGCCGCATGGGCCTGCCACGCCGCCAGACCGAGCACGGTGGCCAACACGCAGTTGCGCAGTCGATCCGAGGTGCGGTGCGGGGAAACAGATGCGTGTGTCATGGGATGCGGCTTGAACGGGTGGAGGACATCGAACGGATCAGCCCGGAACGGCTCGGATACACGGCCCCTGACGGGCGTCAGTTGCGCGGGGCCGGCGCGGCGCCGAGCGCACTCGCCAGCGTCGCGACGTTGTGTTCCATCAGCCGCAGATAGCTGTCGGCCTCGCCGCCGGGGCGGGTCAGCGCGTCGCCGTGCAGTTGCCCGCCGACGACGGCGCCGCTGTCGCGCGCGATCTGCTGCATCAGGCGGCTGTCCTTCAGGCTGTCGATGAAGACCGCGCGAACCTGCAGCTTGCGGATCTGCGCGATCAGCCGCGCCACCGCGGCGGCCGAGGGTTCCTGGTCGTTGCGCCAGCCCAGCGGCGATAAAAACTCCAGTCCGTAGGCACCGCCGAGATAACCGAAGCCGCCGTGCGAGGTGATGACGCGCCGGCCGCTCTCGGGGATCGCACCCAGGCGCGCGCGGGCGCTGTGGTCGAAGCGGTCGATCTGCTGCAGATAGGCATCGGTGCGCTCGCGCACGCTGGCCGCCTGCGCCGGGCGCAAGGCCTGCAGCGCGGTGCTCAGGTTGCGCACGTACAGGCGCACGCTGGCCGGGTCGTGCCAGGCGTGCGGGTCGGGCGTGGGGCCGAGCTTGCGCGGCACCAGCCCGGCGCTGGCCACCTGCAGCACGCCGCGGTAGCCAGAGGCCTTGACCAGCCGCTCGATCCAGCCCTCGAAACCGAGGCCGTTGATCGCCACCAGGTCGGCGGCGGCCAGGCGCTTGACGTCACCGGGCGTGGGCGCGTAGGCGTGGGCGTCGCCCTCGGGGCCGACCAGCGCGCCGACCTCGGCGTCGGCCGGGGCGATCTGCCGCAGGATGTCGGCCAGGATCGAGAAACTGGCGACCAGGCGCAGCGGCTGCGCCTTGGCGGACTGTGCTCGGGCGGGGCCGAACGCGGTCAGGCCGGCACCAAAACCAAGTCCCGCCAGCAGGAGCTTGCGACGCGAAGCGATGTTCATCACGCGCCCTCCACGGCGGCCGGATGGCGGTCGCGCCGCAGCAGGTGCGGCAGCACGCCGTCGACCCGCCCCAGCAGCACCGACAGCAGATACGCGAGGCCGCTGACCAGCACGATGCTCGGCCCCGACGGCAGTTCGGCGTGGAAGGACAGCAGCAGCCCGGCCGCGCCGGCCAGCACCGCGATCGCCAGCGCCACGCAGACCATGCCGATCAGGCTGGCGGCCCAGAAGCGCGCGGCGATCGCCGGCAGCATCATCTGGCCGACCGCCATCAGCGTGCCCAGGGTCTGGAAGGCGCTGACCAGATTGGCCACCACCAGCACCAGCAACAGGCCGTGCACCCACGGCCCGGCGGCGCTGACGCTGCGCAGGAAACCGGCGTCGACGCTGTCCATCACCAGCGGCCGCCAGGCCAGCGCGAGCGCGAGCAGCGTCAGGCTGCAGACCGCGGCGATCAGCGCCAGCGCGGCGTCGTCGATCGCCAGCACGCTGCCGAACAGCACGTGCAGCAGGTCGGCACCGCCGCCGCGCAGCGACAGCAGCAGCACGCCCAGCGCCAGCGCCACCAGGTAGAAGGCGGTGAAGCTGGCGTCCTCGCGCTGGCGGGTGGCGCGGCTGACCGCGCCGGCCAGCAGCGCCACCAGCAGCGCGGCCACGAAGCTGCCGATGCCCATCGCGGTCAGCGACAGCCCGGCGACCAGATAACCGACCGCGGCGCCGGGCAGCAGCGCGTGCGCCATCGCCTCGCCGACCAGGCTCATGCGGCGCAGCACCAGCAGGCAACCCAGCGGCGCACCGCCGAGCGCGAGCGCCAGCGTGGCGACCAGGGCGCGGCGCATGAAGCCGAAATCGGCAAAGGGCTGGATGAGCAGGCTGTAGAGGTCCATGCGTATGCGAGATACGGGTGCGGGTCGCGGCCGGGCCGCGACGGATTCAGGCGGCTTGCAGCCAGGGGGCGGACGGGTTCAGCCAGGCGACGGCCGCGGACGGCTCGACCGTGCCGAGCACCTCGGCGGTCGGGCCCCAGGCGCGGCAGCGCTGGCCCGACAGGATCAGGGTCTGGTCGAAATGGCGGCGCACCTGCGCCAGGTCGTGCAGCACCGCGATGACGGTGCGGCCCTGCGCCACCCACTGCGCCAGCAGCGCCAGCAGGTCGGTGGTGGTCTGCTCGTCGACGGCGTTGAAGGGCTCGTCGAGCAGGATCACGTCGGCGTCCTGCAGCAGCAGGCGCGCGAACAGGGCACGCTGCCACTGCCCGGCCGACAGCTCGGCGACCGGCCGCCGGGCCGCATCGGCCAGGCCGACCTGCGCCAGCGCGGCGTCGATCAGCGCGCGGTGCGAGGCGTCGATGCGGCGCCACGCGCCCAGCCGCGGCCACAGGCCCATCGCCACCAGATCGTGCACCGAGACCGGAAAGCTGCGGTCGAACGCGGTCTGCTGCGGCAGATAGGCGATGCGGCTGCGCGGGTCGCGCTCGATCTGGCCGGCGGTCGGCCGCAACTGGCCGGCCAGCGCGGCCAGCAGGCTGCTCTTGCCGGCGCCGTTCGGGCCGATGACGGCGGTGGCGACACCGGGCTCGAAACGCCCGTTCAGGCCGATCAGCGCGGTGCGACCGCGGTGCGCCAGCGTCAGGTCACGCACGCTCAGCGCGCAGGGCTGCGTCGTCATGCCGGCGCCCCCGCCCACATCACGCACAGCCACAGCGCGCCGATCAGCAACACCGCCGCCGCGAGCCGGGCCGTCACGCTCCAGGCCATCATGCCGACACCTTGGCGCCAGCCTGGACGCAATCGGCACAGCGGCCGTGCAAGGTGATGTCGTGGCGCTCGACCGTGAAACCGGCCGGCGCGAGGCGCTCCATCGAGCCCGGGCAGGCCAGCACCGGAAAGACGCGGTCGCAGACCTCGCAATGGAAATGGTGCTGATGCGCATGCCGCACCAGCTCGTAGCGCGCCGCCTGGCCGGGCAGCTCGACCGCGCGCACCAGCGCATCGGCCTGCAGCGATTTCAGGTGGCGGTAGACGGTGGCGATGCCCAGCCCCGGCACACGCGACTGCGCGGCGGCCAGCAACTCCTGCGGCGCCATCGGGCGGCCGGCGGCTTCGAGGCTGACGCGCACAGCCTCGCGCTGGCGCGTGCTGCGCAAGGCCGGGCCGGTGGCCGGCGACACGAAGCCGCTGCACGGCGCCGCGCATTCACCTTCCGCATGGGCATGCGAATGGGTGTGGACGTGAGAGTGGGAATGCGCGGACGCTGCGGCCTTCATGCGTCAAATGATACGTGAATATCAATAAGACGACACACACGAAGGCCACGCCCGGATGGCAGAACGGCGCCGAGCGGCGCCGCGGGTCAGAGCATCTGCAGGCGGTTGCCGTCGACCTTGACACGCTGGCCGACCGCCGGCGAGCTGCTCTGCTCGATGGTGCGCACCTCGCCGCCATCGGTGCGCACCTTGACGCGGTAGACCGTGACGGCGCGGACCTGCTTCTCGACCTCGTTGCCGGCCACCGCGCCGCCGATGGCGCCGAGCACGGTCATCGCGGTGCGGCCGTTGCCGCCGCCGACCTGGTTGCCCAGCGCGCCGCCCACCACCGTACCGGCCACGGCGCCGACACCGGTGCCTTCACCCTTGCGCTGCACGGCGGTGACCGACTCGACCACGCCGCACATCGGGCAGGCCACCGCCGGTGCGGCATCGGCGGATGGGTTGCCGGTGGCATTTGATCGGGCCGACGAGGTGGGCTTGGCCGGCGCCTTCTTCGGCGCGTCGGCCTGGGCGTTGTCCTGCTGCGCGTTCATCTGCGCGGCGGCCGGCACCGGCTCGTCGGGCGCGCGCTCGGCACCACGGCCGGCGTAATAGGCGCCGGCGGCCACGGCACCGAGCGCCAGCACGCCGGCGGCGATCCAGCCCACGGGCAGACGCCCGGCGGCGGCCGGCATCGGCGCGGCCGCATGCGGGGTCATCGTCATGGCGCCACCGGAATGGGTGCGCGGCTCGACGACGACGGGGGAAACGGTGCGGGACATGGGGTACTCCTGGATCAGATCGGTGTCAGCAGGGATTGCACCGCACAAGCGCGGCTCAGCCGTGACGTGCCGGGAACATTGGTAACGAGCGGTCAACCACGGCGCCACACCCTGACAACAGGACACGCACCGCACACCCCCCGGCGCCGCCGTGCCACGCCGAAGACCTTGCGGCGATCGGCCCGTCCACGACCCGATGGCCGCCACCCGTGCCGCACAAGGCTGATCAGGCGCAGGGCCGAACAGCGCGTCTGCGCCACAATCCGCCCTCCCGCGACACGCGGAACCCACGCTCCATTCGAGGAAAACACATGAACAAAGCCGAACTGATCGAAGTCCTGGCCAAGCAGCACACCCTGTCCAAAGCCGAAGCCGCCCGCATCCTGGCGACCGTGCTCGACACCGTCGTGGCCACCGTCAAGAAGGGCGGCGCCGTCACCCTGCCGGGCTTCGGCTCGTTCAAGCAGCACGCCCGCGCAGCGCGCAACGGCGTCAACCCCGGCACCGGCGACAAGATCAAGATCGCCGCCGTGAAGCTGCCCAAGTTCACGCCCGGCACCGCCTTCAAGGCCGCCGTCGACCCGAAGGCTGCCGCTCGCAAGGCCGCCAAGGCCGCAGGCGCCGCACCGGTCAAGGTCGCAGCCAAGAAGGCCGCCAAGACCGCCGCCAAGCCGGCCGCACGCAAGTCGGGCAAGACCGGCGGCTGAAGCGGCTGCGTGGGCCTCGGCCAGTGCCGGGGCCCACGCGAGCTCAGACCGGCGCCGAACCTGAACCTGATTGCACCGCCGGCTGCACCACGGCAGGCGGCTTGCCCGAACCGCGCAAGGGCAGCAGCCGCGAGATCAGGTCGAACCAGAACGGCGCGCCCAGCAAGGCCGCCAGCGCGGTGATGACCCAGCCGATCGGCGTGGTCCAGTGGAAGCCGGTGAAGTCGATCGCGGTGGTGCGGGCCTGATCGTCGACCTGCCAGTTCCAGCCCATCGGCAGCTGCAGTTCGCGCACCTCGTTGCGCGCCTTGACGACCGCGCGGATCTGCTCGGCCACCACGGCCGCATCCACACCCGATGCCGCCGCAGCGCCCACCCCCGCACCGGCAGCCGCCGGCGTCCCCTGCGCCAGAGCCGGGATCGCCCATTGCTCGACGATGCGTTGCGACTCGGCCGGATTGCGTTTCAGGTAGCCGGCGATCGCGATCGAATCGACGTTCATCAGCATCGACACCAGCAGCGCCAGCGCAAAACCGGCCAGCTGCGCGCGCCGCTTGTACCAGCCCGAGACGCGGTCCATGACCTCGTTGAAATGCGCCTCGATGGCCGCCTGCAGCGCCTGCGGGCTACCTTCGGCCCGATCGACCAGCACGCCGAGCTGGCGCTTGAGGGCCGACTCGGGCAGACGCTCGATCGCATCCGGCAAGCCCCTGAACAGCTTCTGCTTCGTGTCGGTGATGCGCACCAGCTCGTCGGCCAGCGCCACCGCAAACGTCGAGGCGGCGATGTAGGCCGGCAGGCGCTTGCGGCGGGTGTCGCTGAGCGCCTTGATCGACGGATGTTCGTAGATCACGTCGGCCAGGCCGGGGCCCTGCGCCGAGCCCGCGGCGGCGCCCTGCAGGATGCTCTCGATGCCGCGCTTGAGGTAGAGGCCGCGCCACTGCAGCGCCGACGCCAGCATCTCCTGCAGGCCGCTCACCAGCCCGGCCATCATCATGTAGACCAGCGCCAGCGAGATGGCGACGTCGATCATTTGCATGGGGTCCTCCACCCGTCGATCACGCCGCGATTCTGCGGGCCGGCGGAGGATTGCGGAAGCCTGCCGCGCTTCAGCCGCGCTTGGCCACCAGCGTCAGGATGTCGTAGCTCGCCACCAGTTCGCCGAGCTGGTTGGTGACCTCGACGTCCCACGCCACCACGCCCTGCCCCACACCCTTGGCATCGACGCGGTTGCGGTCGATCTTGCGCTTGGCAGTGAGCCGCGCCTGGATGGTGTCGCCGATCGCCACCGGCTTGACGAAGCGCAGCGCGTCGAGGCCGTAGTTGGCCAGCACGGGGCCGGGGGCCGGGCTGACGAACAGCCCCGCCGCGGCCGACAGCACGAAGTAGCCGTGCGCGATGCGCTGGCCGAACTGCGTGTCCTTGGCCGCGATGGCGTCGAAGTGCATGTAGAAGTAGTCGCCCGAGATGCCGCCGAAGTTGACGAGGTCGGCCTCGGTGACGGTGCGGCGGTGCGTCAGCAGGCTCTCGCCGATCTGCAGCTCCTCGAAGTGACGGCGGAACGGATGAACCTCGGTCTCGATCACCTGGGCGCCGCGCACATGTTCGCCGGTGATGGCGGCGAGCATCGTCGGCGAGCCCTGCACGGCGGTGCGCTGCAGGTAGTGCTTGACGGCGCGCATGCCGCCGAGTTCTTCGCCGCCACCGGCTCGGCCCGGGCCGCCGTGCTTGAGCATCGGCAGCGGTGAGCCGTGGCCGGTCGATTCGACGGCAGCTTCGCGGTCGAGCACCAGCAGGCGGCCGTGCAATGCGGCGGCGACCGGGATCACGCGCGCGGCAATGGCCGGGCTTTTCGTCACCAGCGTGCCGACCAGGCTGCCGCGGCCACGGGCGGCGAGCGCCAGCGCTTCGTCGATGCCGTCGTACGCCATCAGCGTGCTGACCGGCCCGAACGCTTCGACGTCGTGCACCGCGTCGTGCTGCAGCGGCTGGCGGCTGAGCAGCAGCGTGGGCGAGAAGAACGCACCCTCGGCCACGCCCGTGCCTTGCGGCGCGGCGCCATCTTTCGCGCCGTAGACCTGTTCGCAGCCCTGCAGCAGCAGCGCGACCCGCTCGGCCACGTCGGCCTGCTGCGCGTGCGAGGCCAGCGGCCCCATGCGCACGCCTTCGAGCGACGGATCACCCACCGTCGTCTTCGCCAGCCGCGCACGCAGCTTCTCGGCCACCGCATCGAGATGCTGGCGCGGCACGATGGCGCGGCGGATCGCGGTGCATTTCTGGCCGGCCTTGACGGTCATCTCGCGCGCCACCTCCTTGACGAAGAGCTCGAACTCCTCGTCGTCGGGCGACACATCGGGCGCCAGGATCGCGCAGTTGAGCGAGTCGGCCTCGGCGTTGAACGGGATCGAGTGGCGCACGATGTTCGGGTGCACACGCAGCTTGGCGGCGGTGTCGGCCGAGCCGGTGAAGGTGACGACATCGCTGCCGTCGAGCCGATCCAGCAGATCGCCCGTGCCGCCGATCACCAGCTGCAAGGCGCCCGCGGGCAGCAGGCCGCTGGCGTCGATCAGGCGCACCAGCGCTTCGGTCAGATAACTCGTGGCCGTCGCCGGTTTGCCGATGCACGGCATGCCGGCCAGGAAGCTCGGCGCGAACTTCTCCAGCAGGCCCCAGATCGGAAAGTTGAACGCATTGATGTGCACCGCCAGGCCGCCGCGTGGCACCAGGATGTGCGTGGCCGCGAAGCCGCCCTTCTTGCTCAGGTTCAGCACCGGGCCTTCGTGCAGCAGGTTGCCGCTGGGCAGCTCGTTGCTGCCGGCACTGGCGTAGGCGAACAGCGTGCCGGTGCCGCCCTCGATGTCGATCCAGCTGTCGGTGCGCGTCGCGCCGGTGTGGGCCGAGACTGCGTACAGCTGCTCCTTGTGTTCGTTGAGGTACTTGGCCAGCGCCTTCAGGCGTTGCGCGCGCTGCTGGAAATCCAGCGCCAGCAGGCCGGGCAAGCCGGTGCGGCGCGCGTAGGCCACGGCCTCGCCGAAGTCGATCGCGTCGGCGTGGGTGGCGGCCACGGGCTGGCCGTTGATCGCGCTGCGCAGCGTCTGTGCGGCTTGCGTGCCGATCCAGCGGCCACCGATGTGGCTCTGCAAAACGGAAGGATGCATGGGTTCAGTCTCGGTGGGTATCAGCGTGCGTTCAGCGAGCGTCAAAGCTCAGCACCACGCGCTCGGTCAGCGGGTGCGCCTGGCAGCACAGCACGTAGCCGGCGGCCACCTCGGCCTTGTCGAGCGCGAAGTTGCGCTCCATGCGCACCTGGCCTTCGAGCAGCTTGGCGCGACAGGTGCCGCAGACACCCGAGGTGCACGAGAACGGCATCTCCAGCCCCGCGGCGCTGGCGCAATCGAGGATGCTCGGCTGCTCGCGGCGGAACACGATCTCGCGGCTGAGGCCGTCGCGGATGATGGTGACACGCGCCTGCTCGGCGTCGCCCGGCTGCGCCTCGTGCACCACCGCGCCGACTGGCGCACCGGCCGGCTGCGCCACGCCGAAACGTTCGATGTGGATGCGCTCTTCGGGCACGCCCGCCGCCAGCATCGCGGCCTCGGCCTCGTCGTTCATCTGGAACGGACCGCAGACGTAGGCGTGGTCGATCTGCGCCGCCGGCACCAGCACGCGCAGGAACTCGCCGATCTTGTCGCGGTTCATCAGGCCTTCGTTGATCGGCGAATCGGTGTGTTCATCCGAAAAGACGTGGTGCAGGACGAGCCGCGTCAGGTAGCGGTTCTTGAGGTCCTCGATCTCCTCCTTGAACATCGTCGACTGCAGCGAGCGGTTGCCGTAGATCAGCGTGAAGCGGCTGGCCGGCTCGCGCGCCAGCACCGTCTTCATGATCGACAGGATCGGCGTGATGCCACTGCCGCCGGCAATGCCGAGGTGATGGCGCCGCGCTGCAGGCTCGATCGGTACGAAGAAACGGCCCTGCGGCGCCATCACCTGCAGGCGGTCGCCGACCTTCAACTCGGCGTTGATCCAGTTCGAGAACACACCGCCCTTGACCTTGCGCACGCCCACGCGCAGCTCGCCGTCGTCGACACCGGCGCAGATCGAATACGAGCGCCGCAGGTCCTGGCCATCGACGTGGTGGCGCAGCGTCAGGTACTGGCCCTGCGTGAAGCCGAAGGTCTCGCGCAGTTCGGGCGGTACCTCGAAGGTGACGATCACCGCTTCGGCGGTATCGGGCTCGATCGCGCGCACGCGCAATGAATGAAAGAGAACCGATGTCATGACAGCCCCTCGACCGACGGGTACATCGCCCGATCCCCCAAGGGGATACGGGCCGGCTTGGGAGCGGCCCGGCGCTCGGCCCGCGGCAATCGCTTCGAGAAAGTCAGGCTCATGGTGCCCCTCAAATAGGCTTGAATTGTTCGAACGGTTCGCGGCAGGCCAGACAGCGCCACAACGCCTTGCAGGCGGTGGATCCGAAGGCCGACAGGCGTTCGGTGTGATCGCTGCCGCAGCGCGGGCAGGCGATGTTGATCAGCGCGGCGCGGCGTGGCTGGAAGCGCACCACCGCGGTCATTCCCACCGCAGCGCCCGGCTCGGTCGGGCCGGGTGGTGCGATGCCGTACTCGCGCAGCTTGCGCTTACCGTCGGCGCTGATCCAGTCGGTAGTCCAGGCCGGGTCGCGACGCATGCGCGCGCTGGCCGGGCCCAGGCCGGCGGCCTCGATCGCATCGAGCACGCTGCGTTCGATCACCTCGGTGGCCGGGCAGCCGGAATAGGTCGGCGTCAGCACCACCTCGATGCCGCCGCCGTCGACCGCGTTGACCTCGCGCACGATGCCCAGATCGGTGACGGAGATGGCGGGCACCTCGGGATCGGGCACCTCGGCCAGCACCTGCCAGGCGCGAGCGATGCGCGCCCCGGCCGTGTCGGCGCTCGCGGCCTCGATGGTCACCACACGCCTCCGGGATAGGTGCGCTGCAGGTACTGCATCTCGGCCAAGATGCGGCCCATGTGCTCGGTGTGCACGCCGCGTTTGCCGGTGCTGCGGAAGGCCGACGGCGCCGGCGCGCTCAGGTGGGCGGCGGACAGGATCGCCTCCATGTCGGTCAACCAGTCGGCCAGCAGTTCGGAGCTGGCCGGGCCCAGGCCGGTGGCGGCGGCATGCGCGTCGACGGCATCGTCCTCGAACAGCTCGGGCGCATAGCGCCACAGCTCGCCGAGCGCACGCGCCATGCGGCGCGCCGATTCGGGCGTGCCGTCACCCAGGCGCAGCACCCAGTCGGCGGCGTGCTGCTGGTGGTAACGCGCCTCCTTGACGGCCTTGCCGGCGATGCCGGCCAGCTCGGCATCGCTGGACGCCTGCAGGCGCTGCCACATCAGGTGCAGCCAGGTCGCGACCATCGCGTTGCGCAGCACGGTGAAGGCGAAGTCGCCGCGCGGCAGCTCGACCAGCGTCGGGTTGACGTAGTCGCGTTCGTCGCGCAGGAAGGCGAGCTGGTCTTCATCGAGCGCCACGCCGGTGCCGGATGCACCGGCACCGAGCTGGCCGGCACGCGTCAACAACGCGCGCGACTGGCCGATCAGGTCGAGCGACATGTTCGTCAGCGCGATGTCTTCTTCGAGGATGGGCGCGTGGCCGCACCACTCACCCAGGCGCTGGGCCAGGATCAGGCAGGTGTCGCCCAGGCGCAGCACGTACTGCGCCGCGGGGTCACGGCTCGGGGTCACGGAGGCTTGCATCGTCACGCTCACATGTGGTCCACGGACTTCGGGAGTTGATAGAAGGTCGGGTGGCGGTACACCTTGTCCTCCATCGGATCGAAGTACATGTCCTTGTCGCCGGGGTCGCTGGCGGTGATCTGGTCCGAGCGCACCACCCACACGCTGGTGCCCTCCTGCCGGCGCGTGTAGACATCGCGCGCCAGCTGGATCGCCATGCGCGCGTCGGCCGCATGCAGGCTGCCGCAGTGCTTGTGATCGAGGCCGGCCTTGCTGCGCACGAACACCTCGTACAGCGGCCATTCGTTGGCCAGGGTTGCAACGTCGCTCATGATTCGGTTTCTCCGGTTGGACGGTCAGGCCGCCTGCTGTTGCGGCGCGGTCGGTGCATCGGGCGAATGCTTGCGGGCGTGTGCCAATGCGGCCTCGCGCACCCATTCGCCGTCTTCCCAGGCCTGCACGCGCATGGCCAGGCGTTCACGGTTGCAGGGGCCGTCGCCGCCCACCACGCGCCAGAACTCGGCCCAGTCGATGACACCAAAATCCCAATGGCCGCGGGCCTCGTTCCACTTCAGGTCCGGGTCGGGCAGCGTGATGCCGAGCACCTTGGCCTGGTCGACGGTGGCGTCGATGAACTTCTGGCGCAGGTCGTCGTTCGAGACCCGCTTGATGCCCCAGCGCATGCTCTGCGCGGTGTTGGGCGACTGGTCGTCGGGCGGGCCGAACATCATGATCGACGGCCACCACCAGCGGTTGACGGCGTCCTGCACCATCGCCTTCTGCGCCTCGGTGCCCTTCGTCATCATCACCAGCAGCGCGTCGTAACCCTGGCGCTGATGAAAACTTTCTTCGCGGCAGATGCGGATCATCGCCCGCGCATACGGCGCGTACGAGCAGCGGCAGATCGGCACCTGGTTCATGATCGCCGCGCCGTCGACCAGCCAGCCGATCACGCCGATGTCGGCCCAGGTCAGCGTCGGGTAGTTGAAGATCGAGCTGTATTTGGCGCGGCCGCTGTGCAGGCCGTCGAGCAGCTGGTCGCGGCTCTGGCCGAGCGTCTCGGCGGCGGCGTAGAGGTAGAGGCCGTGGCCGCCTTCGTCCTGCACCTTGGCCAGCAGGATCGCCTTGCGCTTGAGCGTCGGGGCGCGGCCGATCCAGTTGCCCTCGGGCAGCATGCCGACGATCTCGCTGTGCGCGTGCTGGCTGATCTGCCGCGTCAGCGTCTTGCGGTAGTTGTCGGGCATCCAGTCCTTGGCCTCGATGAAGTCGCCGGCGTCGATGCGTTCGTCGAAACGCGCCTGCAACTGCATCTCTTCGGCCGAGCGCAAGGCCTTGGGCGCGTCGGCGCCTTCCTTGCCCATCGTGTCCATCGCTTGTGTGTACATGCGCGTCCTTGTGTCCTGCGGAATTCATTGACCGTCCGGTCGGTAAATTATGAATTCGCGATCGGCTTGATGCAAGGCAGAAGAACGAGGGTTTGCCCGGGCACGTGGATTGCGTAGCCTGCCCACCATTCCCGATCTGAACCAATTCACGGAGCCCCCATGACGATGACGTTCACCCGACTCTCTCGGCGCCACCTGATCGCGCTCGGCCTGGCCGCCGCCACCCTGGCCCCCGGCCTGGCCGCCGCGCAGGCCAAGCTCAAGGTCGCCGCGATCTACACCGTGCCCTTCGAGCAGCAATGGGTCAGCCGCATCCACAAGGCGCTCAAGGCCGCCGAGGCGCGTGGCGAGATCGACTACAAGGCGAGCGAAAACGTCGCCAACGCCGACTACGAGCGCGTGATGCGCGAGTACGCCAACGGCGGCAATGCACTGATCGTCGGCGAGGTGTTCGGCGTCGAGGCCGCCGCACGCAAGGTGGCCAAGGACTTCCCGAAGGTGTCGTTCCTGATGGGCTCGTCGGGCAAGCCGCAGGCGCCCAACTTCTCGGTGTTCGACAACTACATCCAGGACCCGGCGTATCTGAGCGGCATGGTCGCCGGCGGCATGACCAAGTCCAACAAGATCGGCATGGTCGGCGGCTTCCCGATCCCCGAGGTCAATCGCCTGATGAACGCCTTCATGGCCGGCGCCAAGGAGGTGAACCCGAAGGTCGAGTTCACGGTGTCCTTCATCAACAGCTGGTTCGATCCGCCCAAGGCCAAGGAAGCCGCCTTCGCGATGATCGACAAGGGCGCCGACGTGATGTATGCCGAGCGTTTCGGCGTCAGCGACGCGGCACAGGAGCGCAAGGTGCTGGCGATCGGCAACGTCATCAACACGCAGGACAAGTACCCCGACACCGTGGTCGCCTCGGCGCTGTGGCACATGGAGCCCAGCATCGACCGCGCGCTCGGCCTGGTCAAGACCGGCAAGTTCACCGCCGAGGATTACGGGCCGTATTCGCTGATGAAGAACAAGGGCTCCGAACTGGCGCCGCTGGGCAGCTTCGAGAAGAAGGTGCCGGCCGACGTGGTGGCCAAGATGCGCGCCAAGGAGAAGGCGATCCTGGCCGGCACGTTCACGGTCAAGGTGGACGACTCGCAGCCCAAGTCCACGGCCAAGTGAGCGTCAGCGACGCATGACCCGAATGTCGGTACGAAGGGACACCGGACCGAGCGCCGGGCCGCCCCAAGCCGGTCCGGATCCCCTCGGGGGATCGGCCGACGTATCCGGCGGACGAGGGGCACCCGTCCTGCGGCTCCAGCACATCAGCAAGCGCTTTGGTACGCTGGTCGCCAACGACGACATCTCGCTCGAACTCGGGCGCGGCGAGGTGCTGGCGCTGCTGGGCGAAAACGGCGCCGGCAAGTCGACGCTGGTGTCGATCCTGTTCGGCCATTACATGGCCGACAGCGGCTCGATCGAGGTCTTCGGCCAGCCGCTGCCACCGGGCCAGCCGCGTGCGGCGCTGGCCGCGGGCATCGGCATGGTGCACCAGCATTTCACGCTGGCCGACAACCTGAGCGTGCTCGACAACGTCATGCTCGGCAGCGAACCGTGGTGGCAGCCGTGGTCGAGGCGTGATGCGGCGCGCACGCGGCTGCTGGAGGCGGCGCAGCGTTTCGGCCTGACGGTGCAGCCCGATGCGCGCGTGGGCAGCCTGTCGGTCGGCGAGCGCCAGCGGGTCGAGATCCTGAAGGCGCTGGTGCGCGGTGCACGCATCCTGATCCTCGATGAACCCACCGCGGTGCTGACGCCGCAGGAGAGCGAGGCGCTGTTCCACACGCTGGCGCAGATGGTGGCGCAGGGGCTGTCGATCATCTTCATCAGCCACAAGCTCGGCGAGGTGCTGCGGGTGTCGCAGCGCATCGCCGTGCTGCGCGCGGGCAAGCTGGTAGCGCAAGCCGCGGCCGGCGAGGTGACGCAGGCGCGGCTGGCGCTGTGGATGGTCGGCCATGCGATCGAGCTGCCGGCGCGCCGGCCGGCGCAGCAGGTGGGCGAGGCGCTGTGTGCGCTCGACCGCGTCTGCACCGCGGCCGGCGGGCGGGATCGGCTCGATCACGTCTCGCTGGAGTTGTGCAGCGGCGAGATCGTCGCCATCGCCGGTGTGTCGGGCAATGGCCAGGTGGCGCTGGCCGAGGTGTTGAGCGGCATGCGTGCGGCGAGCGCCGGCAGCGTGCGGTTTCTGGATGCCGACCTGTCGCGCAACCCGGCCGTGCTGGTCGAACAAGGGCTGGCGCGCATCCCCGAAGACCGCCACGCGGTGGGCGTGGTCGGCGACCTGCCGGTGTGGGAGAACGCGGTCAGCGAACGGCTGCGCAGCGGGGCGTTTTCGCGCCGGCTGCTGGGGCTGCGCTGGGTGCGGCGTGCGGCGGCCAAGGCGCATGCGCAAAGCATCCTCGACGATTTCGACGTGCGTGGCGCGGGGCCGCAATCGCCGGCCCGGGCGCTGTCGGGCGGCAACATGCAGAAGCTCATCCTCGGCCGGGCGCTGCGGGCGCCCGACGGCCGGCCGGCGCGGCTGATCGTCGCGCATCAGCCGACCTGGGGGCTGGACGTGGGCGCGGTCGCCTACGTGCAGCAGCAGCTGATCGCCGCACGCGATGCGGGCGCGGCGGTGCTGGTGATCTCGGACGATCTCGACGAGGTGCTGGCACTCGGCGACCGTGTGGCGGTGATGCACGCCGGCCAGCTCACCGCCGCCTTGCCCGGCGAACAGTGGACCCGCGAGACGCTGGGCCTGGCGATGGCAGGGGTCAACGTCGGGCACGGCCACGGCGCACCGGCGGTCGCGGCATGAGGATCCAGACATGAGACTCGAAAGACGCAGCCAGGCTTCCGCCGCGGCAATGCTGCTGGCGCCGGTGGGCGCCGTGCTGTTCACGCTGGCGATCAGCGCGCTGCTGGTGCTGTGGGCCGGCGCGCCGGTCGGGCGCACGTTTGCAGCGATGTTCGCGGGCGGCTTCGGCTCGGTGTTCGCGTGGAGCGAAACGCTGACGCGCGCCGTGCCGCTGATCCTGACCGGGCTGGCTGCCACGGTGGCGTTCAAGGCGCGGCTGTTCAACATCGGCGCCGAGGGGCAGCTCTACGGCGGCGCGCTGGCGGCGGTAGCGGTGGGCAGCCTGTTCGGCGAGAGCGGCTGGTGGTCGTCGAGCTGGCTGGTCTTCGTGTCGATGCTGATCGCCGCGGCGCTGGCCGGTGCGGCGCTGCTGCTGGGGCCCGTGCTGCTGAAGGTGCGGCTGGGCGTCGATGAAGTCGTCACCACGCTGCTGATGAACTTCATCGTGCTGCTGGCGGTGTCGGCGCTGCTCGACGGGCCGATGAAGGACCCGAGCGCGCTCGGCTGGCCGCAGAGCGTGGCGCTGCCCGCCGAGCTGGAACTGGCGCGGCCGATCGAGGGCACACGCCTGCACAGCGGCCTGTTCATGGCGACCGGCCTGGCCGGTGCGCTGTGGCTGATCTTCAAACACTCGGTGCTGGGTTTCGACATCCGCGCCACCGGCGCCAACGCCCGCGCCGCGGCGTTTGCCGGCGTGCCGGCGCTGCGCACCGCGGTGCTGGTGGCGCTGCTGTCGGGCGCATTGGCCGGGCTAGCCGGTGCGATCGAGGTGGCGGGCCGCGCCGGTTACGTCACGCTCGACATGTCGCCCGGCTTTGGCTACACCGGCATCGTCATCGCGATGCTGGCCGGACTGCATCCGCTGGGCGTGCTGGCGGCGAGCGTGTTCGTCGCCGGCGTGCTGGTCGGCGCCGACAGCATGAGCCGCGCGGTCGGCGTGCCGACCTACATCGCCGACGTGATCGTGGCGACCTCGCTGATCGCCGTGCTGGTGGCCACGCTGCTGACGCAATATCGTCTGCAACCGCGGCTGCGCACGGGCACCTCGACATGAGCGAGTTCATCGACATCTTCAGCCAGTGGTCGTTCTGGAGCGCGGTGCTGCGCATCGCCACGCCGCTGATCCTGGGCACGCTCGGCGTGCTGCTGTGCGAGCGCGCCGGGGTGCTGAACCTGGGCATCGAGGGCATCATGGTCGCGGGCGCGTTCAGCGGCTGGCTGGCGGTCTATTCGGGGATGGGCCTGTGGGCCGGTGTCGGCGTGGCGGCACTCACCGGCGCGGCCTTCGGCCTGCTGCACGCGGGGCTGACGGTGGGACTGGCGCTGTCGCAACATGTCTCGGGGCTCGGCATCACGATGCTGGCGACGGCGCTGAGCTACTACGGCTACCGGGTCGGTTTCCCCAAGGTCAGCACGCCGCCCACCATCACGCCGTTTGCCGAGATGAGCGGCATCGGCATCCCGGTGCTCGCCAGCCAGACGCCGCTCACGCTGCTGGCCTTGCTGCTGGTGCCGCTGCTGGCCTGGCTGCTGCAGCGCACGCCGGCCGGGCTGATGTTGCGCATGGTCGGCGAGAACCCGCAGGCGGCCGAAGGCCAGGGTGTGTCGGTGGCCTCCACGCGCACCGCGGCGATCGTGGCGGGCTCGGCGCTGATGGGCGTGGCGGGCTCGTTTCTCACGCTGGCTGCCTTCAACGCCTTCTTCTTCAACATGGTCAACGGCCGCGGCTGGGTCTGCGTGGCGCTGGTGGTGTTTGCCTCGTGGCGGCCGGGCAAGGCGCTGGCCGGCGCGCTGCTGTTCGCGGTGTTCGATGCGCTGCAGCTGCGGCTGCAGCAATCGGCTTCGAGTCTGCTGCCGTATCAGGTCTACCTGATGCTGCCGTATCTGCTGTCGATCGTGGCGCTGGTGGTGGTGGCGCGCAAGGCGGCCTATCCGCAGGCGCTGATGAAGCCCTATCGCAAGGGCGAGCGCTGAGGCCGGCATCGGGCTGATGCCGCGGCACTGCCGCTATGCTCGTGACCATGGCTTCTGTGTTCAATGCCTTCTGGCGCGCCGCCGCCTATTGCCTGCACCCGCGGCTGATCGTGCTGTCCTTGCTGCCGGTGCTGGTGGCCGGTGGCGCCGCCTTCGGGCTGGCGTATTTCTTCTGGGACGCAGCGGTCGACATCGTGCGCCTCGCGATCGACGGTTTCGTGCTCCTGGCCCCCGTCACCGGTTGGCTCAACGAGATCAGCGGCGGCGCCTTCCGCAGCCTGATCGGGCCGCTGGTGGTGGTGGCGCTGAGCGTGCCGGTGCTGCTGATCAGCGCGATGCTGCTGGTGTCGGCCTTCATGGGTTCGGTGATCGTCGACCTGGTGGCGCGGCGCCGCTTTCCGGATCTGGAGCGCCGCCGTGGCGGCTCGTGGTGGGGCTCGCTGGCCGGCTCGCTCGGCTACACGCTGCTCGCGGTGCTGCTGCTGCTGATCTCGATCCCGTTCTGGCTGATCCCGCCGCTGGTGCTGGTGCTGCCGCCGCTGATCTGGGGCTGGCTGAGCTTCAAGGTCATGAGCTACGACGCGCTGGCCGAACACGCCAGCCGCGAGGAGCGCCAGCAGCTGATGCGCGAGCACCGCTGGCCGCTGCTGGCGATCGGCCTGATCACCGGCTACCTGGGCGCGGCGCCGTCGCTGGTGTGGGCCACCGGCGCCATGATGCTGCCGATGATGCCGCTGCTGATGCCGGTCTTCGTCTGGCTCTACACGCTGGTGTTCGCCTTCGCCTGCGCCTGGTTCACCCACTACTGCCTGGCGGCACTGGCCCGGTTGCGGCACGACCGCCTGCCCGAGATCGTGCCGCCGGCCGTGCCCGTGGTGACCACGACACCACCGCCCAGGCTCGACACGAACCTCCCCTTCCCTCCTGCATGAAGACACGCGCATGAACTTCGGACTCATCATCATCGGCGACGAGATCCTGTCGGGCAAACGCCAGGACAAGCACCTGAGCAAGGTGATCGAGCTGCTCGGCGCCCGCGGCCTGAGCCTGGCCTGGGCGCAGTACCTCGGCGACGACCCGGCGCGCATCACCGCCGCGCTGCGCATCGCGTTTGCCAGCGGCGACGCGGTGTTCTCGTGCGGCGGCATCGGCGCCACGCCCGACGACCACACCCGCCAGTGCGCCGCCGCCGCACTCGACCGGCCGCTCGCCCTGCACCCGCAGGCGCGCGACCTGATCATGGAGCGCGTGCGCAAGCTGGCGATCGAGAAGGGCTGGTCCGACGATCCCGAGCATCCGGACACGGTGCACCGCCTCAACATGGGCGTGTTCCCCGAGGGAGCCGAAATCATTACCAACCCCTACAACCAGATCCCCGGCTTCTCGGTCGGCGAGGTGCATTTCGTGCCCGGATTCCCGGTCATGGCGCATCCGATGATCGAAGCCCTGCTCGACACCCGCTACGCGCACCTGCACGGCGCGCAGGTGCAGGAGGAGCGCTCGGTGATCGTCTACGGTGCGATGGAGGCCAGCCTGACGCCGCTGATGATCGACATCGAGGCGCGCTTCGGGGGCATCAAGGTCTTCAGCCTGCCCAGCGTCGACCACCCGGTGCACGGCCGCCACATCGAACTGGGCGTCAAGGGCCGCGGCACGGCACTGGCCGAGGCCTACGCGGCCTTGCTGGCAGGACTGACAGCCTTTGGCGCCCGAACGGGCCCCGAAATGGTGCGCTGAAGACGATCCAAAATGGTGCGAACAAACGCACCATGTTTGTGCAATTTCGCGTCATGAACCGGGTTCGGACCCGCGTCTCGAACCGCCTGCACCGCCCTCGGGCGACGGCACGATTTCTGCTAAATTGTTGTGCTTCCTGGGCCCAGGCCCTGGAACGAATACACACCCTCAACGCATTTACCGCATCCCGCTAGGAGCCCCCTGATGGCCAAGACCGTCGCCGACGTGATGAACATGGTGAAGGAAAACGAAGTCAAGTTCGTCGACTTCCGTTTCACCGACACCCGCGGCAAGGAACAGCACGTCACCGTGCCTGTTTCCCATTTCGATGAAGACAAGTTCACGTCGGGTCACGCCTTCGACGGTTCGTCGATCGCCGGCTGGAAGGGCATCGAAGCCTCGGACATGCAGCTCATGCCCGACCCGAACACGGCCAACATCGATCCGTTCTTCGAAGAGCCGACGATGATCCTGACCTGCGACGTGGTCGAGCCCGGTGACGGCAAGCCCTACGAGCGCGATCCGCGTTCGCTGGCCAAGCGCGCCGAGGCCTACATGAAGTCCACCGGCCTGGGCGACACCGCCTACTTCGGCCCGGAACCCGAGTTCTTCGTCTTCGACAGCGTGCGCTGGAACGCCGACATGTCGGGCTGCTTCGTCTCGATCGAGTCGGAAGAAGCCGCCTGGAACACCGGCAAGGACTACGAGCACGGCAACAAGGGCTTCCGCCCCGCCGTCAAGGGTGGCTACTTCCCCGTGCCGCCGGTCGACTCGTCGCAAGACATGCGCTCGGAGATGTGCCTGATCCTCGAATCGCTGGGCATCCCGGTCGAAGTGCATCACCACGAAGTGGCGACCGCCGGCCAGATGGAACTGGGCACCAAGTTCAGCACGCTGATCCAGCGCGCCGACTGGGTCCAGCTGCAGAAGTACGTGATCCACAACGTCGCGGCCGCCTACGGCAAGACCGCCACGTTCATGCCCAAGCCGATCGTCGGTGACAACGGCAGCGGCATGCACGTGCACCAGTCGGTCTGGAAGGACGGCAAGAACCTGTTCGCCGGTGACGGCTACGCCGGCCTGTCGGACTTCGCGCTGTACTACATCGGCGGCATCATCAAGCACGCCCGTGCGCTCAACGCCATCACCAACCCCGGCACCAACAGCTACAAGCGCCTGGTCCCCGGCTTCGAAGCCCCGGTGAAGCTGGCCTACTCGGCCAAGAACCGCTCGGCCTCGATCCGCATCCCGCACGTCGCCAATCCGAAGGGCCGCCGCGTCGAAGCGCGTTTCCCGGATCCGCTGATGAACCCGTACCTGGGTTTTGCCGCGCTGCTGATGGCCGGTCTGGACGGCGTGGAAAACAAGATCCATCCGGGCGAGCCCGCCTCGAAGGACCTGTACCACCTGCCGCCGGAAGAAGACGCGAAGATCCCGACCGTGTGCTCGAGCCTGGAACAGGCCCTCGAGTATCTGGACAAGGGCCGCAGCTTCCTGACCAAGGGTGGCGTGTTCACCGACTCGTACCTCGATGCCTACATCGAGCTGAAGATGCAGGAAGTCACGCGCATGCGCATGACCACGCACCCGATCGAGTTCGACATGTACTACACGCTGTGATCGGCAGGCGGCACCGCAAGGACGCCGCCTCCGTCGCCCAGCGAAAGACGGCCTGCGGGCCGTCTTTTTCGTTGCGGGGCCACACGCCAGCCCGGCGAGACGTTTGGGTGATACTGAAAGCCATGTCCCGATTCCCTCCTCCAGCGGCCGCCCTCCGGCCCGCATTCGCCTGCAGGATGGCGCTGGCGAGCGGCCTTCTGCTGCTGGCCGGCGCCGCCGCCCAGGCCCAGGACCGCATGGTCTATCGCTGTCCTGGCAATCTCTACACCGACCAGATCAGCAGCAAGGAAGCCGCCGAGCGCGGCTGCAAGACGCTCGAGGGCGCGCCCGTCACCGTGATCCAGAGCCGTCGCCCCGAGGCGCCGAAAGCGGCTGCCGCGGCCAGCGTCGGGGCGGCCAGCGGCGGCGCGTCGCGGCCGGCCGGCGAGACCCGGGTCGATCCGGCCGAGCAGCGCGCGCGCGACACCGACGCACGGCGCATCCTCGAGGCCGAACTGCGCAAGGAGGAAGAACGCCTGGCGCAGCTGCAGAAGGACGGTGGCGCGCTCGACGAACGCGGCCAGCCGCGCAGCGCCGACCGGCTGGCCGAGCTGAAGGCGGCGATCGCCCGAAAGGAAGCCGACGTGGCCGCCATCAAACGTGAAATCACCAAGCTGGGCAACCCATGAGTCTGTTGCGAGGCAACCCCTACGACGCCTTCGACCACCTCGCCACGATGGTGGCGGTGCTCAAGGCCGACGGCCGCTGCGTCTACGCCAACGCCGCCTTCGAGGCCGTGCTGGGCCTGCCGCGGCGGGCACTGCAGAAGTCGCGCATGTTCGACTGGTTCGTCGAGTCGCACCTGCTGCAGAGCACCTTCCGCGCGGTGGTCGACAACGAATACAGCACCGGCCGGCTCGAGGCGCTGCTGCGCCGCGCGCCCGGCAACAACGGCGATCCGCTGCCGGTGCATGCGATCGTCACGCAGATCGACCACGGCGAGCAGGTGCTGCTGGAGCTGGTCGAGATCGAGCAGCAGTCGCGCCAGGATCGCGAGACCCGCACGCTCGACCAGGTCCGCGTGACCAAGGAGCTGATCCGCAACCTGGCGCACGAGATCAAGAATCCGCTGGGCGGCATCCGCGGCGCGGCGCAACTGCTCGAGATGGAGCTCGACGACAAGTCGCTGACCGAATACACCCAGGTCATCATCCACGAGGCCGACCGCCTGCAGGCGCTGGTCGACCGGCTGCTGGCGCCGCACCGGCGCCCGCACATCGTCGCCGAGGTCAACATCCACGAGGTGCTGGAGCGCGTGCGCTCGCTGGTGCTGGCCGAGTTCTCGAAGGGGCTGGTGATCGTGCGCGACTACGACGCCTCGCTGCCCGAGTTCCGCGGCGACCGCGAGCAGCTGATCCAGGCGGTGCTCAACATCACCCACAACGCCGCGCTGGCGCTGACCCAGCGCCGCCAGGACGGCGACGCCCGCATCGTGCTGCGCACCCGCGCCGCCCGCCAGGTCACGATCGACCGCACCCGCTATCGACTGGCACTGGACTTGCATATCGAGGACAACGGACCCGGCGTGCCCGCCGAAATCCGCGATCGCATCTTCTTCCCGCTGGTCTCCGGCCGGGACGGTGGATCAGGCCTCGGATTGACGCTGGCACAGGACTTCATCCAGCAGCACCACGGCCTGATCGAGTGTGAAAGCGAAGCCGGGCGCACCGTGTTCAAGATACAGATTCCGCTGCCTTAGCCGGGCGCCTTCGTGCCCGGCGGTTGGCTCCGCACAGCCAGGACTGCCCAAGCATGAAACCCATCTGGATCGTTGACGACGACCAATCCATCCGCTTCGTTCTGGAGAAGGCACTGGCCCGCGAGGAGCTGCCGGTGCGCAGCTTCACCAATCCACGCGATGTGCTGCTCGCGCTCGAGGACGACTCGCCGCAGGTGCTGGTGAGCGACATCCGCATGCCCGGCGGCTCGGGCATCGACCTGCTGGCCAAGGTCAAGGAGCGCCACCCCGGCCTGCCGGTCATCATCATGACCGCCTACTCCGACCTCGACAGCGCCGTCTCGGCCTTCCAGGGCGGCGCCTTCGAGTACCTGCCCAAACCCTTCGACCTGCCGAAAGCGGTCGAGCTGATCCGCCGCGCGGTCGACGAGAGCCTGCGCGAGGAAAGTGTCGACGAGCACGTCACCGAAGTGCCCGAGATGCTCGGCCAGGCGCCGGCGATGCAGGACGTGTTCCGCGCCATCGGCCGTCTCAGCCAGAGCAACGTCACGGTGCTGATCACCGGCGAATCGGGCTCGGGCAAGGAGCTGGTGGCGCGCGCGCTGCACAAGCACAGCCAGCGCAGCGCCGGGCCGTTCGTGGCGATCAACACGGCGGCGATCCCGAAGGACCTGCTCGAGAGCGAACTGTTCGGCCACGAGCGCGGCGCCTTCACCGGCGCGCAGGCAACGCGGCGCGGCCGCTTCGAGCAGGCCGAAGGTGGCACGCTGTTCCTCGACGAGATCGGCGACATGCCGTTCGACCTGCAGACCCGCCTGCTGCGGGTGCTCAGCGATGGCCAGTTCTACCGCGTCGGCGGCCATTCGCCGCAGAAGGCCAGCGTGCGGGTGATTGCCGCGACCCACCAGAACCTCGAGGAGCGGGTGCGCGACGGCGCCTTCCGCGAAGACCTGTTCCACCGCCTCAACGTCATCCGCCTGCGCCTGCCGGCGCTGCGCGAACGGCGCGAGGACATCCCCGGGCTGGTCCGCCATTTCCTGCAGCGCAGCGCCAAGGATCTCGGCGGCGAGCCCAAGCGCCTGTCGGACGCGGCGATGGTCCTGATGGCGAATTTCGACTTCCCCGGCAACGTGCGCCAGCTCGAGAACATCTGCCACTGGCTGACCGTGATGGCGCCGGCCCAGGTGGTCGACCCGAAGGACCTGCCGCCCGAGGTGCTCGGCACCCTGCCGGCGATGGCGCCTGCGGGTGGCCACGGCCTGGTGTCGAGCCCTCCGATGCTGGCGCAACCGGGCAGCGGCAGCGCGGCGACCGAAGCGCCACGCAGCGCGCCGCCGGCGGTCGGCAGCAACTGGCTCGGCGACCTCGAACTCGAGGCCCGCGCCCTGCTCGACAGCGGCCAGCCCGACGTCTGGGATCACCTGACCCGGCTGTTCGAGGGCCGGCTGATCCAGACCGCGCTGGCGATCACCAAGGGCCGGCGCATCGAGGCGGCACACAAGCTCGGCATCGGCCGCAACACCATCACGCGCAAGATCCAGGAACTCGGCCTGGATTGATCCGCTGTGGCGATTGGCGCCCAAACGCGCAAATCCGGGGTCAGGCAGCCCCGCCCCTGCCCCAAGGTTGACCTGCCTCAAGCACCACGGGCCGCGATTGCAGGACATTGATTGAAACCCGGTTCGTCAGAACACGGAATTCCTCACCCAAACCTGCTGTCAACGCCGTGGAGACTCTGGACACCCTCACCGCCGCACCGCGGGCGCCGCGTGCAGTTCATCTGCCCAAACCGCGCCGGCGGCTGGCTGCCGCCCCGCCCGCGCCGGCCGATCCGGCACCCTGGCAGATCGCCATGGGCTCGCCGCCCCTGACCCCGGCCGAAATGGCCTTGCTGCTGCAACTGGCGCAGCGACACAGCGTGCATGCCGGCGACGTCGTGCTCGACCCCGGCGAGACCGCCCGTTCGCTGGTGCTGCTGCTGTCGGGCGACGTGGTGCTCGGTTCACGCGCCCACGACGGCGGCCTGCGCACCGAACGCAGCCTGGCCGGCCCGGCCTGGCTCGACGCCAGTTCGGCCTGGCTCGGCGAGCCCTACGCGATGGAGGCGCTGGCGCTGTCGGACGTCGTGATCGCCGAGATCCCGCTCGATGCGCTGAAGACGCACCTGACCACGCATCCGCAGCTGGCGCAGCGCTTCTGCGTCAACCTGGCGCGGCGCGTCAACGAGCTGACCGAAGCCTCGCGCAACCTGCTGCACAACGACGCCCCGGCGCGTTTTGCCCGCTGGCTGCTGCAGCGCTGCCCCGGCACGCTCGATCACTGCGAGCTGCGCCTGCAGGAGCGCAAGCGCGACATCGCCCAGCAGCTGGCGATGACACCCGAGACGCTGTCGCGCCTGATGCGCAGCTTCGAGTCGCGTGGCGTGGTCAGCGTGCGCGGCTACAACCTCAGCGTGCACGACCTGCCGGCGCTGCGCGCACTGGCGGGCGACGACGCCTGACACGGCCGATCGACCGCAGCCCGGCCGCCGTGCCCGCGCCACGGCTTCAGGCCACGCCGTGCGAGCGCAACCAGGCCTGGCAGCGCTGCCAGCCGTCGTCGGCCGCATCCTTGCGGTAGCTCGGCCGGTAGTCGGCATGAAAGGCATGCGGCGCGTCCGGGTAGATCACGAAGCGTGACGCCGTCGCCGCGGCCGGCCCGCCCGACAAGGCGGCCTTCATCTTGTCGACCGTGTCGAGCGGGATGCCGCTGTCCTGCCCGCCGTAGAGGCCGAGCACCGGCGCCTTCAGGTCGCCCGCCAGGTCGAGCGGATGGCGCGGCGTCAAGGCGCTCGGCGCGCCCACCAGCCGTCCGTACCAGGCCACGCCGGCCTTCACCGTCGGGTTGTGCGCGCTGTACAGCCAGGTGATGCGCCCGCCCCAGCAGAAGCCGGTGATCGCCAGGCGCGAGGTGTCGCCGCCGTGCGTGCGCGCCCAGGCCACGGTGGCGTCGAGATCGGCCATCACCTGCGCGTCGGGCACCTGGCTGATGACCTCGGCGATCAGCCTGGCGATCTCGCCGTAGCTGCCGGCATCGCCCTGGCGCACGAACAGCTCGGGCGCGATGGCCAGGTAGCCAAGCTTGGCAAAGCGCCGGGCCACGTCGGCGATGTGCTCGTGCACGCCGAAGATCTCGCTCACCACCAGCACCACCGGCAGGTTGCTGCGGCCGGCCGGCGCGGCGCGGTAGGCCGGCATCTTGAAGCCGGCGACGTCGATCGTGACCTCGCCGACCTCGAGCCCGACGGCATCGGTGCGGATCTCGGTCTGCGCCACCACCGGCAGCACCGCGGCGGCAAATCCGCTGCCCAGGGCCGCACGCAGGAAACCGCGCCTGCCGCGGTCCGAATCAGGGGCTGGCGAAGTGCGGGCTTGCGGCAATCCGGTGTCGAGCATCAGTCGTCCCCATTCGGCAAAGTCCCGATTCTAGGCAGGCAGGCCCAGGCGCGCCGGGCTTGCGACATGCCGGCGCCGACGATCACGACGTCGCAGTCCATCGATCCACGGGGCCGAACCGGGCCGGGATCTCCTGCGGGTTCATCGGGACAGGCTCTCGTTCAGGACCAGCTCACGGCCGCAGCGAACAGATAGCCGGCGCCGTAGACGGTCTTGATGAGGGTGGGGTGTTGCGGGTCGGGCTCGAGCTTGCGGCGCAGGCGCGAGATGCGCACGTCGATGCTGCGGTCCAGCGGCGAGAGGTCGCGCGAGCCGACCAGCTGCTCGCGGGTCAGGATCTGGTGCGGGCGTTCGACGAACACGCGCAGCACCTGGGTCTCGGCGGTGCCCAGCAGGTGTTCGGCGCCGTCGGCCGCGCGCAGCACGTTGGCGGCGCAGTCGAGCGTCCAGCCCAGGAAGCTGGCGTAGCGGCGCTGCGGCGCGCCGCAGCCCGCGCCGGGTGCCGTGCGGCGGCGCAGGATGCTGCGCACCCGCGCCACCAGCTCGCGCGGCTCGAAAGGCTTGACCATGTAGTCGTCGCCACCGAGTTCCAGCCCCATCACGCGGTCGACCGTGTGGCCGCGGCCGGTCAGGATCAGCACGCCGGAATTGCCCATGGCGCCGATCTCGCGCACCAGCGCCATGCCGTCCATGTCGGGCAGGCCGAGGTCGACGATGAACAGCTCGGGCCGTTCGGTCTGCAGCCGGCGCAGCACGGCGGCGCCGCTGCGGAAGGTCTCGGTGAGGAAACCGAACTCGTGCAGGGCGTGCACCACCAGGCGGGCGACGTCGTCGTCGTCCTCGATCACGTAGACCAGCGCGGTCATGTGCGCCTCACTCGCGCGGTTCGCGCAAGGCCGCCGCCAGCTCGGCGGCGCTGAAGGGTTTGCGCAACAAGGGCAGATCGCCGGCTTCGGCGCGCGCCGGGGCGTGGCCGCTCATCAGCAGCACCCGCGGCACGTGGTGCAGGTCGCGGGCCTCGCGGGCCAGGTCGCGGCCGTCGACACCGCCGGGCATCACCACGTCGGTCAACAGCAAGGTGATGCCAGGCGCATGCGCGAGCATCTGGCGCGCCTCGGCGCCGTTGCCGGCCTCCAGCACCGCATAGCCCAGCGCGAGCAGGTTGTGGCGCACCACCTGGCGCACCGCAGCATCGTCTTCGACCAGCAGCGCCAGGCCCTGCGGCTGCGCGCCCGGCGGCAACTCGGCTGGCACGTCGAGGGCTTCGTCGTCAGGCGCATCGGTCGCCGGCAGCCAGATCGAGATCGTCGTGCCGCGGTCGGGTGCGCTTTCGACGTCGATCGCACCGCCCGACTGGTTAACGAAGCCGTAGACCATCGCCATGCCGAGCCCGGTGCCCGATCCTGGCGGCTTGGTGGTGAAAAAGGGGTCGAACAGGCGGGAGCGCGTCGCCTCGTCCATGCCGCAGCCGTCGTCGCTCACATCGATGCGCACGTAGCGTCCGGGCGCCAGTCCACGGTCGCCGGCGGCATCGGGCAGCAGCTCGGCGGCGCTGGCGCGGATCGACACCCGGCCGTTGCCCGCGGTGGCATCGCGGGCATTGAGCAGCAGGTTGAGCAACGCGGTCTCGAGTTCGGCCGGGTCGATCCAGATCCACAGCCCGGATTGCGCCTGCACCTCGATCTGCAAACTCTCCGGCAGCGAGCGGCGTACCAGCCGTGCGACGTCGATCAAGGCCTGGTGGACATTCACCGCCACCGCCGCGAGCGGCTGCTGGCGCGCAAAGCTCAGCAGGCGCCGGATCAGCTCGGCGCCACGCCGCGCGGCCTGCAGCGCCGGGGCGACGAACTCGGCGGTGTCGGCGGTGTCACGTCGCTGCTCGGTCAGGATGCCGAGGTTGCCGATGATCACGGTCAGCAGGTTGTTGAAGTCGTGCGCCAGCCCTCCGGTGAGCTGGCCCAGCGCCTCCATCTTCTGCGCCCGCAGCACCAGCTCCTGCGCACGCAGGTGTTCGGTGTTGTCGAAGGTGAGCTCGAAACAGCCGGCCACCTGGCCGTCGGCGCCGATGTCGGGGATCAGCGAGGTGTGCACGCGGATGCGCGAGCCGTCGATGCGCGTGAGTTCGTAGTCGAAGCTCGCCGGCTGGCCCGAGAAGGCCTGCGCCACGTGGCCCTTGATGCCTTCGTAAGTCGAAGCGCCCAGGAATTCGCGTGCGCTGATCGCCGCCGGCCGGGCCGGGTCGAGCCCGAACCACTCCTGGTAGCCGCGGTTCACGTAGCGGTAGCAGCGTGTGCGGTCGACATAGGCCACCAGTGCCGGGATCGAGTCGGTGATCAGGCGCAGCTGCGCCTCGCTGTGGCGCAGCGCGGCGGTGCGCTCGGCCACGCGGGCCTCGAGCAGCGCGGCGTGTTCGCGGATCTGCCGCTCGGCCGCCTTCTGCGCCGTAATGTCCGAATACAGCGTGACGAAGCCGATGCCCGGCACCGGCACGCCACGCACCCGCAGCACCTGGCCGTTGGGGCGGGTGCGTTCGATCTCGTGCGGGGTGAAGCGGCGTGCCGCGGCCATGCGCTCGGCCACGTAGGCCGGCGCGTCGCCGGGGCCGTATTCGCCGCGCGCGGCGTTGTAGCGCATGAAGCTCTCGAACGGCGCACCGACGAAGACCATCTCGCGCGGGAAATCGAGCAGCCGGATGAAGGCCTCGTTCCAGGCGACGAAACGCAGATCGCCGTCGATCAGCGTGAAGCCCTGGTCGATCAGGTCGAGCCCGGCCTGCAGCGACTCGTGGCGTTTGAGCCGATCACTCGCGGCGTCGGGGATCGTGGCAGTCAAGGGCGGCTCCGCATCGGGTTGGCGCGACCATTCTAGGAGGGGGGTGCGGGCCGCAGCGGTGCTGCAAACATTCGTCACATTGGCTCGCAACTGGTGAAAAAGTCATGCCCGATGCTTGCCTCCCATGTCGCCGCCCGGGCATCGAGAAGGCCCGGTCGACGCGACACCACGAGGAGACAACCATGTCGCGGATCCATCCGTACGACGTCGGCCTGGAGCGCAATCCGGCCAACTTCGTCGCACTTTCACCCCTGAGCTTCATCGAGCGCGCCGCAGCGGTCTATCCGCAACGCGTTGCCGTGATCCATGGCGAGCTGCGCCAGACCTGGGCGCAGACCTTCGAACGCTGCCGCCGCCTGGCCAGCGCGCTGCGGCAGGCGGGCGTCGGCCGGGGCGACACCGTGGCGGCCATGCTGCCCAATGTGCCGGCGATGTTCGAGGCCCATTTCGGCGTGCCCGCCACCGGCGCGGTGCTCAACACGCTCAACACCCGGCTCGACGCCGAGGCCATCGCCTTCATGCTGCAGCACGGCGAGGCCAAGGTGCTGCTCACCGACCGCGAATTTGCCGGCGTGATCGAGCCGGCGCTGGCGCTGCTGGGCGAACACCGCCCGCTGGTGATCGAGGTCGAGGACGAACTGGCCCCGGCCGGCAAGGCGCTGGGCGAGATCGGCTACGAGGCCTTCCTGGCCGGCGGCGACGCGGCCCAGGCCTGGACCCTGCCCGACGACGAGTGGGACGCGATCGCGCTCAACTACACCTCGGGCACCACCGGCAACCCCAAGGGCGTGGTCACCCACCACCGCGGCGCCTACCTCAACGCCGCCAGCAACGTGATCGGCTGGAGCCTGCCGCAGCACCCCACCTATCTGTGGACGCTGCCGATGTTCCACTGCAACGGCTGGTGCTTCCCGTGGACGATGGCGCTGGTGGCCGGCACCAGCGTGTGCCTGCGCCGCGTCGACCCGGCACTGATCTACACGCTGATCCGCGCACACCGGGTCACGCACCTGTGCGGCGCGCCGATCGTCTACAGCATGCTGATCCACGCACCGGCCGCGCTGCGCGAAGGCATCACGCACACCGTCAACGGCCTGATCGCCGGGGCTGCACCGCCGGCCGCCGTGATCGAAGGCTGCGAGGCCGCCGGCATCAACCTGACCCACGTCTACGGCCTGACCGAGGTCTACGGCCCGGCGGCGGTGTGCGCCAAGCAGGAAAGCTGGGATGCGCTGCCACTGGCCGAGCGCGCCATGCTCAACAGCCGCCAGGGCGTGCCGTATCCGCTGCAGCAGGCGGTGGCCGTGCTCGACCCGGCAACGATGCAGCCGGTGCCCGCCGACGGCGTCACCATGGGCGAGATCTTCTTTCGCGGCAATGTCGTGATGAAGGGCTACCTGAAGAACCCGGACGCCACCGCCGAAGCCTTTGCCGGCGGCTGGTTCCACACCGGCGACCTGGCCGTGCTGCACCCTGACGGCTACGTCAAGATCAAGGATCGCAGCAAGGACATCATCATCTCCGGCGGCGAGAACATCAGCTCGCTCGAGGTCGAGGACACGCTGCATCGCCACCCGGCCGTGATGCTGGCCGCCGTGGTGGCCCAGCCCGACGCCAAGTGGGGCGAGGTGCCTTGTGCCTTCATCGAGCTCAAGCCCGGCATGCAGGTCAGCGAGGCCGAGCTGATCGACTTCTGCCGCAGCCACCTGGCGCGATTCAAGGTGCCCAAGCGCATCGTCTTTTCCGAACTGCCCAAGACCTCGACCGGCAAGCTGCAGAAGTTCGTGCTGCGCGGCCAGGCCCAGTCGGCCAGCGCGATCGAGTGAGGTCGTCGACATGACTCAAGACCTGATCCTCGAAACGCGCGGCCTGACGAAGGAGTTCAAGGGCTTCGCCGCCGTCTCCGACGTCAATCTGCGGGTGCAGCGCGGCCACATCCACGCGCTGATCGGCCCCAACGGTGCGGGCAAGACGACCGTCTTCAACCTGCTGACCAAGTTCCTGCAGCCCAGCCGCGGCACGATCACCTTCAACGGCCACGACATCAGCCACGAGGAGCCGGCGCAGATCGCCCGGCGCGGCGTGATCCGCTCGTTCCAGATCTCGGCCACCTTCGGCCACATGACGGCGATGGAAAACGTGCGCGTGGCGCTGCAGCGCAAGCTCGGCACCTCGTTCCACTTCTGGCGGCCCGAGGCCAGCCTGCACGGGCTCAATGCCCGTGCGCTGGAACTGCTCGAAGCGGTCGACCTCGCCAGCTATGCCCGCACGCTGGCCGCCGAGATGCCCTACGGCCGCAAGCGTGCACTCGAGATCGCCACCACGCTGGCGCTCGACCCCGAGCTGATGCTGCTCGACGAGCCCACCCAGGGCATGGGCCACGAGGACGTCGACCGCGTGGTCGAGCTGATCCGCAAGGTCTCGGCCAACCGCACCGTGCTGATGGTCGAGCACAACCTGTCGGTGGTCGAGACGCTGAGCGACCGCATCACCGTGCTGCAACGTGGCCAGATCCTCGCCGAAGGCGGCTACGCCGAGGTCTCGCAGGACCCGCGGGTGCTCGAAGCCTATGTGGGAGTCGAAGCATGAGCGGAGCAGGCTACAAGAACGAGATGCTGCGGATCTCGGATCTGCACGCCTTCTACGGCGAAAGCCACATCCTGCACGGCATCGACCTGCAGGTGAACGAGGGCGAGCTGGTCACGCTGCTGGGCCGCAACGGCTCGGGGCGTTCGACCACGCTGAAGGCCGTCATGGGCCTGGTCGGGCGCCGCACCGGCTCGGTGATGTTCAACGGCAACGAGGTCACCGCCCTGGCGCCGCACCGCATCGCCCGCCTGGGTGTCGGTTATTGCCCCGAAGAGCGCGGCATCTTCGCCGGCCTGTCGACCGAAGAGAACCTGATGCTGGCGCCCGAGGTGCGCAGCGGCGGCATGACGGTCGAGGAGATCTACCAGGTCTTCCCCAACCTGCACGAGCGCCGCCACAGCCCCGGCACACGGCTGTCCGGCGGCGAACAGCAGATGCTGGCGATGGCGCGCATCCTGCGCACCGGTGCCCGCCTGCTGCTGCTCGACGAGATCACCGAAGGCCTGGCGCCAGTGATCGTCAAGAAGCTCGGCGAGGTCATCCGGCTGCTCAAGACCCGCGGCTACACCATCGTGCTGGTCGAGCAGAACTTCCGGTTCGCCGCGCCGCTGGCCGACCGCCACTACGTGCTCGAACACGGCCGCATCGTCGCCACGGTGCAGAAAGACGAATTGGCCGACAAGACCGAGATGCTGCACCAGCTGCTCGGCGTCTAGCGACACCCTGCCCGTTTCACTTCTCTCACCCGTTCTTCAGGAGACATCCATGACCTTCAAGACCCTCACGCTGGCCGCCGCGCTGGCCGCCGCCTTTGCCCCGGCCCAGGCGCAGATCTCCGACAACCTCGTGCGCATCGGCGTGCTGACCGATCTGTCGGGCGTCTATTCCGATGTGGCCGGCAAGGGCACCGTGATCGCCACGCAGATGGCGATCGACGACTTCGTCGCCAAGGAGAAACCGGCCTTCAAGATCGAGTCGATCTCGGCCGACCACCAGAACAAGGGCGACGTGGCCGCCAACAAGGCCCGCGAATGGTTCGAGCGCGAGAAGATCGACGTGGTCTCCGAGCTGGTGACCACCTCGGTGGCGCTGGCGGTGCAGAAGATCGCCAAGGAGAAGAACAAGGTGGTACTGGTTTCGGGCGCAGCCTCGACCCGTGTCACCAACGAAGACTGCAACGACGTCACGGTGCACTGGACCTACGACACCTACGCGGTCGCCAACGGCACCGCCAAGGCCGTCACCAAGGCCGGCGGCAAGAAGTGGTTCTTCCTGACCGCCGACTACGCATTCGGCCACTCGCTGGAGAAGGACGCCATCGATGTCGTCAAGGCCAACGGCGGCGAGGTGATGGGCACGGTGCGTCACCCGTTCCCGGGTTCGGACTTCTCTTCCTTCCTGCTCAAGGCGCAGTCGTCGGGCGCGCAGATCATCGGCCTGGCCAATGCAGGCGGCGACACCATCAACTCGATCAAGCAGGCCGCCGAATTCGGCGTCACGCCCAAGCAGCAGCTCGCCGGCCTGTTGATGTTCATCAGCGACGTGCATTCGCTGGGCCTGAAGACCACGCAGTCGATGTACCTCACCGAAGGTTTCTACTGGAACCTCAACGACGACACCCGGGCCTGGTCCAAGCGCTTCTTCGAGCAGGCCAAGCGCATGCCGACGATGGTGCAGGCCGGCCAGTATTCATCGGTGATGCACTACCTGAAGGCGGTCAAGGCGGCCGGTACCGACGACACCGCAAAGGTGATGGCGCAGATGAAGAAGACCCCCGTCAACGACTTCTTCGCCAAGGGCGGCACGATCCGCGAAGACGGCCGCATGGTGCACGACATGTACCTGCTGCAGGTCAAGAAGCCGGCCGAGTCGACCACGCCCTGGGACTACTACAAGGTGGTGGCCACGATCCCCGCGGCCGAGGCCTTCCAGCCGCTCGCGGCTTCGAAGTGCGCGCTGGTCAAGAAGCCTTCCTGACGCGAAAGCACGGCGATGGAACTCTTCGGCATCCCCAGCAAGGCGCTGTTCGGCCAGCTGCTGCTCGGGCTCATCAACGGCTCGTTCTACGCCGTGCTGAGCCTGGGTCTGGCTGTGATCTTCGGCCTGCTCAACATCATCAACTTCTCCCACGGCGCGCTCTACATGGTGGGCGCCTTCGTGGCCCTGCTGGGCCTGAACCACCTGGGCATGAGCTACTGGACGGCGCTGCTGGTGGCGCCGGCGCTGGTGGGCGCGCTGGGCATGCTGATCGAGCGCACGATGCTCAAGCACCTGTACAAGCTCGATCACCTCTACGGCCTGCTGCTGACCTTCGGGCTGGCGCTGATCGGCGAGGGGCTGTTCCGCTACTACTTCGGTGTGTCGGGCGAGTCGTACCCGGTGCCCGAGCAGTTGCAGGGCGGTGTCGACCTGGGTTTCATCTTCCTGCCGCTCTACCGCGGCTGGGTGGTGCTGGCCTCGCTGGCGGTCTGCACGGCCACCTGGTACCTGATCGAGCGCACGTCGCTGGGCGCCACGCTGCGCGCCGCCACCCAGCGGCCTGATCTGGTGCAGGCGCTGGGCATCAACGTGCCGCTGATGGTCACGTTGACCTACGGCGCCGGCGTGGCGCTGGCGGCCTTTGCCGGCGTGCTGGCGGCGCCCGTGATCCAGGTCAATCCGGTGATGGGCTCGAACCTGATCATCGTGGTGTTCGCGGTGGTGGTGATCGGCGGCATGGGCTCGATCGCCGGCTCGATCATCACCGGCCTGGGGCTGGGCGTGATCGAGGGCCTGACCAAAGTGATCTACCCGGAGGCCTCGGCGGTCGTGATCTTCGTGATCATGATCGTGGTGCTGCTGTTCCGTCCCGCCGGCCTGTTCGGCAAGCAGGCGTGAAGGAGCCCTGTCCATGAAACTCATCCGACTGAACGCGGGCTGGCTGGCGCTGCTCGCGCTGGCCCTGGTGGCCCCCTTCGTGTTCTATCCCACCTTCCTGATGAAGGTGCTGTGTTTCGCGCTGTTCGCCTCGGCCTTCAATCTGCTGCTCGGCTTTGCCGGCCTGCTGTCGTTCGGCCATGCGGCCTTCTTCGGTGGTGCGGCCTATGTCTGCGCGGCGCTCAGCAAGAACTACGGCCTCACGCCCGAGCTCGCGGTGCTGGCCGGCGCAGCGGTGGCCGCCGTGCTGGGCCTGGGCGTGGGGGCGCTGTCGATCCGCCGCTCGGGCATCTACATGACGATGATCACGCTGGCGCTGGCACAGCTGGTCTTCTTCCTGGCGGTGCAGCTGCCCTTCACCGGCGGCGAGGACGGCCTGCAGGGGGTGCCACGCGGCAAGCTGTTCGGCCTGATCGACCTGAACGACAACATCGCGATGTACTTCTTCGTGCTGGCGGTGTTCGTGGCGGGCTTCTGGCTGATCCGGCGCACCGTGAGTTCACCGTTCGGCCAGGTGCTCAAGGCGATCCGCGAGAACGAGCCGCGGGCGATCTCGCTCGGCTACGACGTGGCGCGCTACAAGCTGCTGGCCTTCGTGCTGTCGGCCGCGCTGGCCGGCGTGGCCGGCGGGCTCAAGTCGCTGGTCTTCCAGCTGGCCTCGCTGACCGACGTGCACTGGCACATGTCCGGTGAAGTGGTGCTGATGACGCTGCTCGGCGGCCTGGGCACGATCGCCGGCCCGGCGGTGGGCGCGCTCACCATCGTCACGCTCGAGAACGAGCTGGCCGACAAGGTCGGCAGCTGGGTCACCGTGATCATGGGCGTGATCTTCGTCGTCTGCGTGCTGGCCTTCCGGCGTGGCCTGGTCGGCGAAATCCTGGCCCTGCGCGGCCGCCGTTCCGGTTCCTGAATCCTGATTGCAGATTCCAAGAGGAGTTGTTCCGATGTCGACCTACCAAGCGCCGCTGCGCGAGATGCTGTTCACGATGAAGGAGATCGGCGGGCTGGACGCGGTCTGCGCCTTGCCTGGCCATGAGGAGACCACGCCCGATCTGGTCGAGGCCATCCTCGAAGAGGCCGGCAAGTTTGCCGCCGGAGTGCTCGATCCGATCAACTACCCGGGCGATCAGCAGGGCGCCCGCTGGCAGGCCGGCGTGGTCACGGCCGCCGACGGTTTCAGACAGGCTTACGCCAGCTTCTGCGAGACCGGCTGGAACGCCATGCCCGCACGCACCGAGTTCGGCGGCCAGGGCCTGCCCACGCTGGTGTCGACCGCCGTGCTGGAGATGTGGAAGTCGGCCAACATGGCCTTCAGCCTGTGCCAGATGCTCACGCTCGGTGCCGTCGAGGCCATCGCCCACCACGGCAGCGCAGTACTCAAGCAGCGCTTTTTGCCCAAGATGGTGGCCGGCGAGTGGACCGGCACCATGAACCTGACCGAACCGCAGGCCGGCTCGGACCTCTCGGCCGTGCGCAGCCGCGCCGTGCCCGAGGGCGATCACTACCGCGTCAGCGGCACCAAGATCTTCATCACCTGGGGCGAACACGACCTGGCCGAGAACATCGTGCACCTCGTGCTGGCCCGGCTGCCCGAGGCACCCGCCGGCGTGAAGGGCATCTCGCTGTTCGTCTGCCCGAAGTTCCTGGTCAACGACGACGGCAGCCTGGGTGCACGCAACGACCTGGTGTGCGCGTCGATCGAACACAAGCTGGGCATCCACGCCAGCCCGACCGCCGTGATGAGTTTCGGCGAAGGGCCGGGGGCGATCGGCTATCTGGTCGGCGAGCCGCACAAGGGGCTGGGCTACATGTTCACGATGATGAACCACGCCCGGCTCAACGTCGGCCTCGAAGGCGTGGGCATCTCCGAGCGCGCCTACCAGCATGCGCGCGCCTATGCGCTCGACCGCGTGCAGGGCCGCACCCTCACGGGCAGCAAGACCATCATCGGCCACCCCGACGTGCGCCGCATGCTGCTCGACATGAAGGCGCGCACCGAGGCCATGCGTGCGCTGGCCTACTACGCCGCCGGCCAGATGGACCGCGCCCATGCGCACGCCGATGCCGACGCCCGCGCGCGCAGTCAGGCGCTGGTCGAACTGCTGACGCCGGTGGTCAAGGGCTGGTGCACCGAGAACGCCCTGGGCATCGCCTCCGACGGCGTGCAGGTGCATGGCGGCATGGGCTTCGTCGAAGAAACCGGCGCGGCGCAATACCTGCGCGACGCCCGCATCACGACGATCTACGAGGGCACCACCGGCATCCAGGCCAACGACCTGATCGGCCGCAAGCTCGCCCGCGAAGGCGGCGTGACGATGCGGGCGCTGATCGCGCAGATGCGCAGCGATGCCGACCGCATCGGCGACGGGCCCGATGCGCAGCTGGTCGCGCTGGGCCAGCCGCTGCGCGGCGGCCTGCAGGCGCTGGCCGATGCGGTCGACTGGCTGCTGGCGGTGAGCGCCAGCCAGCCGGCACAGGCCGCGGCCAGCGCGGTGCCCTTCCTCCAGCTGACCGGCACGGTGGTCGGCGGCTGGCTGATGGCACGCAGCGCCGAGGCCGCGGTGGCCCAACTGAGCGCGGGCAGCGCCGACACCGACTTCCTGTCGGCCAAGGTCGCGACCGTGCGCCACTACATGGCGCACGTGATGGCCGAGGCCGGCGGACTGCGCGACATCGTCACCGCCGGCGCAGCCACCACGCTGGCGCTGGCCGACCACCAGTTCTGAGCCACAGGAGCCCACCATGAACCCGATGAACGGCCACGACATCGAGGACCTGCGCCCCGGCATGCAGGCCACCTTTTCCAAGACCATCACCGAAGCCGACATCGTGCTGTTCGCCGGTGTCTCGGGCGACAACAACGCCGTTCACACGAACGAGGAGTTCGCGCAGACCACGGCCTTCGGCGGGCGCATCGCGCACGGCTTCCTGACCGCCAGCGTGATCTCGGCCGCGGTGGCGAACCGGCTGCCCGGCCCGGGTACGGTCTACCTCGGCCAGCAGATGAAGTTCTGCGCCCCGGTGCGCCCAGGTGACACGGTGCATGCGACGGTCACCGTGCTGTCGGTCGACGAGGCGCGCGCACGCGCGGTGCTGTCGACCGTCTGCCGCGTCAGGGAGACGGTGGTGATCGAAGGTGAAGCGACGGTGATGACGACCTCTCAACGGCGCCGCCAGGCCGCGGCGCCAGCCCCAACCGCGGCCCGTGTGGCCGCCTGAAGCGGAGAACGAAGCCATGAAGGCATTGGTGAGTGTGAAACGGGTGGTCGACTACAACGTCAAGGTTCGCGTCAAGAGTGACGGCACGGGCGTGGACATCGCCAACGTCAAGATGAGCATGAACCCGTTCGACGAGATCGCGATCGAGGAGGCGGTGCGCCTGCGTGAGAAGGGTGTGTTGACTGAAGTGATCGCCGTGTCCTGCGGTGTCACGCAGTGCCAGGAAACGCTGCGCACCGCGATGGCGATCGGCGCCGACCGCGCCATCCTGGTCGAGACTTCTGATGAGTTGCAGCCGTTGGCTGTGGCCAAGCTCTTGAAGGCCTTGGTCGACCGCGAACAGCCCGGCCTGATCATCCTGGGCAAGCAGGCCATCGACGACGACAACAACCAGACCGGCCAGATGCTGGCGGCATTGGCTGACCTGCCGCAAGCCACGTTCGCCAGCAAGGTTGAAGTGATCGATGGCCGTGCCAACGTGACGCGTGAAATCGACGGTGGCCTGGAGACGATCTCGCTCAGCCTACCCGCGGTCATCACCACAGACCTGCGCCTGAACGAGCCGCGTTACGTCACGCTGCCCAACATCATGAAGGCCAAGAAGAAGCCGCTGGAGACGATCAAGCCGGCCGACCTGGGTGTCGACGTGAGCCCGCGCCTGAAGACGCTGAAAGTCAGCGAGCCGCCTAAGCGTGGCGCCGGCATCAAGGTGCCCGACGTCGCCACACTGGTGGCCAAACTCAAGAACGAAGCCAAGGTGATCTGAACATGACCGCTCTCGTCATTGCCGAACACGAACATGGCGCACTGAAGGGCGCCACGCTCAACACCGTTACCGCCGCAGCCCAACTGGGCGAGGTCCATGTGCTGGTGGCCGGTGCCGATTGCGCCGCTGCAGCACAAGCTGCAAGCCAGATCGCCGGCGTCACCAAGGTGCTGCACGCCGATGGCGCGAGCCTCGGAGAGCAGCTCGCCGAGAACATCACCGCGCAGGTGATCGCTGTCGCATCGAACTACAGCCACATCCTCTTTGCTGCCACCGCACATGGCAAGAACGTCGCTCCGCGCGTGGCCGCCAAGCTCGACGTGGCGCAGATCAGCGAGATCACCAAGGTGATCAGCGCCGACACCTACGAGCGCCCGATCTACGCCGGCAACGCCGTCGCCACGGTGCAGAGCAGCGACAAGATCCAGGTCATCACCGTGCGCACCACCGGCTTCGACGCCGCGGCGCTCGGTGGATCGGCTCCGATCGAAACCATCGCCGCGGTGGCCGACAGCGGCAAGAGCGCCTTCGTCGGCAGCGAGATCGCCAAGAGCGACCGGCCCGAACTGACGGCGGCCAAGATCATCGTCAGCGGCGGCCGTGCGATGGGCAGCAGCGACAAGTTCAACGACGTGCTGACGCCGCTCGCGGACAAGCTCGGCGCCGCGCTCGGTGCCAGCCGCGCGGCGGTCGACGCGGGCTACGCACCCAACGACTGGCAGGTCGGCCAGACCGGCAAGATCGTGGCACCCAGCCTGTACATCGCCTGCGGCATCAGCGGCGCGATCCAGCACCTGGCGGGCATGAAGGACAGCAAGGTGATCGTGGCGATCAACAAGGACGCCGAGGCACCGATCTTCAGCGTGGCCGACTACGGGCTGGAGGCCGACCTGTTCGTGGCCGTGCCGGAGCTGGTGAAGGCGCTCTGAGCCCCCGGCGCCACCCATGACGAGAGGGGATTCATGCTCCGATCGAAGCGACCAGCAAGGTGCTGAAAACCGCTTGCGCCAGCGGTTTATCGGTCATCGGCTGCCGACGGCATGACGGGTGACATCAGGAACGGCCACACCGGGAACGCGGCGACAGGGCGATCTTGGCGGCAGGTCGGTGCGTACAAACCTGTGCGAAATGATCTGCCGAGCCTCGGGACAGCTGCAAGCACGGGTGAGAATGGCTGGTACGCCCGGGATCGGGCGCAAGCCCTGCCACCCGGCGTACCCCGACGCCACCGTCCGCGATGATCGAGCCCCAACCCAGCGATCCCGTCCGCCCGGCCACCGGTCATGCCAGCAGCAGCGCCTGGCGCGGCGTGCTCGCGTCGATCGACATGGGCTCGAACAGCTTCCGGCTCGAGATCGGCCGCAGCAGCGCCAGCCGCTACCGGCGCATCGACTACCTGAAGGAAACCGTGCGCCTGGGCGCCGGGCTCGGCCCGGACGGTCGACTGAGCGACGAGGCCGCGCAGCGCGGCCTCGCCTGCCTGGCGCGCTTTCGCCAGCGCCTGGACGGCATCGCGCCGACGCAGCTGCGCGCGGTCGCCACCCAGACCCTGCGCGAGGCCACCAACCGCGACGAGTTCCTGCGCCTGGCTGGCGCCACGCTGGGCCATCCGATCGAGGTGATCTCGGGGCGCGAGGAGGCCCGCCTGATCTACAAGGGCGTGGCACGCCTGCAGCCCTGCGAGGCCCCACGGCTGGTGATCGACATCGGCGGGCGCTCGACCGAGATGATCATCGGCCACGGCGCCCACGTGATCCGGGCCGAGTCGTTCCGGGTCGGCAGCGTCAGCCTGTCGATGCAGTTCTTCCCGGACGGACGCTTCACGACGGCCGCCTTCCAGGCCGCGCAGGTGGCCGCCGGCGCCGAGCTCGAGGAGGCGCTGGTGCCGTTCGCGCGCCAGCACTGGCGCGACGCGCTGGGCTCGTCGGGCACCGCCGGCGCGGTGTCGGACCTGCTGCGCGCCAACGGCGTGACCGACGGCCGCATCACGCCCGAGGCCTTGCGCTGGTGCATGCGCGCCTGCCTCGAAGCCGGCTCGGCCGACCGGCTGCAGCTGCCCGGCCTGAAGCCCGACCGGCGCGCGGTGCTGGGCGGCGGGCTCGCCATCCTCTACACGCTGGCGACCCATTTCGAGATCGACGGCCTGCTGCCCGCGCGCGGTGCGCTGCGCCAGGGCGTGATCTTCGACCTCGAGGAGCGCCGCGCCGCCGAGCGCCATGCCGTGCACCACGACATGCGCGACGACAGCGTGGCCGAGCTGCAGCAGCGTTTCGGCGTCGACCGCGGCCAGGCGCGGCGGGTCGAGGCGCTGGCGCAGAACCTGTACCGGCAGATCGCGCCGCAATCGAGCCTCGAGCTGCACCGAGAGCTCGGCTGGGCCGCGGCGCTGCACGAGATCGGCATGATGGTGTCGCACCACGACCACCACCGCCACAGCGCCTACCTGCTCGGCCACGTCGACGCGGCCGGTTTCTCGCAGAGCCAGCAGCGCGGCCTGGCCGAGCTGGTGCTGGGCCAGCGCGGCGGGCTGCGCAAGGTCGAGGCCGTGTGGTCGGACGCCGAGCGCATGCGCCAGCTGCTGGCACTGCGCCTGGCGGTGCTGCTGTGCCACGCCCGGCTGGAGCCGCCGCAGGGCCTGCAGCTGGCCATCAGCGGCCGCGAGATCCGCCTCGGCTGGCCACCCGCCTGGGCCGCGCGCCAGCTGCGCAGCGTCTACCTGCTGCGCGAGGAGGCCGAGGACTGGCGGCGCATCGCCGGCTGGCGGGTCGAGCTGCCAGCCTGAACGCCGACGCGCACAACTGTCACAAGGCCGTCACGCAGCCTGCCTAGCATGCATGGCATGCCCGAATCAGATTCCCAGCAGCGCCTGACCCTGCTCAACCGCGAACGCGCGATCCTTGCCTTCAACCGCCGCGTGCTGGCCCAGGCACGCCGCAATGACGTGCCGCTGCTCGAGCGGCTGCGCTACGTCTGCATCGTCTCGTCGAACATGGACGAGTTCTTCGAGGTGCGTTTCGCCGACGCGCTCGAAGCCGCCATCGAGACCGGCAGCAACACCACGCGCAGCGAGCTGGCGGTGGTGGCCGGCGAGGCGCACGAGCTGATCGACCAGCAGTACGCCATCTTCAACGACGAGCTGATGCCCGCGCTGGCCGCGCACGGCATCGTCATCGTCAACCACGCCGATCGCAACGAAGCCCAGCGCAAGTGGGTGTCGCAGCTGTTCCACCGCGAGGTGCATCCGCTGCTGACGCCGCTCGGGCTCGATCCGGCGCATCCGTTTCCGCAGGTCGCCAACAAGTCGCTGAACTTCATCGCCCAGCTCGGCGGCATGGACGCCTTCGGCCGCGAGAACAGCATCGCCATCGTCAAGGTGCCGCGTGCGCTGCCGCGCGTGATGCGCCTGCCCGACCGGCTGGCCGAGGGCAAGCAGGCCTTCGTGCTGCTGTCGAGCGTGATCCGCGCCCACCTCGGCGAGCTGTTCCCGGGCCGCATCGTCGAAGCGTTCTCGCAGTTCCGCGTCACCCGCGATTCGGATCTCGATGTCGACGAGGACGAGGTCACCGACCTGCGCAAGGCCCTGCGCAGCGAGCTGAGCGCGCGCCACTACGGCCGCGCGATCCGGCTCGAGGTGGTCAACACCTGCCCCGAGGTGCTGAGCAACTTCCTGCTCAGCCAGTACGGCCTGCCCGAGGCGGCGCTGCACCGCGTCAACGGGCCGGTCAACCTGGTGCGGCTCAATTCGCTGATCGACCAGGCGCACGCGCCCAAGCTGCGCTTCAAGCCGCACGAGCCGGTCTGGCCACATGGCCGGCTGCCGCGCACGCGGCCGCTGATGGCCAGCATCGCCGAGCGCGACATCCTGCTGCATCACCCGTTCGAGTCGTTCGAGCCGGTGGTGCAGTTCCTGCGCGAGGCCGTCAACGACCCGCAGGTGCTGGCGATCAAGCAGACCATCTACCGCACCGGCAGCGAGTCGGTGCTGATGGAGCTGCTGATCGAGGCGGCGCAGCGCGGCAAGGAGGTGCTGGTGGTGGTCGAGCTGAAGGCGCGCTTCGACGAGGAGGCCAACATCAACTGGGCCGAGCGGCTGGAGGCGGTGGGTGCGCAAGTGGTCTACGGCATCGTCGGCCTCAAGACCCACGCCAAGCTGCTGCTGGTCACGCGCAAGCAGGGCCAGCGCATGGTGCGCTACGTGCACCTGTCGACCGGCAACTACAACCCCAAGACCGCGCGGCTCTACACCGACGTCGGCTACTTCAGCGCCGACCCCGACCTGACCGCCGACGCCGAAGGCGTGTTCCAGCACCTGGCCAGCCTCAACACGCTGCGCACGCCCAAGCACCTGCTGGTCGCGCCCAGCAACCTGCACGCGCAGATGGTGGCGCTGCTCGGCCGCGTCGCCCAGGCCGCGCGGGACGGCCAGCCCGCGCGCGTGGTCGCCAAGTTCAACGCGCTGACCGATCCGGGCCTGATCGCCGCGCTGGTCGCGGCCAGCCAGGCCGGCGCCGACATCGACCTGATCGTGCGCGGCGCCTGCATGCTGCCGCCCGGCGTGGCCGGCTACACCGACAACATCCGGGTGCGCTCGGTGGTCGGACGTTTTCTCGAACACAGCCGGGTCTTCTACTTCCGCTGGGGCGCGCGCGAGAGCCAGGAGGCGCTGTATCTCAGCAGCGCCGACTGGATGAGCCGCAACATGCACGGCCGCATCGAGATCGCCTGGCCGGTGCGCGACCCGACGCTGCGCCAGCGCGTCATCGACGAATGCCTGGTGCCCTACCTGCGCGACGACATCGACGCCTGGACGCTCGACGCTCACGGCGGCTACGTCGCCGTGCAGGGTCCGGGGGGGCTGAGCGCGCAGCGCGCCCTGGTGCGCCGGTACTGAGCGCCCCGCGCTTCAAACGCCTGTCAAAAACGGCATCGATACTCGGTGACCCAGTGGAGACACGGCATGAACAAGCGCAGTCAGACGGCCATCGACAAGGCCATCAACACGGCCCGGGGGGCCATGAAGGTGATGCGTGCGCTGTCGCCGCAGGCGGCCGCCCGGGGCCGTGACGGCCCAGCCGACAGCCGCTCGCTGCAGCTGCGCCAGGCCGGCGAGTTCGACCTGCCGCGCCTGCTGCAGCTGCTGATCGACGCCGGGGTCGACCAGGCCGACGAGGGCGATCCAGCGGCTGCCATCGAGTCCCTGCGCCGCATCCACGGCGCGGGCGGCGAGGTCTGGCTGGCCGAGGAAGACGGCCGCCTGCTCGGCAGCCTGACGTTCTACCTGCTGCCGCTGCTGGCCCACCGCGGCACGCCGATCGCGCTGGTCGAGGAGGTCGTGATCCACCCCGCCGCCCGCCGCCACGGCATCGGCCGCGCCCTGATGAACCACGCCACGGCGCGGGCGCGCGCCCGCGGGGCCAGCAAGCTGGCGCTGTCGTCCGGCCACGCGCGCTCAGGGGCGCAGTCGTTCTTCGATCACCTGGGTTATGCCCGGCACGGCAACAGCCCGCTGCTGCCGCCGGGCACGCCCGAACACAGCGCCGGCTGATCCTGGGCGGAGCGGGCGATCAGCATCGCCAGGATCTGCGGCACCTCGAACACGGCGCGGTTGTCGATCGTGCACACCCGCGCGCGCAGCGCGGGCAGGCGCTCGATCATCTCGGTCACGCCGGGGCCGATCGCACGCACCGACTTCAGCACCAGGCCGACACCCTGCTCGCGCACCCACTGCGCGTTGTAGCGCTCCTGCGGCATGGTCCAGGCGTTGTCGAAGGTGATCACCGGCAGCTTCATCTGCACCGCCTCGCTGAGGCTGCCCGGGCCGGGCTTGCCGATGAAGTAGTCGCCCAGCTGCATGTAGCGGCAGACGTCGGGCGTGAAGCCCACCACCGCGTGCGGCATGGCCGGCTGCAGCGCCTTCAGCTTGCGGATCAGCGCCTCGTTGTGGCCGCACATCAGGATCAGCTGGCGGTCGGCCAGGGCGCGGGCAATCGTCACCATCTGCGTCGAGCCCTGGCCGCCGAACATCACGATGCCGGTCGGGCGCGCCGGGTCCAGGCCCAGCGCGCTGCGCTCGGCGGCACGGTCGATGCGAGGGGTTTCGTAGAAGGCCGGCCGCAGGATCATCCCCGAGGTCAGCGAGATCTGCCGCTGCGCATACCCCGCCGCCCGCGCCTGTGCCACGGCATGCGGCGTGCCGCACACCAGGTGCTGGTCCTGGCCGGGTTCGATCCAGAAGTTGGGCGGATGGTCGGCCATGTCGGTCAGCACCGTCACGAACGGCACGCCCGGCAGCGAGCCGGCCACCGACTCGCACAGCGCGCGGTTGAAGTTGGGCACCAGCGAGACCACCAGGTCAGGCTCGCTCGCCAGCCAGTGCTGCGCGAGGCGCCGCACCAGCGTCGTGTGGCCGAGCCGGATCAGACCCTGCACCAGCTTGAGCTCCTGCGTCAGCCCGAGCGTCCAGCCGCGCGCCAGGCGCTTGTTGTAGAGGTCTTCCGGCGCCAGCCCGGTGAGCTTGCGGAACGCGCCTTTCGGGTCGAGCACCTCGACCAGATCGACCAGCCGAACCCGCCAGTCGGGCCGGGTGGTGCGGATCACGCCCTGCAGCGCCAGCGCGGCGGCACGGTGGCCGCCGCCATAGTTGAAATAGACGAGGTCGATGTGTTTCATGGTCGGCGCGATGATGTTGCGCAGGCGTGACCGCCACGTGAATTCAAGGCTCGGTCGGCAGCTGCAGCAGGGCCCGGCCCATCCGGATGCGGGCACCGGGCTCGATGCCCTCGCTCAACGTGAAACCCCTGGGGGCGAACACGATGATCGTGGAGCCGTGCTGGAACCAGCCCATCTCCTCGCCCTTGGCGTAGTGCGCGCGGCAGGCGATCTCGTGCGGGCCGCGATAGCGCAGATGCAGCAGCACGTCGAGAAAGTGGAAGCGCATGCTCGCCACCAGGATCGCCGCCACCGGCACGATCGCGATCGGCTGACCGCCACGTGACAGCCGCGTGCGCAGCACCGCGCGCTCGTTGCGGCAGAACAGCCGCTCGACCCGTTTGAGCGCGATCGGGTTGACGTTCCAGGTGTCGCCGCTCAGGTAGGTGACGTGGTCGACCTCGAGGTCGTGCGGCGCATGGAAGCGGTGGTACATCGCCGAGGTCAGCCGCAGCGTGACGTAGACACCGTCGTGGAACGGCGTGCTGTCCTGCGTCGGCCCGAACAGGTCGCCCAGCGCGTACGGAAAGCCCTTGGCCTGGAACAGCTGCGTGCCCTGCACGTCGCCGCAGGCGCCGACGATCGCGTCGCTCGGGCTGCACAGCACGTCGGCATCGGGGTCGATCGTGCGTGCGCCGGGTCTGAGCTCGCGCGTGAAGCACTCGTGCAGGCTGGCAAAGCGCTGCTGGCGCGCATCGCTCAGGTCGAGGTCGGTGAACAGCCGCCAGACCGCGATCGACGCGCGTGCCAGCAGCGGGCTGCGGATCTGGCTGAACCAGCCCATCGCCCGGGTCAGCGCGATGCGCGGCACGCGGTTGGTGAACAGGAAGTTGAGATCCTCCTGAAGGAAGATCCGTTGCAGAAGATTGGGTTTCATGAGCCTGTCAATCGGGACTGTTAGACAGCAGGGGCACATCACTCGAACGAGCCCTGCCGACAAAATGGACAACACCTTTGCTCTGACCGCGCTGGCCCTGGGCGCACTCGCCTGGACCTTGCCGAAAGCCCGCCGGCGCCTCGAACTCTCGCGCGCCAAACACCGCTCGCTGACCGGCCACTCGCGCATGGCCAAGCGCGTCGCCGGGCTGATCCCGGGTTATGCGTACGACGAACAACGCTTCTTCAACTCCGACGGCGCCAGCGCCGAAATCGCCGCCCGGCGCAAGGCCGGTTTCGACCGGCTGGCCGCGCTCTACGCCGAGCGCTACCCGCAAAGCGCGGCCCTGACCGCGCAGGCCCGCGAGGGCATCGCCGACCTGCAGTTCACCGGCAACTACCGGGTGCCGTTTCAATACAGCCCCTACCTGCGCGAGCACATCAAGTCGGGCAGCTTCCTGCGCGCCTCGTCGGGCGTGACGGTCGAGGACCTCGATGGCAACGAGTTTCTCGACCTCACCGGCTCGTATGGCGTCAACGTCTTCGGCTACGACTTCTACAAGGCCTGCATCGACGAAGGGGCTGCGCGGGTGCGTGAACTCGGCCCCGTGCTGGGCGCCTATCACCCGTGCGTGCTCGACAACGTCAAGCGCCTCAAGGCGATCTCGGGCCTCGACGAAGTCTCGTTCCACATGTCGGGCACCGAGGCCGTGATGCAGGCCGTGCGGCTGGCCCGCTATCACACCCGCCGCAGTCACCTGGTGCGCTTCTGCGGCGCCTATCACGGCTGGTGGGAAGACGTGCAGCCCGGCCCCGGCAACCCGCTGCCACCGCGCGAAACCTACACGCTGCAGGACCTGGACCCGCGTGCGCTGACGGTGCTGCGCAAGCGCCGCGACATCGCCTGCGTGCTGATCAACCCGCTGCAGGCGCTGCACCCGAATGCCGGCGCGCCGGGCGACTCGTCGCTGGTCGACAGCAGCCGCCGCGCAGCGTTCGACCGCGCCGCCTACACGGCGTGGCTCAAGCAGCTGCGCGAGGTCTGCACCGAGCGCGGCATCGTGCTGATCTTCGACGAGGTGTTCGTCGGCTTCCGCCTCGCCCCCGGTGGCGCGCAAGAGTACTTCGGCGTCCGGGCCGACATGGTCACCTACGGCAAGACGCTGGGCGGCGGCCTGCCGGTGGGCGTGGTCTGCGGCAGGAGCCAATGGATGAAGCGCTTCCGCGAAGACCGGCCGGCCGACATCTGCTTTGCGCGCGGCACCTTCAACGCGCACCCCTACGTGATGGGCGCGATGAACGCCTTTCTCGAGCGCATCGAGATGCCCGACGTGCGGGCCCTCTACGACGGCCTCGACGAGCGCTGGAACGCGCGCGCGGCGCGCTTCAACGCCGTGCTCGCCGAGGCCTGCCTGCCGGTGCAGGTGGTCAACCTGTCGTCGATCTGGACCGTGCTCTACACCCAGCCCTCGCGCTACAACTGGATGCTGCAGTTCTACCTGCGCGCCCACGGCCTGGCGCTGAGCTGGGTCGGCAGCGGCCGGCTGATCTTCAGCCTGAACTACAGCGACGCCGACTTCGAGGCGGTGCTGCAGCGCTTCGTCGCCGCCGCGCAGGCGATGCAGGCCGACGGCTGGTGGTGGCGCGATGCCACGCAGACCAACCAGTCGATCCGCCGCGGCATCCTGCGCGAGATGCTGAAACAACGCTTCTGAGCGATCAGCGATGGTGCACGTGCACCATCGGATCGATCAGCTCGCCGCGCAGCAGGTACAGCGGCGACTTCCAGTACATCTTGATGTCGTGGAAGGGGTCGGTGAGGATCTTGCTCATCCAGGCCAGGCCGGTGAGCAGGTCCTGCTCGATCCACAGCTGGCCGACGCGAAACAGCAGGCCGGACACGCCCAGCGCCAGCCAGGCCATGCCGACATCGTGGATCCAGCCGTTCACCGACGTGGCCGGCTCGATCAGGCCGAACAGCGACGGCTGCAGCCACAGCAGCAGCGGCAGCAGCACCCACACCGTCAGCAGCGCGGTCTTGCGGCGCATGTTGAAGCCGACCTTGATCGCCTCCTTGTGCTCGTCGGTGGCCTGGTTGACCTGGTCGTAGCCGCGCGGCTCGAAGACGTAGTGGCCGGTCTGGCGCGCCACCATCGAGACGCACCAGCCGATCAGCGCGGCCAGCGCCGGATCGAAGAACAGCACGACGTAGGCGACCAGGAAGCTGATCGCGCTGACCAGGTGCAGGCTCTGGTTGATGCGGCTGTGGTGGTAGTAGCGGTGGTCGTCCCAGCGCTGGGTCGCGAGGGTTTCAAGGTAACGATTCACGGTGGACCTCGGTGATGGAATGAAGCACGACCTCGGACGAGACCGTGCGTGACGCGATGGTGTCGACGCCGCGTGAAAGGAGCGTGACGATGGCGTGATGACACGCCTCCTTCATCGAAAGGCCGCGGCTGTCATCGCGCTGTTGCATGGCGTGTGCAGCATGTCGGCATGAACACCCTCACGCCCGCAGGCAACCGGCTCGATGTCGAACACGCGGCGCACCGATCGCTGCGCATCGCCGTCGTCACCGAGACCTATCCGCCCGAGGTCAACGGCGTGGCCCTGACGATGGCCCGCGTGGTCGAGGGCCTGCATCGCCGCGGCCACGACCTGCAACTGATCCGCCCGCGCCAGCAGGCCGGCGAGACGGTGGCCGCGCGTGCGCGCTTCGAACAGGTGCTGGTGGGCGGGCTGCCGATTCCGCGTTATCCGAACCTGCGCATGGGCCTGCCGGCCGGGCGCGCCTTGACGCGGCTGTGGCAGGCGCAGCGGCCCGACGTCGTTCACATCGCCACCGAAGGCCCGCTCGGCTGGTCGGCGCTGCAGGCCGCGCGCGCGCTGGGCTTGCCGGTGAGTTCGGACTTCCGCACCAACTTCGACGCCTACAGCCAGCACTACGGCATCGGCTGCCTGATGCGGCCGATCCGCGGTTATCTGCGCGCCTTCCACAACCGCACCACCTGCACGATGGTGCCCACCGAGGGGCTGCGCCGCGAGCTCGAAGCGGCCGGTTTCGAGCGCCTGAACGTGGTCACGCGCGGTGTCGACACCCGCCTGTTCATGCCGCACCGGCGCAGCCAGGCGCTGCGCGAACAGTGGGGCGCCGGGCCGGAGGACCTGGTGGTGATGTGCGTGGGCCGGCTGGCGGCCGAGAAGAACCTCGGCGTGCTGCTGAGCGCCCACGAGGCGATCCGCCAGATCGACCCGAACGCGCGGCTGGTGATGGTCGGCGACGGCCCGCAGCGTGCCGAGTTGCAGGCACGTTGCCCGCAGGCGGTGTTCGCCGGCCAGCGCCGTGGCGACGACCTCGCGGCGCACTACGCATCGGCCGACCTGTTCCTGTTCCCGAGCCTGACCGAGACCTTCGGCAACGTCACCGCCGAGGCGATGGCCAGCGGCCTGCCGGTGCTGGCGTTCGCCTACGCCGCCGCCGCGCAGCTGATCCGCCACGGCATCAATGGCGCGCTGGCGCCGGTCGACGACACGGCGGCGTTCGTGCGCGCGGCGGTCGAACTGGCGGCCGATGCGGCGCAGCGCCGCGACATCGGCCTGCAGGCCCGCAAGACCGCCGAAACGCTCGACTGGGACAGCATCGTGGCCCGCTTCGAGGGCGTGCTGCGGCAGGTGATGCACAGCGCCGACGCGCCCGCCACGATCACCTTGCCGGCACGACGTCACCCGGTGGCTTGAGGCGCGAGCGGGCCCGTTCGAGCGCCATCAGCGCGCCGATCGCCGCGGCGATCGAGAAGCCGAAGCCCCACATCAGCGGCACGATCGACACATCGAGCGCGATCAGCGCCGCATAGACCGCCAGCATGCCCAGCACGCTGGCGTTTTCATTGAAACCCTGCACGGCGACCGAGCGTCCCGCGCTCAGCAGCGTGTAGCCGCGGTGCTGCAGCAAGGCGTTGAGCGGCACCACCAGCAGGCCGCCCACCGCGCCGGCCAGCGCCAGCAGCGGCACGGCGTGCAGCAGGTCGGTCGACGAGGCCACCGCCGGCATCAACAGGCCCAGCATCACGCCGGCCCACAGCATGCGCTTGGCGCCGGCCAGCGGCACCCAGCGCCCGGCCGCTGCCGCACCCACCACCACGCCGATGGCCACGGCGGCCTGCAGGTAGGCGGCCTGGTTCAGCGGTAGCTGCAGCACGTCGGTGGCCCAGCGCAGCACGGCGAACTGCAGGGTCGCGCCGACGCCCCAGAAGATCGTCGTCACCGCCAGCGACAGGCCGCCGTCGTGGTCGCGCCACAAGGTGCGGTTGGCGCGGCAGAAGTCGCGCATCAGCGCGGCCGGATGGATCTCGCAGGCGGCGTAACGCGCGCCGCTGTCGGGCACGCCGATGTTGAGCAAGCCGGCCAGCGCGTAGATCGCCAGCAGCGCGCACAGCGACACGCTCAGCGCGCCGGCATCGCCGATGGCCACGGCCTGCAGCCATTGCCGGCCCACGTCGACGAGTGCCGAATCGAGCACCATCGCGCTGACCAGCAGGCCGCCGACGCCGGTGCCGAACAAGGCCGCGCAGACCACCGACACCTCCAGCCATCCGTTGGCCGCCACCAGCCGCTGCGGGCCGACCAGCTCGGTGATGAGGCCGTACTTGGCCGGCGCATAGGCCGCCGCGCCGAGGCCGACCACCACGAAGGCGGCGATCGGGTGCACGCCCGCCAGCAGCGCCAGCACGCCCAGCACCTTGACGCCGTTCATCCACGCCATCAGGCGCGCCTTCGGGAAGGCATCGGCCAGCGGCCCGAGCAGCGGCGCCAGCAGCACGTACGACAGCGTGAAACCGAACTTCAGCATCGGCGCCCACCAACCCGGCAGGCCACGCTCCTGCAGCACGGCGATGGTCACGATCAGCAGGGCGTTGTCGGCCAGCGCGGAAGCGAACTGGGCGGCGATCAGCAGGTGGAAACCAGGGGGCATGATTCTTCTTGTGTGCGAACGATCCGGCCGCGCGGCCGCCTGCCGCGGCGGCCGGCGCAACATGCCGTCAGTCGGCTCGCCGGCGTGATGCCCGTATCGACGCGCTCAGGCGTAGCTGATGGCGCCGCCGACCGACACGCTGATGGTCTTGCCCACGGCGGCCGTGTAGGTGGTCGACTTGACCGTGCTGACGTAGACGAACTCGCCCGTCACGGCGGCGTCGGTGACGGTCATCAGCAGATAGCCGCGGCGGATCGTGTCGGCATAGTTCAGGTCGGAGATCAGGCCCAGGCCGGTGCCGTTGGAGCCGGGCGACACGGCACTGCCGTCGAGCGAGCTGGCCAGGCCGCCCAGGCCGACACTCTCGAAACCCGGCGACGTGACCGACGAGCCGGCGAACTCGACGCCGATCTTCTCGCCGCTCAAGGTGGTGAGGTGGTTGAACCAGGCGTTGTGCGAATCGCCCGACAGCGCCACCAGCTTCTTGCCCTGCGCCTTGACGGTCTGCAGCAAGGCTTCGCGTTGCAGCGGATAGCCGTCCCAGGCGTCGAGGTTGTAGGGCAGCAGCGGGTTGACGGCGGTGTCGAGCAGGCCGGTCTGGGTGGCGGTCAGCGGGCCACCGGCAGCGGCCGTGGCCTTGGCGGTGAGGTAGGCGCCGATGGCGGGCTGGGCTGCGGCCGGGTCGCTCGCCAGGCTCAGCACCGAGGCGGGGATCCACATGCGGGCCATGATGTCCTGATTGCCGAGCACCTGCCAGGTCGCGGTCGAGGCCGCCATGCCGTCGGTGAGCCAGGCCTGCTGGGCGGCGCTGATCATGCGGCGGCTGGCATCGCTGCCGGTGGCCAGGGCGGTGCCGTAACGGTTGTAGCCGCCATCGGCATCGCCGAAGCTGTCGTACTGGCGGTCGCGCCCCTCGATGCGGGTGTCGAGCATGTGCAGCGTGAACAGGCGGCCGAAGTCGAAGCGGCGGTAGATCTTCAGCAGGTCGGTGGTGTCGGGCGTGCGGATCGGCATCCACTCGTGATAGACCCGCGCCGCGATCGCCTTGCGGGTGTTCCAGTCGCCCTGCGTGGCCGGGTCGTGGTTCTCGGCACCGCTGCCGTCGACGCTGTTGTAGGCGTTGTTGGCGAACTCGTGGTCGTCCCACACCGTGATCCACGGCATCTTGGCGTGCAGCGCCTGCAGCTTGGCATCGGCGCGGTACAGGGCATAGCGCGTGCGGTAGTCGCTCAGGCTGACCATGTCGTTGGACGGCACGATGACGCGGCCCAGGCTCACCGCATCGGTGTTGCCGAACTTCGCCGGATCGGCGCCGTATTCGTAGAGGTAGTCGCCCAGGTGCACGGCGTATTGCGCGTCCGAGGTGGCGGCCGAGTCGTAGGCGTTGAAGAAGCCTTCGGAGTACAGCGCGCACGAGAACACCGCGAACTTGACCGACGTGGCGTCGGCCGCCGGCAGGGTGCGCGTGCTGCCCACGGTGGAGACACCACCGGCGTCGTCGAGAAAGCGATAGAAGTAGCTCGTGCCCGCGGTGAGCCCGGTGGCATCGACCTTGGCGGTGAACGAGGTGGCCTCGCTCGCGGTGACACGGCCCGAGCGCAGCACGCTGGCGAAGGCGGCATCGCTGGCCACCTGCCAGGTCAGGCCGACGGCGTCGTTGCTGTCCGGGCGCTTGGCGTGGGTCCACAGGATCACCCGGTCGGCCAGCGGATCGCCGCTGGCCACGCCGTAGCGGAAATCGGCCGGCGTGTCGTCGCCACCGCCGCAGGCCGCGAGCGTGCCGCCGACGGCTGCCAGCGTGGCCACGGTCGAGGTTCTGACGAGAAAGTCGCGGCGATTGAGGGCGTTGGACATGAACGGGTTCCTGGATGAGAACCCGTCGAGCCGGGTTCAATAGGAGCCGGACGATGCAGCAGCAACATGACACGCTGGTGAACCGCGCCCATGATCGAATCGACCCAGGGGCTCATCTAGCCACCGAGATATCGTGCGCATGGAAGCCTTCGTTCGCGTGGGCGACAGGGCCCACCGAGAACCGGAAAACACATGGTCGAAATCGAGTTGAAGTTCCAGATCCCCGCCACGAGCGCGCAGGCCGTGCAGCGGGCGGTGGCCACATCCACGGCGCAGATCACGCACCTGCGGGCGCAGTACTTCGACACCCCCGATCGCCGCCTCGCAGCCGCCGGCATGGCCTTGCGGCTGCGGCAGGAGGACGAGCGCTGGGTGCAGACGCTCAAGGGCCGCGGCGACGGCCACCTGCATCGGCTCGAACACGAGGTGGTGATCGAGACGGCGGGTGGCGAGCCGGTGCTCGACATCACCCGCCACGCCGGCACGCCCGCGGGCGCCGCGCTCGCGGCCACGCTGGCTGGCGACGGCGACGCGCTGCGCGTGATGTTCGAGACCGACGTGCAGCGCACCCACCGCATGATCCGCAGCGGCAGCGCCCGCATCGAGCTGGCGCTCGACATCGGCGAGATCCGCTCGGGCGCGGCGCGGCTGCCGCTGCACGAGATCGAGTTCGAGCTCAAGCAGGGCCCGCTCGCCGGCCTGATCGCGCTGTCGTCGCGCTGGGTCGAGCGCCACGCGCTGTGGCTCGACGTGCGCAGCAAGGCCGAACGCGGCGACCTGCTCGCGCGCAGCGTGAAAGTGAATGCTGCCACGCTGGCCGAGCAGCCCACGCTGCGGGCCGACATGAGCGCCGACGCCGCGCTGCGCGCGATGGTCGGCGCCTGCCTCGCGCAGATCCTGCCCAATGTGGCGAACCTGGCCGGCGGCGTTGGCGAGGCCGAGCACCTGCATCAGGCGCGCGTGGGCCTGCGGCGCCTGCGCAGCGCGCTGCGGGTGTTCGGTGAAGGTTCGGACGATGTCGACGCGACCTGGCAGCCCGCGCTGGCCGAACTCTTCGCGCATCTGGGCAGCGCGCGCGACCGGGACGTGCTGGCCGACACCTGGCTGCCTGCGCTGCGTGCGGCGGGTGCGCCGGACTTGTTCGACGGTTCGGCCACGGCTGACGAAACCGACGGCATTGACACGGTCGGCGAGGCGCTGCGCGCACCGGCCTGCGGCCTGTTGCTGCTCGATCTGATGGCCTTTGCGCACGGTGCGGCGCAGACCGCCGAGGCCGCGGATCAGCCGTCGGACCTGTCGCTGACCGAGCGCGTCCGCCCGCTCGTCGAGCGCCTGCATCGACAGCTCGGCAAAGATGCCACCGAGTTCCTGACCTGCGACGACGCTCGCCGCCACCGCACCCGCAAGCGCCTGAAGCGGCTGCGTTATGCGGTCGAGCTGGTGTCGTCGGTGTGCCGCGGCAAGGCCGTCAAGCGCTACCTCGCGCGGCTGCGGCCGGCCCAGGATGCGCTCGGCCTGTACAACGACCTGACGGTGGCCGAGGCGCTGTTCAAGCGCCGCCTCGAACACGATCCGCGCGCCTGGTTCGCGCTCGGCTGGCTGGCCGCGCAGCGCCAGAAGCTGCTGGCCGACGCGGCCCAGGCACTGGCCGAACTGCCGCGTTCAGCGCGGATCTGGCGCCGCGACTGACCCACCAGCCCGCCGCAGCGCGGGCGCGTCAGCGCAGGCCCAGCAGCGCCGGCAGGCCGGTGGCGAGCAGCGGCAGCCACGCGATCGCCAGCGTGCCCAGAAAGATCGCCAGCAGCGCCGGCAGCACCGAGGCCGCCACGTAGTGGATCGGCTTGCCGAACATGGCCGAGGCGAAGTAGATGTTCATGCCCGCCGGCGGACACAGGAAACCCATCTCCATGCCGGCCAGGAAGATGATGCCGAAGTGCACCGGGTCGATGCCGTAGCTCAGCGCCACCGGCAGCAGCAGCGGCACCAGCACCACCAGCGCGGCGTAGATCTCCATCAGCGCGCCGGCCACGAACAGGAAGGCGGTCAGCGCGAGCAGGAACACGAAGCGGTTGGGGATGACGCCCTGCACCCACTCGATCGCCGCATCGGGGATGCCGGCGTCGACCAGGAAGTTGGTCAGCCCCAGCGCCATGCCCAGGATCAGCATCACGCCGCCGATCACCTGCGCGCAGTGGCTCAGGCACTGAGCCAACAGGCGCGCACCCAGCTCGCGGTGCGCCACGGCCTGCGTCAGCACCGCGTAGGCGGCGGTCAGCGCGGCGCTTTCGGTGGGCGTGGCCAGGCCGCTGGCGAGCGAGCCGATCGCCACCACCGGCGCCAGGATCTCCCATTTGGCCGCCCAGGCCGCGGCCCGCACGCGCGGCGCAGCCAGGTCCGGCGCTCGGGTGACGGTGACGTCGGCGGCTTGGGCGGAATCGGTGCGAGCGCCACGCCGCAGGTAGCCGCCAAACACCAGCAGGAAGGCCACCATCACCGCGGCCGGCAGCAGGCCGGCGACGAACATCGTGTTGATCGGCACCCGCGCGATGATGGCGTACATGATCAGCGGCACCGACGGCGCCAGCAGCACGCCCAGCGCGCTGGCGCTGGTGACGAGGCCGATGCCGCGCCGCTCGGGGAAACCGGCGTTGCGCAGCAGCGGCAGCAGCAGGCCGCCGAGCGCAAGGATGGTCACGCCGCTGCCGCCGGTCAACGCGGTGAAGAACGAACACAGCACCGCCGCGGCCACCACCGTGCCGGTGACGCCGCCGCCGAACAGCGCCGTGAACACCGCGCCCAGCCGCTGCGCCGCGCCGGTGCGCGCGAAGATCAGCCCGGCCAGCGTGAACAGCGGCAACGCCGGCAGCGACGGGTTGACGGTGATCTGGTAGTGCGACAGCGGGATCGACGCCAGCGGCAGCGCGTCCTGCCAGAACAGCGCCAGCGCCAGGCCGCCCAGCACCGCGAAGATCGGCGCGCCGGCCAGCAGCAGCGCCAGCAGCACGAGCAGCGCCGGCCACAGCATCAGGCTCTCGCCATCGAACTGCCAGGCCAGCGCGTAGCCGATCGCCGGCAGGGCGACCGCGCTGACCCACCGCAGCCGGCTGGAAAAACAGCGGCTGCCGAGCTTGAGGCCCAGCAGCACGAAGCCGACCGGCATCGCCGCCTCGACCCACCACAGGCGCAGGCCGTAGGCCAGCTCGTGCGCGACCTCGATCTCGCTGGCCACGAAGCGCCAGCTCGCCAGCGCCAGCAGGCCGCAGATCAGCGCCGCGCCGCCGTGGGCAAACAGCCGCACGGCGGCCTGCACACGCGCGCCACCGAGCCGGGCCAGGCCGCTGCCCAGCGTCGTCAGATGGCCGTGGCGCTCGGCCGCCACGGCGCCGAACATCGCCAGCACCAGGCCGAGGTGCTGAACCAGCACCGGTGCGTTCTCGACGCCGCGGCCGAGCAGCGGGCGCAACAGGATCTCGACCAGCGGGATCAGCGTCATCAACACCAGCGCGGCGGACGCCAGCACCTCGTCGAAACGGCCGAGCGCCCGCAGGCGGCTGCGCAACGGCGCGGCCACGGCGGGTGCCGATGCAGGGGCAGCCGTGTTCATCGGGGCTTGCCGGCGCGGTAGGCCTTCAGGTGCATGAACACTTCATCGAAGGTCTCGGCCGGCACCATCGCGCCGCGGATGCGCGGGTAGAGCTTGTCGGCCAGCTCGTTCCATTCGCGCATCTGTTCGGGCGTGGGGCGGTTGACCACCAGGCCGCGTTTCTTCATCGCGTCGACCGCTTCGTCGACCTCCTGGCGGGCCTTGCTGCGGATCTGCAGACCGATCTTCTCGCCGGCGGCGCGCACGCTATCCTGCGCGGCGGGGCTCATCTCGTCCCACGCCTTCTTGGTGACCACCAACGCGCCGACGATCGGCGCCCAGTTGATCTCGAGCATGTTGGGCGCCGTGGCGTAGACCTGGCTGGCGAGCGCGAAATACGGCGTCGACGGCACCACGTTGATCATGCCGGTCTGGATGGCGGGCAGGATGTCGCTGGTCTCCAGCGGCACCGGCGTGTAGCCCAGGCTCTTCATGATCTCCTGCTGCTCGGTCTCGGAGCCCCAGGCGAAGAACTTCATCTTCTTGTAGTCGTCGGGCCGGAAGGCCGGCTCCTTCGAGAAGAAACGCACCCAGCCGGCGTCGCCCCAGGCGAGCACGACGAAACCCTTGTCGAGGAACTTCTTCTCCATCGCCGGGCGCATCTTGTCGCGCACGTAGTCGACCTCTTCCCAGCTGCGAAACAGCAGCGGCAGCGACTGCAGGGCCGCCACCGTCGGCTCGATCTCGCGCAGCCCCACGACAGACAGCAGCGCGCCCTGCAGCTGGCCGATGCGCATGCGCCGCGCCAGTTCGGCCTCGCCACCCTGGCTGCCGTCGGTGAAGACCAGGTACTTGGCGTCGCCGCCCTGCGCCGTGCGCCAGACCTCGCCGAGCTCCATCAGCTGGCGGTGGTAGAGCGAGTTCTTGGGCACCAGGGTGCCGATGCGCAGCGGCTTGACGGCGGCCGAGGCGCCGGTGGCGCAGAGCAGGGAGAGGGCGATCAGGCCGAGGGAGACGAGCTTGCGCATGGGGTTCATTCGGGTTCGGAGGGCGCCAGGATGGCGGGGAACGGTCAGAAAAGGTCGTCGGCCGAATCGAGCAGCCATTGCGCGCGTTCGCGCATCACCTCGTTCTGCAGATCGCGCCGTGCGGCGCTGGCCGCCAGCGCCTGGCGCAGCAGGGCTTCGAAGGCGGGCCGATCGGCCGCCGGCAGCGCGATACCCTCGGCCTTGGCCACGAAAGGACCGGCGCGCAGGCCTGCGCCGAGTGCGATCGCGCGATCGAAGTAGGCCGCCGCCTGCTGGCGCGAGCCACCCGGGCGCGCGGCCTCGAAGCTGCCCATCAGGCTGGCCAGTGCGCCGTCGCCGTGATCGGGCGCTTTCTGCCACGCCAGCGTGGCCAGGCGGATCGCCAGCGGCAGGTCGGCGACCGCGTCGGGATCGTCTTTCGACAGCGAGATGGCGCCGCCCCACGAGGCCGCCGCCCAGTACGCGAGGCCGATCTCGTCATCGGCCAGGCGCGGCCATTTCGAGGCATCGGCACTCGCCAGCGCCTGGGCGAAACCCGGTGAGCGGTGTGACAGCGCGGCCATGGCGTGGCGGTACGCGCGCCGGTAGAGCCGGGCCGCGCGCTCGCGCAGCTTCTGGGCCGCCTTGGCATCGCGGGCCTCGATGCGCTCGGCGTCGAAGGCGACGAAGGCGTAGGCGTATTGCGTGAAGCCGGCCGCCACCGACTCGGCAAGCGGCAGGTGGCCGGGGGTCTGGCGCAGCACCGATTCGGACAGCTTGAGGTGGAAGGCGGCGGCCTCGCGCGCCAGTTGCAGATCGTCTTCGACCACCTGGCCCTGGCCGGCCAGTCCGTCGGCCATGCCCTGCACGATCAGATGACGCGGCGAACACGCGCACAGCATCGCCAGCAAGGCCAGCAGGCCGAGCCGCGCGCAGACCCGCGGCAGCGGATCGAGAAAACGAGTGACGAGCAGGGGCACCATGCGCCGATGCTCGATCACGCGCATGACAGGCCGGTGGCACCGTTGTGTCGGCGCCATGACGGCTGTGCCGACGCCGTGCAAGGCCGGCTCAGGCAGGCGTCAGTGCGCGCCCTGGTCGATAGAATCGGCCATCAAGGAGCGCCCTCATGGAATCGCAAAGAGAAATCGACACCCGCGGACTGACCTGCCCGCTGCCGATCCTGAAGGCCAAGAAGGCGCTGGCCGACATGGCCAGCGGCGACGTGCTCAAGGTGCTGGCCACCGACCCCGGGTCAGTGCGCGATTTCCAGGCCTTCGCGCGTCAGACCGGCCACGTGCTGGTCGAGCAGCAGACGTTGCCGGGCAACGAGTTCATCCACGTGCTGCGTCGGCGCTGAGCAGATCGCCCCACTGCGAGACCGTCGGCGCAGGGTCGCCCTCCGGCTCGCACAGGCAGGCCAGGCCGGCCTGCACCAGCTGCATCGCCGCCAGCTGCATGTCGGCAAGCTCGTCCTCGCACACCAGCTCGGACAGCGCCGTGTAGCCATTGAGCCGCATCAGCAGATGGGACTGCGCAGGCGACAGGCCTTCGTTGCCCAGAACCACCGCCTGACCCGCGCGGGTGCGATACAACACGGATGCCGAAGTGAGTGACTGCATCGGAGTTCCTTTCGATGGGTGTGCGAAATGACCGCGCATTCTTCCACGTGACCCGTCAACGGAACACGGCGCGGCGAGAGACAAATTCAATCGCTTCGCACGGCCTGTTCAGGACGCCAGCTGCAGCGTCAGGTCGCCGACCCGGGCCCAGGCCGCGGCCTCCTCGCGCAGCAGGTGCATGCAGCGCGGGTTGTCGCGGGCCCAGGTGGGGTCGAGCACCAGGGTGGCGGTGCCGGCGACCAGGCCGAGCTCGGGCACCGACTGCAGCAGATCGCAGCGGGCATGGAAGAACAGCACCGACAGCCGCAGCGCGAGCACCTGCGCGACCCGTTTCGGATCGGCCAGCATGGCCTCGATCTTGCGCAGGCCGCCGCGCTGGCCCAGCACCAGGTCGGCCAGGCGGCGCTGCTGGCTCTGCGAAAACCCCGGCGCGTCGATGTGCGCCAGCAGGTAGGCGCTGTGGCGGTGGTGGTCGTGGTGCGACACGCTCATGCCGATCTCGTGCAGCGCGGCGGCCCAGGCAAGCTCCTGGCGCGCCTCTGCGTCAGGCGTGCGCACCATCTGGTCGAACAGCGCCAGCGTCAGCGTCTGCACCCGCTGCGCCTGCAGCAGGTCGACCTGGAAGCGGCGCTGCAGCTCGGCCACGGTCTCGTCGCGCCAGCCGTGGCCGTCGGGCTCGCGCCGCGCCTGGATGCGCTGTGCCAGGTCGAAGATCACGCCCTGGCGCAAGGCGGCGCGGGTCGGCCGCAGCTCGGCGATGCCGAACTGATTGAGCAGCGCGGCCAGGATCGCCAGCCCGCCGGCCAGCACCGCGCGACGCTCGTCGCGCAGGCCGGGCAGGGTCAGCGCCTCGACCGAGCCGGCGGCGATGCACTGGCGCATGCACCAGCGCAGGCCGTCGGGCGTGATGGTGCCGTCGCTGCGGCCATTGGCCTGCAGCAGCTGGCTGACCGCGCCGGCCGTGCCCGACGAACCCAGCACCTCGACCCAGCGCTCGCGTCCGAAGGCCTGCAGCGCCTCTTCGAGCTGCGCCTCGGCGGCGATCTGGGCCCGGCGAAAGGCCTGCTCGGTGCAGCGGCCGTCGCCGAAATAGCGCGCCGACAGGCTGACGCTGCCGATCTGGAACGACTCGGCGATCTTCGGCGTGCGGCCTTCGCCGAGGATCAGCTCGGTCGAGCGCCCGCCGATGTCGACCACCAGCCGCGCGTGATTGCCGGGCTCCAGGCGCGACACGCCGGCGTAGATCAGCCGCGCCTCCTCGCGCCCGGAGATCACCTCGATCGGATAACCGAGCACGTGCTCGGCCTGGAACAGGAAGGTGTCGCGGTTGTTCGCCTCGCGCAGCGTCTGCGTCGCCACCGCGCGCAGCTGGCCGGTCGGCAGGCCGCCCAGGCGCTGGCGAAAGCGCGCCAGGCAGGCCAGGCCACGCTCGGCGGCGGCGCGGTCGAGGCGGCCGTCGGCATCGAGGCCGGCGCCCAGGCGCACGGTTTCCTTCAGGTAGGCGATGCGCCGGTACTCGCCGTCGCGGATCTGCGCCAGCTCGAGGCGGAAACTGTTGGAACCGATGTCGATCGCGCCCAGCACGCCACGCCAGTGCACGCCGTGCGACGACGGCAGCAGCAGCGGCACATCGTCGATGCGGTGTTCGGCGTGCTCGCCGAGCACGTCCAGTTCGTCGGCCGCCGTCATGGCCGCAGGCCCGTGTCGACGGTGCCGCGATTCATCGTTGTCATGCAATGCGATTCATGCTGTTCATGGAGCAGGCCAAGCCCGCCCACTTCGTGACAGCTTACGGACGCAACATGACAGGACGATGGCAGCGGCGGCCCGCTCACGCGGGCACGCCGCTGCGCGCTCAGCTCTTCTTGCCGCCGTTGCGGGCCTTGACGGCGGCCTTCTCGGCCTTGGGCTTCTTGGGCCGACCGGTCTTGAGCGGCGGCACCGACTGCAGCGCCGCCAGCAGCTGGGCGTCGTCCATCGCCGCCAGGGTGGCGATGCCGGCACGCAGCACCTCGCTCTTCTTGGCGTGATGCGCCAGCGCCAGCGCGCGCCGCTTGAGGGCCTCGAGCTGGGCGTACTCGAGCTCGGGGATGGTGAAGCTGTCACGCACCAGCCGGGGCTTGGACTGCGCCACCTCCGGCAGCACCGCGGGCTGGGCCGGTTTCGCGGGCTTGACGGGCTTGGCCACCTTGACGGCCTTGGCGGGTTTCACCGGCTCGGCCGCCGCGGCCTTGACGGCCTTGGCCGGCTTGGCGACCGGGGCCACCTTGGCCGGCTTGGCCGCCTTCACGGGCGCTGCCGGGTCCGCTTCAGCGGACGGCTTGACCGCCTGGGCCTCGCCGGCGCGCTTGGCCGGCTTGCGCACCGCCTTGGCGGCGGCGGGGGCCGCGTCGGCCGGTGCACTCGGCGCTGCGGCGGGGCTGTCGTCGATGCTGGCAGCGTCGGTCCTGGACTGGGGCATTCGGTATCTCCGTAAACGATATAAACGGTTTATTCTAAATCAATCGTCATTCTTCTTGCGGAAGGCCCACCAGCCGGCCACGAACATGAAGGTGATGACGATGCCCACGATGATCAGGAAGCCGTGCGCATGCTCGGCCAGCGGGATGCCGCCGACGTTCATGCCCAGCAGGCCGGCGATGATGTTGATCGGCAGCGCCAGCACCGTCACCACCGTCAGCACGAACAGGCTGCGGCCGGTCTGCTCGTTGACCTGCGCGGCGACCTCTTCCTGCAGCAGCTTGACGCGCTCCTGCAGCGCCACCATGTCGCGCAGCACGACCGAGAACTCCTCGGTGGCGTCGCGCAGGTCCTGCACGTCGGTCTCGGTCATCCACGGCGGCGGATGCTGCAGCAGGCGGAACAGCGCCGCCGGCTCGGGCAGCAGCAGGCGCTGCAGGCGCACCAACAGCCGGCGCATGGCGCCCAGGCGGGCGCGCTTGTGTTCGAGCCGACCCGACAGCAGCCGGTCCTCGACCTCGTCGACCCGGTTGGTCATCTGGCGCGCCAGGTCGCCCAGCACGTCGACCTGGTGGCGCAGCAGCTGGGCCAGCAGGTCGGCGCTCGAGCGCACCGGCTCGCCGTCGCGCACCGACACCCGCAGCTGGTCGACCGATCGCAGCGGCTTGCGCCGACCGGTCACGACCAGGCGCCGGTTCAGGCAGATCCACAGCGTCGCGGTGTCGGAGGGCTCGAAGGCGAAGTCGAACTGCAGGTCGTTGACCACCGCCAGCAGCGTCTGCTCGACGCGTTCGACGCGGGTCGAATGCAGGCCGCCGCGCAGGGTGTCGAAAAACGCCTCGGCCAGATCGGTGTGTTCGGCCAGCCAGCGCTCGGCGGCCTTGTCGGCGAGGTTGAAATGCAGCCACAGGAAGCTGTCGGGCGCGGGCGTGCCATCGTCGGCAGCGAGGTCGGCTTTCAGCCAGGCGGCGGCGGCCTCGGCGCCGATGGGCGTGGCGGTGGGCGCAAACAGGTAGCCGCAGATCAGCCCGGCGGCGTCGCTGCCGAAGGTGGCCTCTGCGGTGGATGCGCGCCCGGGGCGGGCCGGTTCTTTCCGGCTGAGGGCGTTGCTCAGGCTGCTCACGATCATGGGCCCTGGGGGTGGAAACGGGCCGAGTCTGCCGCAAGCCGCCCGCCGCACGTGCCCGGGTCGCAGTCTGTTGCGCGCCACACGGTTCACGAAAGCGTCACGGCCGCATCAAGCCGCTGTCATCTGCGGCGCGGAGCATGCGCCGCATGAATGCCTCCGCCCTGCCGATCCTGCGCATGCCCGGCTCCCTGAGCCCGGCGGCGAATCTGGCTGCGAACCTGGACGCGGGGGCCGACACGGCCGACGTCGAGCTCGACGTGCCGCCGTCGCCGGGCGATCACCTGTCGGTGCGCAGCGTCTTCGTCTCCGACATCCACCTCGGCACGCCCGGCTGCCGGGCCGACGCGCTGCTGGATTTCCTGCGCCACGTGCACTGCGAGCAGCTGTTCCTGGTCGGCGACATCGTCGACGGCTGGCAGCTCAAGCGCCGCTGGTACTGGCCGCAGGCGCACAACGACGTGGTGCAGAAGCTGCTGCGCGCGGCCCGCAAGGGCACCCGGGTGGTCTTCATCCCGGGCAACCATGACGAATTCGCGCGGCGCTACCTGGGCCAGCAGTTCGGCGGCATCGAGGTGCACGAGGACTTCGTGCATCGCAGCGCCGACGGCCGCCGGTTCTGGGTCATGCACGGCGACCTGTTCGACGGCGTGGTGCAGTGCGCACCCTGGCTGGCGCACGTCGGCGACCGGGCCTACGAGTTCACGCTGCGGCTGAACCGCCACCTCAACTCGCTGCGGGCGCGGCTCGGGCTGCCGTACTGGTCGCTGTCGCGCTACCTCAAGCTCAAGGTCAAGCGCGCGGTCAACTTCATCGGCGACTTCGAGGCCGCGGTGGCGCACGAGGCCCGCAAGCGCGGCCTCGACGGCGTGATCTGCGGCCACATCCACCATGCCGAACTGCGCCAGATCGACGGCATCACCTACGCCAACGACGGCGACTGGGTCGAGAGCCTGACCGCACTGGTCGAACACCCCGACGGCCGGCTCGAGATCATCGACTGGGCCGAGGTGCTGCGCGCGCGCCACCACCGCGACACCACCCCGTCGCGCGCCGAAGCCGGCACCGCGCTGGCGGGCTGAGCGAGCCCGCCGACCCGCCGTCACGGCATCGACACCGAAAGGTCACGTCGACGTCACCCCGGCTCATCAGCATGCCGCCATGCATGCACCTGTCGTCGAATTCGATCCCCTCGCCGGCCCGGCCCCGATCCTCGGCCGCACCGACTGGCTGCTCTGCCTCGGCGCCCTGGCTCTGGCCGTCGGCCTGCGCGTCAGCGGCTTCGACCGGGCGCTGTTCCACCTGATCAACGCCCCGGCCGCGCAGGCCGCCACGCTGTGGTCGATGCTCAGCGTGGCCGGCCTGGGCCTGAGCGCGCTGCTGCTGTGCCTGTCGCTGCTGCCCGGCCCGGCCCCGGCAAACAACCGCCATGCCCCGCTCGACCCGGCACCGGCGGCGGCACTGATCGGCGGCCTGCTGCTGTGTTTCCCGATCGGCGGCGCGCTCACGCACCTGTTCAAGTTCGCGCTGGCCCTGCCACGCCCGAGCGCGGTGCTGCCGGCCGGCGATCTGGTGGTGATCGGCGACGCGCTGCTGCGCAACTCGATGCCGTCCGGCCACGCCGTCACGGCGTTCGCGATGGCCGGCCTGCTGACACGTTGCCTGCGGCTCGACGGCGGGCCGCGCCTGGCCGTGTTCGGCGTGGCCGCGGCGATCGCCTGCTCGCGCATCAGCACCTCGGCACACTGGCCCAGCGACGTGCTGGCCGGTGCCGCGCTGGGCTGGCTGGTCGCGCCGCTGGCGGTGCAGATCGCCGGACGGCTGGGCCTGACGCGCTGGCTGTGCGGACGCTCGGCACACCGGCCGCTGCTGCTGGCCGCACTGATCCCGGCAATCGTGATGGCGACGATGAACACCGGCTATCCGCTGGCGCGCCCCGCGCAATGGGCGCTGGCCGCGATCGGGCTGCTGGCGGCCTGGCGCCAGTCCGGCCTGCTGCACACGCAGCGGCGCACGCAGGCATTCGACTGGCTGCGACGCCAGGCGCTGCGGGCCGCGGCCGAGCTGCGTGCGGGCCGCGCCGGTGGGGCCACTTGATGCGGCGCGGGCTGCGGCGGATCCGCCTGCCTCGCCATGTCATGCCGCTGATGGCGGCGGCCGTGGCGCTGCTGCTGTTCGCGCTGGTCTTGCGCAGTGTCGACCTGGCGCAGCTCACGCGCAGTGCGGCGGCGTTGCCGCCGCAGGTCTGGCTGGCCACGCTGGCCGGCGCGTTCGCCAGCTTCGGCCTGCGCGCCGCGCGGCTGTGGCTGGAGTGGCGCAGCCGCGCGCGGGTCGACTACCGCAGCTGCCTGCGGCTGTTCCTGCTGCACAACGCCGCGGTGGCGTGGCTGCCGCTGCGCAGCGGTGAAGCGGTCTATCCGTGGTGGTTGCACCGGCGCTGGCAGGTGCCACTGCACGACGCCGCGGCCAGCCTGCTGTGGCTGCGCCTGCAGGACGCGCTGGTGCTCGGCGCCCTGACGCTGGCCTGCTTCGGCCCCGGCTCCATCGGCACGTCGACCCTGCTCGCGGTGCTGCTGTCGCTGCTGGCGCTGACGCTCGGTGCGCGGCTGCAATCCAATGGACTGGCCCGGTGGGATCGCGCCATGCAAGCCGCCTCGTCCACACAGACCCCTGCCCCGGCGCGCGCCTTCACACGCCACGCCGATCGCCTGCTGCAGGCCAGCCGCGCCAGCCGCGGCGGCCGGCTCGCCTGGTGCTGCTGCCTGGCCAACTGGCTGATCAAGCTCGCCGCGGTGGCGTGGCTGCTCGGTGCGCTGGCCGGCCTGCCGGGCGGCGATGCCTGGCGCGGCGCGATCGCCGGCGAGTGGGCCGCCGTGCTGCCGCTGCACGGCCCGGCCGGCCTCGGGCCTTACGAGGCCGGCATCTGGCTCGGTGCCACCGTCCACGACCCGGCGGGTGCGCTGCCGTGGGCCGAGCTGACCGGCGCCGCGCTGCTGGCACACCTGTGCTGGCTGCTGGCCGCTGCCCTCGGCGCCGCTGGCGCGCTGCTGCTCGATCCCCTTCCCAAGACCCCTCGACCGAGGACATTGCCATGAGCGCCCTCCTCACCCACCCCGTGCACTCGCTGCTGCTGCCCGACACGCCCGGCGGCCCGAGCGCCCACCTGTCGCCGGACACGATCGCGGTGGCCCTCGCGGCCGACGCCGTCACCCTGCCGCCGCACCACCTGTCGGTGGTGGTGCCGATGTTCAACGAGGTCGACAACGCCGCGCGCCTGATCGACAGCGTGCAGGCCGCGCTGCAGCACTACCCGCAGCCCTGGGAGCTGATCGTGGTCGACGACGGCAGCCAGGACGGCACCGCCCGGGCGCTGGAGACCCGCGCCCGCCAGGTCGGCGGCCATGTGCGGGTGCTGCGGCTGGCGCGCAACTTCAGGCAGACCGCGGCGATGCAGGCCGGCATCGACGCCGCGCGCGGCGACGTCATCGTGACGATGGACGGCGACCTGCAGAACGATCCGCGCGACATCGCCACCCTGGTGGCGCGGCTGCTGCGCGACGACCTCGACGTGGTGGCCGGCTGGCGCCAGCAGCGCCAGGACGGCTGGCTGCTGCGCCGGCTGCCGTCGATGCTGGCGAACCGGCTGATCCGCCGCATCACCGGGCTGCCGTTCCAGGACCTGGGCTGCAGCCTGAAGGCGTTCCGCGCCGAGGTGCTGCGCGAGGTGCGGCTGTACGGCGAGATGCACCGCTTCATCCCGGCCTGGCTGGCCACGGTGACCTCGCCGTCGCGCATGGCCGAGGAGCCGGTGCGCCACCACGCGCGCCAGAACGGCACGTCGAAATACGGCCTGTCGCGCACGCTGCGGGTGCTGGTCGACCTGCTGGCGGTGAGCTTCTTCCAGCGTTTCGCAGCGCGGCCGGGGCATTTCTTCGGTGTCATCGGGCTGCTGGTGGTGATGGCCAGCCTGGCGGTGCTCGGCTACCTCGGCGTGCTCAAGCTGATGGGCGAGCCGATCGGCACCCGGCCGCTGCTGTCGCTGGGTTTCTTCGGCCTGATGGGCGGGCTGCAGTTCCTGACCACCGGCGTGCTGGCCGAACTGCTGATCCGCATCTACTACGGCGCCCGCCATGCCGCGCCGTATGTGGTGAAGGCCGCGGCACTGGCACCCGCGGCGGCCCCGACCCGTCCGGCCGTCACGCCCGACGAAGCGGCCGAACTCGTGGCGCCGCCCTGGGGCGGGCCGCCAGCGCCGGCCCGGGATCCGGCCCGAGCGGTGTCGGCATGACGGCGCAGCGCCAGCCCCTGCGCTCGGCGCGCTGGGTCTTCGTGCTGTGGGCCGCGCTGCTGCTGGGCCTGCAGGTGCAGGGCCTGGGCGACGCGGCGCTGTTCGACGTCGACGAGGGCGCCTTCTCCGAAGCCACCCGCGAGATGCTGGCCAGCGGCGACTGGGGCCACACCACGCTCAACGGCGAGCCGCGTTTCGACAAGCCGATGCTGACCTACTGGCTGCAGGCAGCCAGCGTGCGGGCGTTCGGGCTCGACGAGTGGGCGCTGCGGCTGCCGTCGGCGCTGGCGTCGTGGGCCTGGGCGGTGGCGCTGGCGTGGTTCGCCTGGCAGCGCTGGGGCCTGCGCGCGGGCATCGCCGCCGGCAGCGTGCTGGCCACCTGTGCCGGCGTGATGCTGATCGGCCGCGCCGCCACCGCCGACGCGCTGCTCAACCTCTGGCTGTGCCTGGCCACGCTGGACCTCTGGCGCGCCCTCGAACAAGGCGACGACGGCCGCGGCCGGTTGATCGATAGCCGCCCGCTGCGCCGTTGCGCGGTCTGGATCGGCCTGGGCCTGCTGACCAAGGGCCCGGTGGCGGTGCTGGTACCGGGCGCCACGCTGCTGCTGTGGACCGGCGCCGAGGCCCTGCAAGCCGGCCATCAGGGCGCCGGACAACGCCTGTGGCAGCGCCTGCGCCCGCTGCTCGCCGACCCGCCGGCCTGGGCGCTGCTGCTGGCGATCGCGCTGCCGTGGTACGTCTACGCGCTGCAGCGCCACGGCATGGCCTTCGTCGACGGCTTCTTCTGGCGCCACAACCTGCAGCGCTACGGCGGCACGCTCGAAGGCCATGCCGGGGCCTGGTTCTATTACCTGCTGCTGCTGCCGCTGCTGCTGTTTCCGTGGTCGGCCCTGCTGCTGCCGGTGCTCGGGCGCTGGCGCGAGGCCTGGCGGCAGCCGCTGCCGCGTTTCCTGCTGCTGTGGGCCGGCTTCGTGCTGGTGTTCTTCAGCGGCTCGGGCACCAAGCTGCCGCATTACCTGCTCTACGGCTTCACGCCGCTGGCGCTGCTGGCCGGACGCGAGCTGGCGCGCCGCACCGCACAAGGCGGGACCGCCCTGGCGCGGCTGCCCCGCACGCTGCTGGCGCTGAGCCTGGTGGCGTCGCCCGCGCTGGGCATCGCCGTCACCGAACTGGTGCGCCAGGGCCTGCGGGCACAGAAGCCGGCGGCCGACGCCTACACGCTGCAGCACGCCCTGCTGGCCGCGCCGGCGCCGACCCTCGGGCTGTGGTTGACCGCCATCGGCGTGGGCATGCTGGCGTGGATGCTCTGCGTGTCCAGCTCCGCCGACGCAGCCGAGCCCGCCGGCTCGCCGGACAGCCGCTGGTTCGGCCGCGCCGCGCTGGCCGGTGCGCTCGGCGTGCTGTTCCACGTCCACGGGCTGCTGCCGTGGTGGGCGGACCGGCTGCAGGCGCCGGTGCAGACGCTGGCGCGACAGGCCCGCGCGCTGAATCACCCGCCTGCGAACCGCCCGCCGGCCACCGTCGTGCAGTGGGGGCTGCACCTGCCCAGCTTCGCGCTCTACCTCGGCCAGGCCTGCCCAAGACGTGCACCCCAGGCCGGCGAGCTGGCGCTGGTGCGCAGCGACCAGCTGCACGCGCTGGCCGAACGGCACGGCAACGCCACCGGCGCCGCGCCGGGCTCGCGCCCCTGGCAGGCGCTGTACAGCCAGCCCGGCCTGACGCTGATCCGCTGGATCGGCGTGCCGCCGGACACCCAGCCCGCCACGGCCCTCGCCACCTGGCAAGCCGGCCCGAACGAGCACCGATGAGCCACCCGCGGTCAGATGCGGCCTGCTGGCTGCCGGTGCTGGCCGTTGTGATCGGCCTGGCGGCGCTGCGGCTGGCCACCTTGCTGCTGGCGCTGCAGGACGGCGACATCGGCCTGCATGTCGACGAAGCCCAGTACTGGCACTGGGCGCAGACCCTCGAATGGGGCTACTACTCGAAGCCGCCGCTGATCGCGGCCCTGATCGCCGCGCTGACCGCGATCGGCGGCGACGGCCTGATCGCCGTCAAGTCCGCCGGCTGGCTGCTCTACCCGCTGACGGCGCTGGTGCTGGCGTGGCTGGCGCAGTCGCTGGCGCGCGCCGATCGGCACGACGGGCCAGCGCGCCCCGGCCCGTCGGACCCGCCCGGGATGGCGCCCACCACGCTGGCGGCGCTGCTGGCCGCGACGATCTTCCTGACCAGCCCGCTGGCCGCCCTGCTCGGTCTGGCCGCCACCACCGACGCGCCGCTGCTGCTGTTCTGGAGCCTGGCCAGCGCCTTGTTGTGGCGCGCCGGCCAGGCCACGGATCGCCGCGAGGCGCTGATCGCCTGGGCGCTGCTGGGGCTGGTCTGCGGCCTGGGTCTGCTGTCGAAATACAGCTTCGCGGCCTGGCTGCCCGGCGCGGCGTGGTGGCTGTGGCTGCGGCACCGGTCTGCGTCGCAAGGCGCCAGGCCGCCAGGCCTTGGCGCCGGCCCCTGGCTGGCGGGTGGGCTGATGGTGTCGATGCTGCTGCCGCATCTGCTGTGGAGCGCAGGACAGGGCTGGCCGACGCTGCAGCACACCGTCGAGATCACGACCGCCGCGGCGCCGGCGGGCGACACGGCCGGCCGGGGCGATGCGTCGTGGGCCGGCGCGCTCGCCCGCGTGGGCACCGTGCTCGGCGGCTTCTGCGTCATGCTGGGGCCGCTGTGGCTGCTGTGGCTGCCCGTCTGGTTGCGCCCGGCTCCGGCACGCCGCGCCGCGGTCGACCGGTCGGCACGCCATTTCGTCCTGACGCTGCACCTGCCGCTGCTGCTGCTGGGCCTGGCCCAGGCCGTCGGCAGCACGCCGCAGATCAACTGGACGGCGCCGCTGCAGCTCGGCGGCGTGCTCTGGCTCGCGCTGCAGCTCTCGGCCCGGGCCCATGCCGCCACGCGCTGGCAACGCACCGCGCTGCTCGTCACCCTGGCGCTGCACCTGCTGGCCGGCACGGCGGTGCCGCTGGCGCAGCGCCTCTGGACCGCACCGGTGTGGGCCGCCACCGGCATCCCGACCGGCGAGCCCGGCACGGCGCTGCCACGCCGCCTCGACATCTGGGCCCGCATGCGCGGCTGGCCGCAGGCCTTTGCGCAGCTGCATGACGCCGCGTCGGCCCACCTGCAGCACTGGCCCGGCAGCCCGGTGATCGCCAGTTCGCGCACGCTGATCGCCCAAGGTGCCTACGAATGGCGCGACCTGGGCGCGCACTGGATGGCCTGGGCGCCACCCGGTCCGGCCCACAACCACTACCAGCTCACCGCGCGCTGGCCGCCTCCGGCCCGCGAAGGACCGCGACCCGACGGCGCGCCGTGCGACGAGTCGGCCGAGCCGCTGCTGATCGTCGCCGACGCACCGCTGCCGGCGGGCCTGCTGGCGCAACTGGCGGCGCCGCGCCTGCTGGCCGAGGCCCGTGCCGCAGCGGCCGGCCACTCGGTGGTCCGGCTGCAGCTCTGGAGCGCCCGCAGCCGCTGCGCCGGCCGGTCCGCCCACCCCATCCGCATCGACAGCCCCGCCCGCCCATGAACCGCTCGACGACCCCGGCCCAGTCACTGCCCCCACGGGCCGCGCCCGCCCTGGCCTGGACCCATCTGCGCCTGCGCCATCGCCGGATGCTGGTCTGGCTGATGGCGACGGCGTCGGCCTGGATGCTGTTCGCCAACTGGCCCGGCATCGACCTGTCGATCAGCACCGAACTGATGAACGCAGGCGGGCCGGATCAGCCGCGTTTTGCCTTCGGCCAATGGACCGCCGTGCGGGTGGTCTACGAGGTCGTGCCCTGGCTGGGCCGTGGCGCCCTGCTGGCGTGCCTGGTGCTGCTGATGCTGCCGCGACCGGGCCGCCACAGCAGCGCCGCGCTGGGCCGCTGGCGACAGCGCGCACCCGCGATGCTGCTGGTGCTGGTGGTGGGCCTGTGGCTGGTGGTCAATGCCGGCTTCAAGGAGCACTGGGGCCGGCCGCGACCGCAGCATGTGGAGGTGCTGGGCGGGCATCAGCCGTTCCGCTCGATCGCCGAGCCGAGCTCGCTGTGCGGCCGCAACTGCTCGTTTCCCAGCGGCCACGCCGCCACCGGTTTCGTGGTGATGGCCGCCGGCCTGCGGGCCGGTGCCAGCCGCCGGCGCCGCTGGGCCTGGGCGGGGCTGATCCTGGGCACGCTGGTCGGCCTGGGCCGCATGCTGCAGGGCGGCCATTTCGCCAGCGACGTGGTGTTCGCCGGCCTGATGATCTGGGGCGTGACCCTGGCCGCCCAGCAGATGCTGCTGCGCTGGCGCGCAGCACGCGGGCCTCAGAACTCGAGCTGGCGCAGATAGCTGCGGAAGTGGTCGCCCAGTTCGCGGTGCTGCAGGGCCAGCTCGACGTTGGCCTGCAGCCAGCCTTCCTTGCTGCCGCAGTCGTAGCGCTTGCCTTCGTAGCGGTAGGCGAACACCTTCTCGCGGCGCAGCAGCGCGGCGATGCCGTCGGTCAGCTGGATCTCGCCGCCCACGCCGCGCGGCTGGGTGGCGATCTCGTGGAACACGCCCGGCGTCAGGATGTAGCGCCCGGCCACGCCCCAGCGTGACGGCGCTTCTTCAGGCGACGGCTTCTCGACGATCTTGGTCACGTCCATCACGCGGTCGTTGACCAGCGTGCCGGCGACGATGCCGTAGCGCTTGGTGTGCTCGGCCGGAACCTCCTGCACCGCCAGGATCGAGGCGCGCCACTCCTTGTACTGCTCGGCCATCTGCGCCAGCACCGGCGGCTCGCCGATCATCAGGTCGTCGGCCAGCAGGACCGCGAACGGCTCGTTGCCGACCAGCCGCTGGCCGCACAGCACCGCGTGGCCCAGGCCCAGCGCCTGAGCCTGGCGCACGTAGATGCACTCCATGTCCTTGGGCTTGACGCTGCGCACCACCTCGAGCAGTTCGAGCTTGTTGGCCTGCTCGAGCGCCACTTCCAGCTCGAAGGTCATGTCGAAATGGTCCTCGATCGGGCGCTTGTGGCGGCCGGTGACGAAGATCATCTCCCGCACGCCAGCCGCGTAGGCCTCCTCCACCGCGTACTGGATCAGCGGCTTGTCGACCACCGGCAGCATCTCCTTGGGTTGCGCCTTGGTGGCCGGCAGGAAGCGGGTTCCGAGGCCCGCGACGGGAAAGATCGCCTTCTTGACTTGCATGGTTTCGTGCGCCCTGACGCTGGAAATGGACAAACGAAATCATTCTGGCATGTACCCCCCGGCGATCGGCCCCCGTTCGCGGGGGCCAGCCACAGGCACCCTCTGCGTACCATCAAATATCCCGAAAGATTGCCTCGAAACCGCATGGACCTGCTCATTGCCGAACCACTCGAAGCCGAGGTGCTGCAATGGCTCGATGCGCGTCACGAGCTGTTCTACGCACCCCGCCTGGCCCAGGATCGCCGGGTCTTTCTCGATGCCCTGTCGCAGGCCCGCGCGGTGCTGCTGCCGCCCCAGCTGCCGGTCGACGCCCGCGTGCTGGCCGGTGCGCCGCGCCTGCGGGTGATCGGGCGCATCGTCGGCGGCCAGGAGAACATCGACCTCAGCGCCTGCACCCGCGCCGGCATCGAGGTGGTGCGCTGCGTCGACGCGGCCGCGCCGGCCGAGGCCGAGTTCATCCTCGGCGCGCTGCTCGCGCTGCTGCGGCCCAGCCCCGAGGAGATGGGCCGCGTGGCAGGCCGCGAACTCGGCACCAGCGCGGTCGGTCTGGTCGGCATGAGCGCCACCTCGCGCAAGATCGCGCGCATGCTGCAGCCGCTGGGCTCGCGCGTGATCGGCTACGACCCGACGCTGCACGCCTCCGACCCGAGCTGGTCGCGCTGGGGCATCCAGCCGGTGAGCCTGCGCGAGCTGTTCGAGAACGCCGACGCGGTCTGCGTGCAGATGACCTACTTCAGCCGCTACCGCGGCCTGCTGGGCGAACGCACGCTCGGCCACGCCCGCCGCGGCCAGGTGCTGGTGAGCGTGTCGCCGCTCGACCTGTTCGACGAAGACCTGCTGGCCGAGATGCTCAAGAGCGGCCAGCTGACCGCCGCCTGGCTCGACAACGTCAGCCCCGGCGCACTCGAGCCCGGCCAGCCGCTGCACGCGGTGCGCGGGCTGCTCGCGACACCGCGGCTGGCCTCCTACACCCGCGAGGCGCGGGTGCGCAGCGCCTGGGGCGTGGCCAAACAGGTCGACGAGGTGCTGCGCACGGCACCCAACACCGCACGGCCCGGCGCCCGCCGCGCCAGCACCACCGCCGAAGCGGCCCAGCGCGCGGCCGGCGCGCCGGCCGCCGGCGAGCGCAACGACTGGTTCAGGCCAGACGCTGCAGCTGGTCTTGCAGCTTGATCACGGTGGCCGCAAAGTCCGCCAGCCGCGCGCGCTCCTGAGCCACCACCGCGGCCGGCGCCCGCGCCACGAAGCTCTCGTTGCCCAGCTTGGCCTCGGCCTTGGCGATCTCGCCGGTCAGGCGCGCCACTTCCTTGCCCAGGCGCTCGCGCTCGGCCACCACGTCGATCTCGACCTTCAGCGCCAGCCGCGCGGCACCGGCCACCACCACCGGCGCGGCCTGCGTGGCGGCGTTGAAGGCGGTCTCGTCGGTCAGCACCTGCACCTCGCCCAGCTTGGCCAGCGCCTTGAGCACCGGCGCGGCCTGGGCGATGAACTCGGCATCACCGAAGGTCAGCAGCGGCACGCGTTCGGCCGGTGACAGCCCCATCTCGCTGCGCAGCGTGCGGCACACGCCGACCAGGCTCTTGAGCTGAGCCACCCAGGCGTCGGCCTTGGCGTCGATGCGTTCGGGCTGTGCCTTCGGGTAGGCGGCCGTCACCAGCGACTCGGCACCGCCCACCGTCTTGCGACCGGCCACCGGCGCGACCACGTCCCACAGCTCGGCGGTGATGAAGGGCGTGACCGGGTGCAGCAGGCGCAGGATGGTTTCGAGCACGCGGATCAGTGTGCGGCGGGTGGCGCGTGCGGATGCTTCATCGCCCGCCGCCTTGGCCTCGTTGAGCTGCACCTTGGCGATCTCGAGGTACCAGTCGCAGTATTCGTCCCACACGAACTGGTAGATGGCGCTGGCGACGAAGTCGAGCCGGTACTCGGCAAAGCCCTGCTCCACCGTCGACTCGACACGCTGCAGCTCGCTCGTGATCCAGCGGTCGGCCGGGCTGAAGTTCAGATAACCGTGTGCCGGGCCACCCACGCTGCACTCGGCCTGGGTGTGCGCCATCAGGCCGCAATCCTGGCCCTCGGTGTTCATCAGCACGAAGCGGGTCGCGTTCCAGAGCTTGTTGCAGAAGTTGCGATAGCCCTCGCAGCGCTTGCTGTCGAAGTTGACGCTGCGGCCCAGACTCGCCATCGACGCGAAGGTGAAACGCAGCGCGTCGGCGCCGTAACCCGGGATGCCGTCCGGGAACTCCTTCTCGGTCGCCTTGCGCACCTTGGGCGCGTTCTCGGGCTTGCGCAGGCCGGTGCTGCGCTTGTCGAGCAGCTCGGGCAGCGCGATGCCGTCGATCAGGTCGACCGGGTCGAGCACGTTGCCTTCGCTCTTGCTCATCTTCTTGCCGTGCGCGTCGAGCACCAGGCCGTGGATGTAGACGTGCTTGAACGGCACGCGGCCGGTGAAGTGCTTGGTCATCATGATCATCCGGGCGACCCAGAAGAAGATGATGTCGTAGCCCGTGACCAGCACCGAACTCGGCAGGAACAGGTCCTGCTCGAGGGTCTGCTCGGGCCAGCCGAGCGTGGAAAACGGCACCAGCGCCGACGAGTACCAGGTGTCGAGCACGTCCTCGTCGCGCGTCAGCTCCCCGGTGTAACCCGCGGCCGTGGCCTTGGCGCGGGCCTCGTCCTCGTTGCGCGCGACGAAGAGCTCACCCGATGAGCCATACCAGGCCGGGATCTGATGGCCCCACCAGAGCTGGCGGCTGATGCACCAGTCCTGGATGTTCTTCATCCACTGGTTGTAGGTGTTGACCCAGTTCTCGGGCACGAACTGGACGTCGCCCGAATCGACCGCCTCGATCGCCTCTTCGGCGATCGACTTGCCGTTCGCGCCCTGCTTGGTCATCGCGACGAACCACTGGTCGGTCAGCATCGGCTCGATGATCTGGCCGGTGCGCGCGCAGCGCGGCACCATCAGCTTGTGCTTCTTGACCTCGACCAGCAGGCCCTCGGCTTCGAGCTGGGCGACGATCTGCTTGCGCGCCACGAAACGATCCAGCCCGCGGTAAGCCTCGGGCACGTCGGCATGTTCGTCGTTGACCTTGGCGTCGAGCGTGAAGATCGTCAGCATCGGCAGCTGGTGGCGCAGGCCGACCTGGTAGTCGTTCTGGTCATGCGCGGGCGTCACCTTGACCACGCCGGTGCCGAAGGCCTTGTCGACGTAATCGTCGGCAATCACGGGCACGAGCCTGCCGGTGATCGGCAGCTTGACGCTCTTGCCGATCAGGTGCGTGTAGCGCTCGTCTTCCGGGTGCACCATCACCGCGGTGTCGCCGAGCATGGTCTCGGGACGGGTGGTGGCCACCACCAGCGATTCATCCGAGCCATCCACCGGATAGCGGATGTGCCACAGCGAGCCGTCTTCTTCTTCGCTCTCGACTTCCAGGTCCGACACCGCCGACTTCAGGATCGGATCCCAGCTCACCAGCCGCTTGCCGCGGTAGATCAGGCCTTCGTCGAACAGCCGCACGAAGGTCTCGGTGACGACCTTCGAGAGCTTCGGGTCCATCGTGAAGTACTCGTGCGGCCAGCTCACGCTGTCGCCCATGCGGCGCATCTGGGTGGTGATGGTCGAGCCCGATTGCTCCTTCCACTCCCAGACCTTGGCGACGAAGTTCTTGCGGCCCAGGTCGTGGCGGCTCACGCCTTGCGCCTGCAGCTGGCGCTCGACGACGATCTGGGTGGCGATGCCGGCGTGGTCGGTGCCGGGCACCCACAGCGTGTTGTCGCCGCGCATGCGGTGGTAGCGCGTCAACGAGTCCATGATGGTCTGGTTGAAGGCGTGGCCCATGTGCAGCGTGCCGGTCACGTTGGGCGGGGGCAGCTGGATGCAGAAGCTGGCCTTGGCCGGATCGAGCGTGGGCTGGTAGGCGCCGCTGGCCTCCCAGAGCGGGGCCCACTTGGCTTCGATCGGGGCGGGTTCAAACGATTTGGTCAGGGCGTCGGTCATGTCGGTGCGGCTCGTTGGACGGCAGAAGTGGCGCGGCCACAGCACGGTCGCGGGGGGCCGGAGATCGGTTTGGGGGGCGGGTTCGGGATCGGAACAACGGATTTTATGGACTGCGGGTGCATACCCGGGCGCCGACCGTGCCGGCAACGGCAGAATCGCCCCCAGAGAGGCGGGGGGCGCGCCCTCCGCACGCCATCAACCGTTCGGAGCAATCAAATGAGCATTCAGACCGTGGGCATCATCGGTGCCGGCACCATGGGCAATGGCATCGCGCAGGCTTGCGCGGTGGTCGGCCTGCGGGTGGTGATGGTGGACATCAGCGAGACGGCCGTGGCCAAGGGCCTGGCCACGATCGCCGGCAGCCTCGATCGCCTGATCAAGAAGGACAAGCTGACCGCCGCGCAGAAGGACGCCGCGCTGGCGCTGATCACCACCGCCACCGACTACGCCGCGCTCGCCGGCGCGCAGATCGTGATCGAGGCCGCCACCGAGAACGAGGCGCTCAAGGTCAGGATCCTGCAGCAGCTCGACGCCCAGCTGGCGCCGGAGGTGATCGTCGCCACCAACACCAGCTCGATCTCGATCACCAAGCTGGCCGCCGCCACGCAGCGCGCCGACCGCTTCATCGGCATGCACTTCTTCAACCCGGTGCCGATGATGGCGCTGGTGGAGATCATCCGCGGCCTGCAGACCAGCGACGCCACCCATGAGGCGGTCAAGGCGCTGTCGCAGCGGCTGGGCAAGTCGCCGATCACGGTCAAGAACGCACCGGGTTTCGTCGTCAACCGGATCCTGATCCCGATGATCAACGAGGCCTTCTTCGTGCTGGCCGAAGGCATCGCCACGCCCGAGGACATCGACGCGGGCATGAAGCTCGGCTGCAACCAGCCGATCGGCCCGCTGGCGCTGGCCGACATGATCGGCCTGGACGTCTGCCTGGCGGTGATGAACGTCTACATGGCCGAATACAACGACAGCAAGTACCGCCCGGCGCCGCTGCTCAAGGAGATGGTCGCCGCCGGCTGGCTCGGCCGCAAGAGCGGTCGCGGCGTCTACACCTACTGAACGGGACCCAGGCGGCACCCCCGAGCGACAAGCCCCCACCCATGTCCGCCACCTCCCAACCCAGCGGCGTGGTGCTGCTCAATCCGCATGCCAACGGCGGCAAGGCGCTGGCGCTGCGCCGCCCGATCGAGGCCTGGCTGGCGCGCAACAGCCCCGGCGTGTCGCTGCTGGTGCCCGACGGCATCGACCAGGCACTGGCCACGCTGGCGATCCTGGCCGCGCGCAGCCGGGTCGTGCTGGTGGGCGGCGACGGCACGCTCAACCGCATGCTGCCGGCGATCCTGCGCTGCGGCCACCGCATCGGCCTGGTGCCGGCCGGCAAGCGCAACGACACCGCCCGCGCGATCGGCATCGACACGCTGCAGTGGCCCGAAGCGCTGGCCTACGCACTGCACGCGCCGACCGGGCCGGTCGACCTGGGCCAGCTCGACACCGAAACCGAGACCCGCCACTTCATCTCCGGGCTGAGTGCCGGCTTCGACGCCCACATCGCGCGGGGCGTGACCGACGCGCCGCTGTGGCTGCGCGGCGCGCCGCGATACCTGTGGGCCGGCGCCCAGGCCTGGCCCGGCCTGCATCTGCGCGAGCTGCGGGTCTGGATCAACGGCCAGCTCGAACACGACGGCAACACGCTGATGGTGTCGGTGCACAACACCGCCAGCAGCCACGGCGGCGTACCGGCAGCGCCCGGCGCGCGCATCAACGATCACCGGCTCGACACGCTGGTGGTCGGCAGCGTCGGCCGTCTGGGCGTGCTGCCGCTGATGTGGCGGGTGGCCCGGGGTCGCCATGTGCGACCGCCGCGGGTCAGCCTGCACGGCACGCGCAAGATGCTGGTCGACGCCACCGAGCCGATGTCGGTGGTGATCGACGGCGAGGCACTCGCGCCGGTGGCGCGCTTCTCGGTGCACGTGCTGACGCGTGGACTGCATCTGGCCGGCGCCCACATGCTGGGCGAGCAGCTGGCCGACAGCCACATCGTCAACCCCGCCGTCGTCAGCACGATCATCGAGGGCGACGGCCCCTCGACCCTGCCACCCGCCGCCACCTGAAACCGCCGGACCCGCACCCGATGCACGCCGGATGAACCTCAAGCAGCTCGAATACTTCGTGCAAGTGGCCGAGCTGGGCAGCTTCAGCAAGGCCGCCGTGGTGCTCGACATCGCCCAGCCTGCGCTCAGCCGCCAGGTGCGCGCGCTCGAGATCGAGCTGCACGAGACCCTGCTGCTGCGCAACGGCCGCGGCGTGACGCTGACCGAAGCCGGCCAGCGCCTGTTCGAACACAGCGTGGGCATCCTGCAGCAGGTGGCGCTGGCGCTCGAAGACCTGGGCGAACGGCGCGACGCGCCGGTCGGGCGCATCACCATCGGCCTGCCACCGAGCATGAGCCGGCAGCTGACGCTGCCGCTGGTGGAGGGCTTTCGCCACCAGCTGCCGCAGGCCCGGCTGGCGATCGTCGAGGGCCTGAGCACCCACATCGCCGAGTGGATCACCACCGGCCACGTCGACATGGGGCTGATGTACAACCCCGACGCCCAGCCCTCGCTGGCGATCCGGCCGGTGCTCGAGGAGCGGCTGTGCCTGGTCGAAGCGGTCCGCGGCAGCCAGGGCGTGACAGGCAAGGCCGGCGCCACCCTGCCCCTGCGCGAACTCTCGCGTTACGCCCTGATCGTGCCCGAGCGCCAGCACGTCATCCGCCGCCTGCTCGACGCCCAGGCCACGCTGGCCGGGCTGCAGCTCGACATCGCCTGGGAGGTCTCGAGCGTGCCGGCCATCATCGACCTGGTCTGCGCCGGCCACGGCCACGCCGTGCTGACCGCAAGTGCCGTGGCCGCCTCGGGGCGGGCCGGCGAACTGGCGGTGCGCACGCTGGTCGACCCCAGCCTGGTGAGCGTGCTGTGCCTGGCCACGGCGGCCCATCGGCGCCCGACCCCGCTGATGCGCCACGCCGCGGCGATGCTCACCGAGCTGGTCGGCCGGCTGCCTCAAGCCATGCCGGATTGAGATAACTGCTAGTCAGAATCAGAACTTGCCGGCATGGCTTGGGCTGGTCAGAATTCGCCGCATTCTCAGGAGACAAACCGATGATCATCGACGTCCACGGCCACTACACCACCGCCCCGGCCGCCCTCGGCGCCTGGCGCGACCTGCAGATCGCAGCGCTCAAGGATCCGTCCAAGGCGCCCAAGGCGTCGGATCTGAAGATCAGCGACGACGAGCTGCGCGAGACCATCGAGACCAACCAGCTGCGCCTGATGAAGGAACGCGGCTCGGACCTGACGATCTTCTCGCCGCGCGCCAGCTTCATGGCCCACCACATCGGCGACTTCGAGACCTCGAGCACCTGGGCGGCGATCTGCAACGAGCTGTGCTTCCGCGTCAGCGAGCTGTTCCCGGACCACTTCATCCCGGCCGCGATGCTGCCGCAGAGCCCGGGCGTCGACCCGGCCACCTGCATCCCCGAGCTGGTCAAGTGCGTCGAGCAGTACGGCAACGTCGGCATCAACCTGAATCCGGATCCGTCGGGCGGCCACTGGACCTCGCCGCCGCTGTCGGACAAGAGCTGGTACCCGATCTACGAGAAGATGGTCGAGTACGACATACCGGCCATGATCCACGTCAGCACGAGCTGCAACGCGTGTTTTCACACCACCGGCTCGCATTACCTGAACGCCGACACGACGGCCTTCATGCAGTGCCTGACGTCGGACCTGTTCAAGGACTTCCCGACCCTGAAGTTCCTGATCCCGCACGGCGGCGGCGCGGTGCCCTACCACTGGGGCCGTTTCCGCGGCCTGGCGCAAGAGCTCAAGAAGCCGCTGCTGAGCGAGCACCTGCTCAACAACATCTTCTTCGACACCTGCGTGTATCACCAGCCCGGCATCGACCTGCTGACGAAAGTGATCCCGGTCAAGAACATCCTGTTCGCCTCGGAAATGATCGGCGCGGTGCGCGGCATCGACCCCGAGACCGGCCACTACTACGACGACACCAAGCGCTACGTGGCCGCCACGGCGAACCTGACCGACGACGAGCGCCACCAGATCTTCGAAGGCAACGCGCGCCGCGTGTTCTCGCGCCTGGACACCGCCCTCAAGGCCAAAGGACTCTGATCATGAATCTGCCCATGAACCAGCTCGGCATCGTCAAGCGCAACATCGTGCGCGCCGACCGCGCGGCGGTCGACCGCCTGGCCAAGCTCGGCGTGGCCACCATCCACGAAGCGATGGGCCGCGTCGGCCTGATGAAGCCCTACATGCGCCCGGTCTACAACGGCGCCCGGATCTGCGGCACCGCCATCACCGTGCTGCTGCAGCCCGGTGACAACTGGATGATGCACGTGGCGGCCGAGCAGATCCAGCCCGGCGACGTGGTCGTCGCGGCCTGCACCACCGACAACGAAGACGGCTTCTTCGGCGACCTGCTGGCCACCAGCTTCCAGGCCCGCGGCGCCCGCGGCCTGATCATCGACGGCGGCGTGCGCGACGTGGCCGAGCTGGAATCGATGAGCTTCCCGGTCTTCAGCCGCGCCATCAACGCCAAGGGCACGATCAAGGCCACGCTGGGCTCGGTCAACATCACGGTGGTCTGCGCCGGTGCGATCGTCAACCCGGGTGACGTGGTGATCGCCGATGTCGACGGCGTGGTGGTGGTGCCGGCGGCGCTGGCAACCCAGGTGGCCGATGCCGCCGAACACCGCGAGAGCTTCGAGGGCGAGAAGCGCGCCAAGCTCGCTGCCGGCGTGCTGGGCCTGGACATGTACAAGATGCGCGAGCCGCTCGAGAAGGCCGGCCTCAAGTACATCGACTGAGGCCACGGCGATGGCGGATCCGAAGCTCTGGCATGTCGGCCTGATCGGCTACGGCGAGGTCGGCCGCATCCTGGCCGAAGACCTGCGCGCACAGGGCGTGCACGTCACCGCCTACGACCTCAAGCTCGACCACGCCGACAGCGCCGAGGCCTTGCGCATCCACGCACAGGCTCACGGTGTGAGCCTGGCCGAGTCGCATGCCGAACTGGCCCACGGCACCGACTTCATCGTCAGCGCGGTGACCGCCAGCCAGGCGGTGCCGGTGGCGCAGGCCTGCGTGGCGGCGATCAAGCCGGGCGCGTTTTTCCTCGACTTCAACTCGGCCTCGCCGGGCGCCAAGCAGCGCGCGGCAGCGCTGATCGACACCGCCGGGGCGCGTTATGTCGAAGGCGCGGTGATGACCAGCATCCCGCCGTATCGGATCAAGGTGCCGCTGCTGCTGGGCGGCGCGGCGGCGGCCGAGCTGTCGCCGCTGATCAACGCGCTGGGTTTCGCGTCCCGGGTGGCGAGCGAGCGCCTCGGCGTGGCCTCGGCCACCAAGATGTGCCGCAGCGTGATGATCAAGGGCCTGGAGGCGATGGTGATCGAGAGCTTCACCACGGCGCGCCACTACGGTGTCGAGGATGCGGTGATCGCCTCGCTGCACGAGACCTTCCCCGGCATCGACTGGGAGAAGCAGGCTGCCTACTTCTTCCAGCGCGTGATCGAACACGGCCGCCGGCGCAGCGAAGAGGTTCGCGAAGTGGCCGAGACCGTGCGCGATGCCGGCCTCGAACCCTGGAGCGCCGCCGGCACCGCCGAGCGCCAGGCCTGGATCGCCGATCGGGCCGACGACGGCCTGTTCGGCAGCAAAGGCACCCCCGAATTCGCCCGCAGCGCCGACTGGCGCACGGAGGCCGACCGCATCCTCGGCCATGTGCAGGCGTCGGCCTCCCCATCCAACAAGGATTGAACGATGAGCAAGCCCACCACAGGTGACTTCACCAAGACCCCCGGCTGGATGGACTGGTACACCGGCCCCAGCAAGCCCCGCTTCCAGGTGCCCGCCGGCGCGGTCGACGCGCACTGCCACGTCTTCGGCCCCGGCGCCGAGTTTCCGTACGCACCCGAACGCAAGTACACGCCGTGCGACGCCAGCAAGGCGCAGCTCTACGCCTTGCGCGACCACCTCGGCTTCGCCCGCAACGTGGTCGTGCAGGCCACCTGCCACGGCGCCGACAACCGCGCGATGGTCGATGCGCTGGTCAGCAGCGGCGGCAAGGCACGTGGCGTGGCCACGGTCAAGCGCAGCGTGTCGGACGCCGAGCTGCAAGCCATGCACGACGCCGGTGTGCGCGGCGTGCGCTTCAACTTCGTCAAGCGCCTGGTGGACTTCACGCCCAAGGAAGAACTGATGGAGATCGCCGGCCGGATCGCGAAGTTCGGCTGGCACGTGGTGATCTATTTCGAGGCGGTGGACCTGCCGGAGCTGTGGGACTTCTTCACCGCGCTGCCCACCACGGTGGTGGTCGACCACATGGGCCGCCCGGACGTGAGCAAGCCGGTCGACGGCCCCGAGTTCGAGCTGTTCGTGAAGTTCATGCGCGAACATCCGAACGTGTGGAGCAAGGTCACGTGCCCCGAACGGCTGTCGGTCACCGGGCCGAAGGCCATGGCTGGGCCAATGAGCGGCGAGCAGTCGGCGTACACGGACGTGATTCCTTTTGCCAAGCGCATCGTCGACGAGTTCCCGGATCGCGTGCTGTGGGGCACCGATTGGCCGCACCCGAACCTGAAGGATCACATGCCGGATGACGGGCTGCTGGTGGATTTCATCCCGCACATCGCAACGACCGCCGAGATGCAGAAGAAGCTGCTGGTGGACAACCCGATGCGGCTGTATTGGCCTGAGGAAGTTTGAGCGGTTGTGGTGGCGGACGGCATGCCAAGGTTTGAGCGGGCGGCGAGCGGGGCATGCGCTCCGCGGGTGACGCAAACTCGCCCTGCGGGCTCAAACATGCGCCCCCCGCGTATCGCACACCCCACTCACCACCTGATGAAGCACTGGACTCTGGGCACGCCGAAACCCGGGGACGTGGACTGACTCGGTTGGCGCGGGGTGGGTGGGGCGTCTGCGTAGCGGGGGCAGATGTCTGAGCCCGCAGGGCGAGTTTCTGACACCGCCTAGCAGATGCCCCGCCCGCCCCGCGGCCAGCACGCCACCACCCTTCGTCGATCACAAACCGCCACCGATTCATCTAATAAAAGGAGACCCGCCATGGCCCTACAAAAGCCGTATCTCGACGTACCCGGCACGACCATCTTCGACGCCGAACAGTCCCGCAAGGGCTACCACCTGAACCAGTTCTGCATGAGCCTGATGAAGGCACAGAACCGTGCCCGCTTCAAGGCCGATGAACGCGCCTACCTCGACGAGTGGGCCATGACCGAAGAGCAGAAGCAGGCCGTGCTGGCGCGCGACCTGAACCGGTGCATCGCGCTCGGCGGAAACATCTACTTCCTCGCCAAGATCGGCGCCACCGACGGCAAGAGCTTCCAGCAGATGGCCGGCAGCATGACCGGCATGACCGAAGACGAATACCGCAACATGATGATCGGCGGCGGCCGCTCGGCCGAAGGCAACCGCTACATCGGCGAAGACGGCGACGCCCAGGCACACCACCAGCCACAAGGCGCCGCAGGAAAAAAAGGGACCTGACATGGCCAAGATCACCGCATCCGTTTTCACCTCGCATGTGCCCGCCATCGGCGCGGCCATCGATCTCGGCAAGACCACCGAACCCTACTGGGTGCCGCTGTTCGCGGGCTACGAGCCCAGCAAGCAGTGGATGAAGGACAACAAGCCCGACGTGATCTTTCTGGTCTACAACGACCACGCCACGGCCTTCAGCCTGGAGATGATCCCGACCTTCGCGATCGGCTGTGCGGCCGAGTTCCAGCCGGCCGACGAAGGTTACGGCGCTCGCCCGGTGCCCACCGTGATCGGCCACCCTGACCTCGCCTCGCACATCGCGCAGAGCGTGATCCAGGACGACTTCGACCTCACCATCGTCAACAAGATGGACGTCGACCACGGCCTGACCGTGCCGCTGAGCCTGATGTGCGGCGAGCCTGATGCCTGGCCGTGCCCGGTGATCCCGTTTGCCGTCAACGTGGTGCAGTACCCGGTGCCGTCGGGCCAGCGCTGCTTCAAGCTCGGCCAGGCGATCCGCCGCGCGATCGAGAGCTACGACCAGCCGCTGAACGTGCAGATCTGGGGCACCGGCGGCATGAGCCACCAGTTGCAAGGCCCGCGTGCCGGCCTGATCAACCGCGAGTGGGACAACGCCTGGCTCGACAAGCTGATCGAGGACCCCGAGGCAGCCGCCGCCACGCCGCACATCGACTACGTGCGCGAAGCCGGCTCGGAAGGCATCGAGCTCGTCATGTGGCTGATCGCGCGCGGTGCGATGGCCGATGTGGCCGGCGGCCCCAAGCCGACCGTGCGGCACCGCTTCTATCACGTGCCGGCATCGAACACGGCCGTGGGCCACGTGATTCTCGAGAACAACGTTTAAGGATTTCGTTCATGACCAAGACCATCAAAGTGGCGCTGGCCGGCGCCGGCGCCTTCGGCATCAAGCACCTCGACGGCATCAAGAACATCGACGGCGTCGAAGTGGTGTCGCTGATCAGCCGTGACATCGAGAAGACCCGCGAGACCGCCGCCCAGTACGGCATCGGCCACGTCACCACCGAGCTGGCACACAGCCTGGCGCTGCCCGAGGTGGACGCGGTGATCCTGTGCACGCCCACGCAGATGCACGCCTCGCAGAGCATCGCCTGCCTGAAGGCCGGCAAGCACGTGCAGGTCGAGATCCCGCTGGCCGACAGCTGGACCGACGCGCAGGCCGTGGCCGATCTGGCCAGGAGCAGCGGGCTGGTGGCGATGTGCGGCCACACCCGCCGCTTCAACCCCAGCCACCAGGCGGTGCACAACAAGATCGTGGCCGGCGAGTTCAACATCCAGCAGATGGATGTGCAGACGTATTTCTTCCGCCGCACCAACATGAATGCGCTCGGCCAGGCGCGCTCGTGGACCGACCACCTGCTGTGGCACCACGCCGCGCACACGGTCGATCTGTTCGCCTACCAGTGCGGCTCGCCGATCGTGAAGGCCAACGCCATCCAGGGCCCGATCCACCCGACCCTGGGCATCGCGATGGACATGAGCATCCAGCTGCAGGCCGCCAACGGCGCGATCTGCACGCTGTCGCTGTCGTTCAACAACGACGGCCCGCTGGGCACCTTCTTCCGCTACATCGGCGACAGCGCGACCTACATCGCGCGTTACGACGACCTGTTCACCGGCAAGGAAGAGAAGATCGACGTCTCCCGCGTGGCCGTGTCGATGAACGGCATCGAGCTGCAGGACCGCGAGTTCTTCGCCGCGATCCGCGAGGGCCGCGAGCCCAATTCGAGCGTGGCGCAGGTGCTGCCCTGCTACCAGGTGCTGCATCAGCTCGAACAGCAGCTGCTCGCCTGATGTCCTGAGCACGAACGGCCCGCATGCGCCACATCCTCTCGGTCACGATCCCGATCTACCTGCTCATCGCGGTGGGTTTCATGGCCGTGCGCGGCGGGCTGTTCAGCAAGGCCGACATGCGGGTGCTGGGCCGCTTCGTCGTCAACTTCTGCCTGCCGGCGCTGGTGTTCAACGCGCTGTCGCAGCGCAGCCTGTCGGAGGTGGTGCACCCGGCCTACCTGGCCGCCTACGCCGGCGGCACGCTGGTGATGCAGCTGGGCACCGTCTTCGTGCTGCACCGCTTGCGCGGCAAGGGACTGACGGTGGCGGCGGTGCGCGGGCTGGGCGTGTCGGCGTCCAACAGCGGCTTCGTCGGCCTGCCGATCGTCCAGCAGCTGATCGGCCCGGTGGCCGCCGTGGCGCTGGCGCTCAACATGCTGGTCGAGAACCTGATCGCGATTCCGCTCGCGCTGGCCCTGGCCGACAGCGGCCAGCAGCAGCGCAGCCGGATGTGGCCGATGGTGTCGTCGTCGTTGCGCGGGCTGCTGCGCAATCCGCTGATCCTGGCGATCCTGGCCGGCCTGCTGTGCGCGCTGCTGGGCCTGCGCCTGCCCGAGCCGCTGGCGCGCACCGTGCAGCTGGTGTCCACCGCGTCGAGCCCGCTGGCGCTGTTCCTGATCGGCGGCACGCTGGTCGGGCTGCGGCTGCACGGCATGCTGGCCGAGGTGATGCAGCTGGTGCTGAGCAAGCTGCTGCTGATGCCACTGGCGGTGTTCGGCATGCTGTGGCTGCTGCCGCCGATCGACCCGCTGCTGCGCACCGCCGCCGTGCTGCTGGCGGCGATGCCGATGTTGAGCGTCTACCCGGTGCTGGCCCAGAAGTACGACCAGGAGGAGTTCTGCGCCGCCGCGCTGCTGGCCGCCACCGTGACCTCGTTCTTCACGATCAGCGCGCTGATCTGGGGCCTGGGCGAGCTGGACGGCTGGCTGCCCTGAGCCGCGGCCGCATGCGCGGCCCCAGCCCTCGTCGTTCAGCCGGTAGACACCTCGGAGCCGTCCGTCGCGGCCTCTTCCGGGATGCGGCTCGCCAGCACCTTGTCGATGGTCTTGCCGTCCATGTCGACGATCTCCAGCCGCCAGCCTTCCCAGCTGGCGGTGTCGGCCACCTTGGGCAGGCGCCCGGTCAGCAGCATCAGCATGCCGCTGAGCGTGTGATAGCGGCCGCGGTCTTCTTCGGGCACCGAATCGAGGCCGAGCCGGTCCTTCAGCTCCGGCACCGGGATGTGGCCGTCGAGCAGCCACGAACCGTCGTCGCGCTGCACCGCCCACGAGGTTTCCGGATCGCGCGGGCGGAACTCGCCGGTGATCGCCTCGATCAGGTCCTGCAGCGTGACGATGCCCTGCACCTCGCCGTATTCGTCGATCACGAAGGCGATGTGCACGTCCGACAGGCGGAAGTTGTCGAGCAGTTCCATGCCGGTGAGCGTCTCGGGCACGTACAGCGGGTGCTGCAGCGGCTGCTCGGCGAGGTTGCGGTCGTCGAGCCGCAACGAGCGCGACAGCCACTGGCGGGCGTTGACGACGCCCAGCACGTTGTCGAGGCTGCCGCCCTTGACCACCGGGAACCGTGCGTGATCGGCCTGCTCGATGCGCGCCAGGTTCTGCTCGAACGGCAGGTCGACGTCGAGGAAGGTGACGTCGCCGCGCGGCACCATCAGCGAGCCGATCTGGCGGTCGTCGAGGCGGAAGACGTTGCGCACCATCGCGTGTTCGTGCGACTCGATCACGCCGGCGTTGGTGCCCTCGGCGAGCATGGCGTGGATCTCTTCTTCGGTGACGGCGCTGCCGCCGTTGTCCTTGACACCCAGCAGGCGCAGCAGCGCGTGGGTCGACACCGACAGCAGCCGCACGAAAGGCTTGGTGCCGATCGCCAGCCAGTTGATCGGGCGCGCCACCAGCCGGGCCAGCGTCTCGGGGTGGGTCTGGCCGACCCGCTTGGGCACCAGCTCGCCGACCACGATCGAGAAGTAGGTGATCAGCACCACCACCAGGCCGGTGGCGGCGTAGGTCGAATACAGCTGCGACAGACCCAGCGACTCCAGCCACAAGGCCAGCGGCTTGGCCAGCGCGGCCTCGCCGACGATGCCGTTGAGCACGCCGATCGAGGTGATGCCGATCTGGATCGTGGAGAGGAAACGGGTCGGATCTTCCCCCAGCTTGACCGCCGCCTCGGCGGATCGGTCGCCCTCATCGATGAGCTTCTGCAGCCGGACCTTGCGGGCCGTGACCAGCGCGATCTCCGACATCGCGAACAGGCCGTTGAGCAGGATGAGGGCGAAAAGTATGGCGATTTCCATCGGGTGGGCCCGGTCGGTGCCCCTGCGTTGTGAACGACCCGCGATTGTATTGGCGCGGTTACCGGCAGCGTCTCCGAGCAAGCCGGCGGGTTTTCGGCTGTGTACAGTGCACCACCCGATTGCCGGTTTGCCCGAACGCCCATGACCGCCCACGCCCCATCGAACCCCGAGCGCAACAGCGCCAACCGGCCGTGGCAGCAGCGCAGCCTCGCGCACGTCTGGCACCCCTGCACGCAGATGCAGCGCGCCGCCGCCCTGCCGCCGCTGCCGATCGCGCGCGGCGAGGGCCCGTGGCTGATCGACCACGACGGCGCGCGCTACTTCGACGCCACCAGCTCGTGGTGGGTCAACCTGTTCGGCCACGCCGACGCGCGCATCAACGCCGCCGTCAAGGCCCAGCTCGACCGCCTGCCGCACGTGATGCTGGCCGGCTGCACGCACGCGCCGGCGGTCGAACTGGCCGAGCGGCTGTCGGCGCTGACCGGCGGCGTGCTCGACCACTGCTTCTTCGCCAGCGACGGCGCCTCGGCGGTCGAGATCGCGCTGAAGATGAGCTTCCACCACTGGCGCAACGTCGGCCGCGCCGACAAACGCGAGTTCGTCTGCCTGCGCCACGGCTATCACGGCGAGACGCTGGGCGCGCTGGCCGTCACCGACGTGGCGGTGTTCCGCGACGCCTACGACCCGCTGCTGATGCGCTCGCACCAGGTGATGTCGCCCGATGCGCGCCAGGCGCTGCCGGGGGAATCGGCCGCCGACGTGGCTCAACGCGCTGCGGCCGAACTCGAGGCGTTGCTCGAAGCCCGTCACGAGCAGATCGCCGCGCTGATCCTGGAGCCGCTGGTGCAAGGCGCCACCGGCATGGCGATGCACGACCCGGCCTACCTGCGCGCCGCGCGTGCGCTGTGCGACCGCTACGAGGTGCACCTGATCGCCGACGAGATCGCGGTCGGCTGCGGGCGCACCGGCACCTTCTTCGCGTTCGAGCAGGCGGCGTTGCCGGGTGAAACGCCGATCTGGCCCGATCTGGTCTGCCTCTCCAAAGGCATCAGCGGCGGGCTGCTGCCGCTGTCGCTGGTGCTGTGCCGCGAGCACATCTATCAAGCCTTTCTCGACGATGACGTGGCGCGCGGCTTCCTGCACTCGCACTCGTACACCGGCAATCCGCTGGCGTGCAGCGCGGCGCTCGCCGTGCTCGACCGCTTCGAGCACGACGGCGTGCTGCAAGCCAACCGCCAGCGCGCCGCCTGGCTGACGGCGGCGCTGGCGCCGCTGCGAACGGATCCGCGCATCGAACACTTCCGCCAGATCGGCATGATCTGGGCCTTCGACGTGCGCGAGGCGTTTGCCGGCAACCGCTTCCCGGACCGCTTCCATCTGGCCGGCCGCGCGCACGAGCTGCTGATCCGCCCGATCGGCCGCACCGTCTACCTGATGCCACCGTACGTGTTCGACGAGCCGCTGGCCCGATGGCTGGCGCAGCGCCTGATCGCCACGCTCGACGCCGTCACCCAACAGCCCCACACCGATGCTGATCGAGCACCTGAACCGCCAACTGCGTGAGCGCGAAGCGCAGTCGCTGCGGCGTCGGCGGCGCATTGCCGAGACGCCGTGCGCGCCGCACCAGCGTGTGTCGCTCGACGGCCAAACTGCCAGCGAGGCGCGCGAGCTGCTCGCCTTCTGCAGCAACGACTACCTCGGCCTCGCCAACCATCCGGCGCTGATCGGGGCGCTTGCCGAAGGCGCGCGGCTGTGGGGCGCCGGCGCGGGCGCGTCGCACCTGATCAGCGGCCACACTCGCGCCCACGCCGCGCTCGAAGACACGCTGGCCGAATGGGCCGCGCCCAACATCCCGGGCGCGAAGGCGCTGAGCTTCTGCACCGGCTACATGGCCAACCTGGCGCTGCTGACCGCACTCGGCGATGCCGAGGCGACCCTCTTTGCCGACAAGCTCAACCACGCCTCGCTGGTCGACGGCGCGCTGCTCGCCAAGGCGAAGCTGCAGCGTTACGCGCACCGCCAGTTCGACGTGCTGGAGCGCCAACTGGCCGCCTGCACCACGCCGATCAAGCTGATCGTCACCGACGCCGTCTTCAGCATGGACGGCGACCTGGCCGAACTCGATCAACTGCTGTCGCTGGCCGAGCGGTTCGACGCCTGGCTGGTGATCGACGACGCGCACGGCTTCGGCGTGCTCGGGCCGAAAGGTCGCGGTTCGCTGGCGCACTTCGGGCTGCGCAGCGAGCGGCTGATCCTGATGGGCACGCTCGGCAAGGCCGCCGGGCTGGGCGGCGCGTTCGTGGCCGCGCACCCGAGCGTGATCGACTGGCTGGTGCAGTCGGCGCGTGCCTACATCTACACGACGGCCGCGCCGCCGGCGATCGCGCACGCGCTGAGCGCCAGCCTGGCGCTGATCGCCGGCGACGAGGGCGAGGCGCGCCGCCAGCATCTGCGCGAGCTGATCGCCGCGCTGCGATGCCAGCTCGCCGCGCTGATCGCCGCGCAGCCTCAGCTCGGCTGGCGGCTGGCCGAGTCGGACACCGCGATCCAGCCGCTGATCGTCGGCAGCAACGACAGCGCGCTGGCGCTGGCGGCCGCGCTCGACGCGCAAGGCCTGTGGGTGCCCGCGATCCGCCCGCCGACGGTGCCGGTCGGCACGGCGCGGTTGCGCATCACGCTGAGCGCGGCGCACAGCCAGGCCGACGTCACGCGGCTGGTCGCGGCGCTGGCCACGACGGCACGGGAGTTGGCATGACATTCAAAGGTGTGTTTGTCACCGGCACCGACACCGAGGTCGGCAAGACCTGCGTCAGCGCCGGCCTGCTGCACTGGTTCGGCCAGGCCGGCCATCGCAGCGCCGGGCTCAAGCCGGTGGCCGCGGGCACCATGCTGATCGACGGCGTGGCGGTCAACGAAGACGTGCGCGCGCTGCGCGACGCCAGCTCGGTCACGTTGACCGACGCCGAGGTCGGCCCCAACCAGTTCACGCAAGCCTGCGCGCCGCACATCGCCGCCGCGCACGAGGGCCGCGCCATCGACCGACAGGCCTTGCGCGACGCCGCGCAAACACTCGCCGCCCGCGCCGACTGGCTGGTGGTCGAAGGGGTCGGCGGCTTCTGCGTGCCCTTCGGCGCCGACTGGGACAGCGCCGACCTGGCCTGCGACCTGGCCCTGCCGGTGGTGCTGGTGGTCGGCCTGCGGCTGGGCTGCCTGAACCACGCGCTGCTCAGCGCCGAGGCCATCCGCAGCCGCGGCTTGCGGCTGGCCGGCTGGGTCGGGAATGTGCTGACCGAGCCGATGCTGCACTGCAGCGAGAATGTCGCCACCCTGAACCACGAGTTCGGGCGGCGCCACCAGGCGGTCTGCCTGGGCCTGATCCCGCGGCTTGCCGACACCCGTCCGGCGGCCGTGGCCGCCCATTTCGATGCCGCGGCGCTGCGCCGGGCATTCGCGTTGAAGTGAGCGCCTGCGCGTTGACGGCCCTGCCGTTCGACCCGCCAGGCTCACGCTGTTCACTCGCTGTTTCCTGTCACCCCTGAGGATTTCCCGACCATGACGACGGCCACCATCTCCCTGTCCACCCTGCAAGCGTCGCGCCCCAGCGTGGCGGCGCGCGCCGATGCGGCGGCGCGCTGGCGCGTGGCCGACGTCGAGGCGCTCTACGCGCTGCCCTTCATGGACCTGCTGTTCCAGGCCCAGCAGGTGCACCGCGCCCACTTCGACGCCAACGAGGTGCAGCTGTCGACGCTGCTGTCGATCAAGACCGGCGGCTGCGCCGAAGACTGCGGCTACTGCCCGCAGTCGGCCCACTTCGACACCGCCGTCGAGGCCAGCAAGCTGATGCCGATCGACGAGGTGCTCGATGCCGCCAACGCCGCCAAGGCGCAGGGCGCGACCCGCTTCTGCATGGGTGCCGCCTGGCGCAGCCCGAAGGAGCGCGACATGGAACGCGTGACCGAGATGGTGCGCGAGGTGCGTGCGCTGGGCCTGGAGACCTGCATGACGCTGGGCATGCTCGACGGCGAACAGGCGCGTGAACTCAAGGACGCCGGCCTCGACTACTACAACCACAACCTCGACAGCGCGCCCGATTTCTACGGCCAGGTCATCAGCACCCGCACCTATCAGGACCGCCTCGACACGCTCGGCAACGTGCGCGACGCCGGCATCAACGTCTGCTGCGGCGGCATCGTCGGCATGGGTGAAAGCCGCACCCAGCGCGCCGGGCTGATCGCGCAGCTGGCGAACCTGTCGCCGTATCCGGAGTCGGTGCCGATCAACAACCTGGTGCCGGTGCCGGGCACGCCGCTGGCCGATGCCGAGCCGATCGACCCGTTCGAGTTCGTGCGCACGATCGCGGTGGCGCGCATCACGATGCCGACCACGATGGTGCGGCTGTCGGCCGGGCGCGAGCAGATGGACGAAGCGCTGCAGGCGCTGTGCTTCGCCGCCGGCGCCAACTCGATCTTCTACGGCGACAAGCTGCTGACCACGAGCAACCCGCAGGCCGCCCGCGACCGCGCGCTCTTCGAGCGCCTGGGCCTGCGCGTGCAGGGCGAGCGCCCGGCCGTGCGTACATCGGACAACTGATGAGCGCCGTGCTGCGGCCGGTCGGTCAGCCGCTCGGCCGGCCCATCGTCGACGCCGCTTTCCTCGCCGACCCCTACCCGACCTACGCCGCGCTGCGCGAGGCCGGGCCGATGCACTGGAGCGACGAGTTCTTCGGCGGCGCCTGGGTGTTGACGCGGCATGCCGACGTCGACGCGGTGCTGCGCGACGACGCCCGTTTCTCGGCCCAGCGCACCGGTGGCTGGGTGATGGGCAGCGACGACACGACCAGCCCGGACGCGCTCAACAGCCGCGCCGAGCTGCAGGACTTCCAGCGCCTGTTCGCCCGCGCGATGCTGTTCATCGACGCGCCCGATCACCAGCGCCTGCGCGGCGTGATGAACGCAGGCTTCCGTGGCGATCAGCTCGAACGGCTGCGCCCGGGCATCGAGCGCTGGATCGACCAGCGCTTCGATGCGATCGACGCCAAGGGTCAGGCCGGCAGCGGGTTCGATTTCATGGCACAGATCGCCCGGCCGATGCCCGCGCAGGTGATCGCCACGCTGATGGGCATCACCGAGGCCGACCGCGGCGACTTCATCGCCTGGTCGGACGACCTGGCCGATTTCATCGGCGCGCCGATGCCCACGCGCGAGCTGACCCGGCGTGCGCGCATCAGCCTGCTGGCGATGGCGCGCTACTTCGAGCAGCTCACCGCGCAGCGCCGCCGGCAGCCCGGCGACGACCTCGTCAGCCGGCTGGTGCAGGGCGAGGCACGCGGCCAGATCCAGCCCGGCGCCGAGATGCTGGCGCAGTGCGCGATGCTGCTGTTCGCCGGCCACGAGACCACCCGCAACCTGCTCGGCAACGGCCTGCACGCGCTGCTGGCCGAGCCGGGGCACTGGCAGCGCCTGCAAGACGAACCGGCCTTGCTGCCGGGCGCCGTGCGCGAGCTGCTGCGCCACGAGAGCCCGGTGCAGTACACCGGCCGACGGGTCGCGACCGACCTGGTGCTGCACGGCCAGCTGCTGCGCCGCGGCGATCTGGTGGTCGGGCTGATCGGCTCGGCCAACCGCGATCCGGCGCGTTACGAGCAGCCCGATCGGCTCGACCTGGCACGCCGCGCCGCGCCGTCGCTGTCGTTCGGCGCCGGGCCGCACGTGTGCATCGGCGCGTCGCTGACGCTGATGGAGGCGCAGATCCTGTTCAGCCGCGCGCTGCAGCGCTGGCCGGGGCTGCAGTTGGTGGATGCCACGCCGCGCTGGAACGGCAACCCGGTGTACCGCGGGCTGCAGTCGCTGCGGGTGATCGCGCCGGCCACGCCCGACTGATCCGCCGTCAGATCACCGGGCGCAGCGTCTGCGCCGTCTCCAGCAGCGCCGGCACCAGCCGGGCGGCGAAGTGATCGGTCGCCCGACTTCAGCTCAACACCTTCAGGCCCACGATCCCGAGCAGGATCAGCCCCAGGCACACGAGACGCAGGGCAGCCGCCGAGTCGCCCATCAGCACGATGCCGAGGATCACCGTGCCGACGGTACCGATGCCGGTCCAGACCGCATAGGCGGTGCCGACCGGCAGGTCCCGTATCGCCAGGCCGAGCAGACCGACGCTCGCGACCATCGAGGCCAGCGTGAGCGCGGTCGGCAAGGGCTTCGTGAAACCCTCGGTGTACTTGAGGCCGATGGCCCAGCCGATCTCGAACAGGCCGGCGAAGAAGAGGAGTGTCCAGGGCATGCGAAGCAGTCTACCGGCCCGGGATCCGTGCTGCAGCTGTGGCGCGGCAACCACCCATGCAGGCCAGGGCAGTCAGGGCCGCCAATGGGCGCCGCAGCCGATGGAGGGCGTCAACGCATCGTCACGACGACCTTGCCCCTGGCGTGCCCGAGGGCCAGGTAGTCGAGTGCCTCCTTGGCCTGTTCGAACGGGAACACCTGGTCGATCACCGGCCGGATGCGCCCTGATTCGAGGAGGTCGCCGATGCCCTTGAGCTGTTCGCCATCGGGACGCACGAACAGGAACGAGTAGTCGACCTCCCGCTTCCCGGCGAGCCGCCGGACCTTGCGGCTCATCAGCCCGAAGACGAAGGTCAGGATGAAGTTCAGGCCTCTGGCGCGGGCGAATGCCGCATCCAGCGGACCGACGAGCGAGACGATCCGGCCCCCCGGCTTGAGGATGCCGATGGACTTCTCGATCGCGTCGCCCCGGACCGTGCCGAGCACCGCGTCGCAGCCCTGCAGCACCTGCTCGAACGCCTGCGTCCGGTAGTCGACGATCTCGTCGGCGCCCAGGCCACGCACGAGTTCGACGTTACCGGTGCTGACGGTCGTTGCCACCTTGGCGCCGAGGTGCTTGGCCAGCTGGATGGCAAAGGTGCCGATGCCGCCCGATCCAGCCGGGATGAAGACCTTCTTGCCCGACCCGAGTCCGGCGCGCTCCTTCAGCGCCTGCCACGAGGTGAGGCCGACCATCGGGACCGACGCGGCCTGCACGAAGTCGAGGTTGGGCGGCTTCAGCGCAGCCACGCGCTCGGGCACCACGGCGAACTCGGCCAGCGTTCCGGTACCGAGGTCGAAGACGCTGGCGAAGACCGCGTCGCCCGGCTTGAACCGGGTGACGCGGCTGCCCACTTCGATCACCACCCCGGCGAGGTCGCTTCCCAATGTGGCGGGCAGCTTGAAGTGCAGGACGGGCTTGAAGGTGCCCTTGGGGATGATGTTGTCGATGGGGTTCAAGCCCACGGCGTGAACCTGCACCAGCAGTTCATCGGGCTTGAGCGTGGGGCGGGGGATGTCGGCAAACCCGATGTCGGGCGACTTGCCATAGCGTTGGAAGGTCAGTGCTTTCATGTCTGCTTGGGGTACCGGGTCGTGCGCCTCGCGCCTGAGACGGCGGACGCTGTCGGGCTTGGAGCCGAGCGTGTTCGGCGGCGCTTGCGGCACTCAATGATGATGACCATCATCTTAGAAGTCAAGACATTGATGACGAACATCATCAATGTATAGTCTGTACCGGACAGCACGAACCATCCCATAGCGGGCAGAGATGAAAGTCACCAAGGCACAGGCGCAAGCCAATCGAACCCATGTCGTCGAGACGGCTTCCCGGCTGTTTCGCGAGCGGGGCTTCGATGGGGTCGGCGTTGCCGATCTGATGGCCGCTGCGGGCTTCACTCACGGCGGTTTCTACAAGCACTTCGGCTCCAAGGCCGACCTGATGGCGGAGTCGACAGCTTGCGGCATCACGCAGACCCTGGCGCTGACCGAAGGCGTGGAGGTATCGGAGTTCGTCCGGCACTACCTCTCGCGCGAGCACCGCGACGGACGCAGCACCGGCTGCACGATGGCTGCGCTCGGTGGAGACGCCGCACGGCAACCGGAGTCGGTCCGGGGCGCCTTTGCGGACGGCGTCGAGAGCCTGCTGGCGGCACTGAGCCACCAACAGAGCAGCCCGTCGGACGCGGTCGACGCTGCGCAGGCGCGAGCCAGGATCCTCGATGCCTTGACGCACGCGGTGGGGGCCCTCGTCGTGTCGCGGGCCTGCCCGGACGATTCACCGCTGGCCGATGAAGTCCTGGCGGTCAGCCGGGATGCCATCCTCGCGTCGCTGCAACCGCGACTGGCCGCGAGGCCCAGCTCCCGCAGGCGCAACACGGGCTGATCGGTCGGACTTGGCGCCCGCGTTCGCTCGGTTCAGCGCCACGCCCGCACCATCCGATCCGCCCGTCTCAAACCCCCAGGTACCCCGCCAGCGCCGCACTCCCCGACACCTCGTCGGCCCGCCCCTGCAGCACCACCTGGCCCTTCTGCAGCACCAGCGCGCGGTCGCTGCGGGCCAGCACCTTGCGGTAGTCGCGGTCGACGATCAGCGTGGCAATCCCGCTGCCGCGGATTTCTCCGATCACGCGCCAGATCTCCAGCACGATCAGCGGCGCCAGGCCTTCGGTGGCTTCATCCAGGATGATCAGCTCGGGATGTGTCATCAGCGCGCGGCCGATCGACAGCATCTGCTGCTCGCCGCCCGACAGTTGCGCACCGAGGTTGCCGAGCCGCTCCTTCAGGCGGGGAAAGGTCTCGAGCACGCGCTCGTACGACCAGTCGTTGCGGCCGTCACGACCGCGCCGCGCGGCCATGATCAGGTTCTCGCGCACGCTCAGGTTGGGGAACACGCCGCGGCCTTCGGGCACGTAGGCCACGCCCAGGCGCGCGGCCTCGTGCGGCTTGGCTTTCGACATGTCCTGCCCGAACAGGCCGATGCGGCCCTCGCGCTGCGTGACGTGGCCCAGCAGCGTGCGGATCAGCGTGCTCTTGCCCATGCCGTTGCGGCCGAGCAGGCCGACGGTCTCGCCGCGGCCGATGGCCAAATCGACGCCGTGCAGCACGTGGCTGGAGCCGTACCAGGCGTGGATGCCGCGGGCGTCGACGATCAGGTCGCTACTCATCTCAGTGCCCGCCCAGGTAAGCCGTGCGCACCTCGGCGCTGTTGCGCACGAAGTCGGGCGTGCCCGACGCGATCACCGCGCCGTTGACCATCACGGTGATGCGGTCGGCGATGCGGAACACCGCGTCCATGTCGTGTTCGACCAGCAGGATGGCGTGCGCGCCCTTGAGTTCGGCCAGCAGCGCCAGCATGCGTTCGGTCTCTTCGGCGCCCATGCCGGCGAGCGGCTCGTCGAGCAGCAGCACCTCGGGGCCGGTGGCCAGGCACATGGCGATCTCGAGCTGGCGTTTCTGGCCGTGCGACAGCAGGCCGGCGCTGCGGTCGAGCAGGTCGTCCAGGCCCGCACGCGAGGCCGCCGCGCGGGCCGCAGCGGTGCTGGCTTCGCAGCGCTGCGCGCTCTGCCACCAGCTCCACGGTTTCTGCGTGCGCGCCTGCGCGGCGAGGCGGCAGTTCTCGAACACGCTGAAGCTCGGGTAGATGGTGTTGCGCTGGTAGCTGCGGCCCAGGCCGGCGCGGGCGCGCCTGGGCTGCGTCCAGCTCGTCACGTCCTGGCCGAGCAGTTCGACCTGGCCGTCCGACGGCGGAATCTCGCCCGACAGGATGTTGATCAGCGTCGACTTGCCCGCACCGTTGGTGCCGATCACGGCGTGCACCTGGCCACGTTCGAGTTCGAGCGAGACGCGGTCGACGGCGACCAGGCCGCCCCAGCGCCGCGTGATCTCGCGACCCCGTAGAAGTATCGGCCCCTCGGCTGACGGGTACGTCCCCCGATCCCCCGAGGGGATAGGGGCCGGCTTGGGAGCGGCCCGGCGCTCGGCCCCCTGGGCGCGTTCGAATTGATCTTCAGTCATGCACGACTCCCATCGGCGCGACGCGCCCCCGTGAGCCGACCTTCGAGCCGTTCACGCAGTTGTTGCGGCACGCCCACCAGCCCGCGCGGCAGCAGGGCCACGCTGGCGATGATGGTCAGACCCAGGCCCAGGTGCCAATGTTTGGCGAAGGCGCCGAAGATCGCCTCCGACTTGAAGAACTCCTGCAGCAGCGCGAACGCGAATGCACCGATCAGCGCGCCGCGCAAGTGGCCCAGGCCGCCGAGGATGATCATGATCAGCACAGCGCCCGACATGTGCCAGCTCATCAGCTCGGGATTGACGAAACCGTCCTTCACGCCGAACAGGAAACCCGCCAGCCCGGCGATGCCGCCCGAGATCACGAACGCCGCCAGCTTGTACGGATAGGTCGAGAAACCGGTGGCGCGCATGCGCTGCTCGTTGACCTTGATGCCCGCCAGCGCGCGGCCGAAGCGCGAGCGCAGCAGCAGCGCCAGGAAGCCGAACACGCCGAGCAGGCAGGCCCAGGTGAAGGCGTAGAACAGCATCGGCCGGTCGAGGTCGATCAGCGTCGCGCCGCCCAGCGCAAGCACCGGCTTGACGTAGAGGTAGATGCCGTCGGTGCCGCCACCCAGCGGCGTGTCGTGCACGATGTAGTAGGCCATCTGCGCAAACGCCAGCGTCACCATGATGAAGTACACGCCCTTGGTGCGCAGCGACAGCGCGCCCATCAGCAGCGCGAACAGCGCCGCCGCCAACACACTGGCCGGCAGCACCCACCACAGCGCCGCGGCCTCGCCTTCGGGCGACAGCAGCACCGCCGCATAGGCACCGATGCCGAAGAACGCCGCCTGGCCGAAGCACACCAGGCCGGTGCTGCCGACCAGCAGTTCGAGGCTCAGCGCCAGCACCGCAAAGATCATGATCTTGCTGACCAGGTCGATGCCGTAGCTGCCCGAGACCAGCGGATAGACCGCCAGCAGCGCGAAGCACAGCGCGACGAAGAGAGATTTGGGATTTGTCATGTCGTCAGTCCCGCCGGGCCGCCCCAAGGGGCTGACGCGCCCCTCGGGGGCCGCGAACGAAGTGAGCTTGGGGTCGTCATTTAGCCGGCTTTAAAAAGTCCGTCCGGCTTCCACAGCAGGATCAGCGCCATCAGCACATAGACCAGCACACCCGCCGCCTGCGGAAAGATCACCTTGCCGAAGGTGTCGACCACGCCGATCAGCAGCGCCGCCAGCAGCGCGCCGCGGATCGAGCCGATGCCGCCGATCACCACCACCACGAAGCAGATGATCAGCACCGTGCTGCCCATGCCCGGGTAGACCGACGACACCGGCGCGGCCACCATGCCGGCCAGCACCGCGATCGCCACGCCGGCCGCGAACACCACGCGATACAAGAACTTGATGTCGATGCCCAGCGACTGCACCATTTCGCGGTTGGTGCTGCCGGCGCGGATCATCATGCCCAGCCGCGTGCGCGTGAACACGAAGTACATGCCCAGCGCCAGCACCAGGCAGACCGCCGAGATGAACAGGCGGTAGACCGGGTAGGTCATCATGTCGCCGAGCGGCAAGGTGCCCGAGAGAAACGCCGGCGGCTGCACGCCGTGCACGTCGTCGCCCACCAGCAGGCTGCGCAACTCCTCGAACACCAGGATCAGGCCGTAGGTCATCAGCACCTGCTGCAGGTGTTCACGATCGTAGAGAAAGCTGAAGAAGGCCCACTCCAGCACGTAGCCGAAGATCACCGCCAGCACCAGCCCGATCGCCAGCACCGCGAAGAAGCCACCGCCGAAGGTGCGCTCGACGACCGGCGCCAGCGCGTACGCCATGTAGGCGCCGATCATGTAGAAGCTGCCGTGCGCCAGGTTGATGACGCCCATGATCCCGAAGATCAGCGTCAGCCCCGAGGCGACCAGGAACAGCAGCAGGCCGTACTGCAGCGCGTTGAGGCACTGGATGAGAAAGGTGGCTAAGTCCATGAGCACAGACGCAGGTAAGGCATTGCAAAGTCTCGTCGCGGCGGGGCCCAACCGGCGCCGGGCCGCCCCAAGCCGGTTGCTCCCCCTCGGGGGGACGACGCCGTACCCGGCGTCCAGGGGGCTGCATCACATCTTGCAGCCGCGGGCCGGGTCGGTCAGCGCCTTGCTTGCCACGCCGATGGTCTTGTTCTCCTTGCCGACCACCTGGCGCAGGTAGATGTCCTGCACCGGGTTGTGCGCCTTCGACACGGTGAAGGCGCCACGCGGGCTGTCGATCTTCGCCTTCTCGACGGCAGCGGCGAACTCGGCCTTCTTGCCCACGTCACCCTTCACCGCTGCCAGGCCGACCGCCAGCATCTGCGCCGCGTCGTAACCCTGCACCGCATAGACGTCGGGCTGCAGCTTGTAGGCCTTGGCATAGGCCAGGCGGAAGCTGCTGTCGCGCGGCGTGGCCAGGCTGTCGGCGTAATGCAGCGTGGTCAGCAGGCCGTCGGCATCGGCGCCTTGCGCATCGAGCGTGCCATCGGTCAGGAAACCCGCACCGTACAGCGGGATGCTCTTCTTCAGGCCCGCACCGGCGTAGTCCTTGACGAACTTGACCGCGCCGCCACCGGCAAAGAAGGTGTAGACGGCATCGGGCTTGGCCGCCGCGATCTCGGTCAGCAGGGCCTGGAACTCGACGCCCGGGAACGGCAGGTTCAGCTCCTTGATCACCTCGCCGCCGGCCTTCTGGAAGGCCTCCTTGAAGCCGCGCACCGACTCGTCGCCGGCGGCGTATTTCCAGGTGATGGTGACGACCTTCTTGTGGCCCTTCTTGGCCATCACCTCGCCCATCGCGTAACCCGGCTGCCAGTTCGAGAACGAGCTGCGGAAGATGTTGGGCGCGCACATCGGGCCGGTCACCGCGTCGGCGCCGGCGTTGGGCACGATCAGCAGTGTGCCGGTGTCCTTGGCGACCTTGGCCATGCCCATCGCAACGCCCGAGTGCACGCTGCCGATCAGCACGTCGACGGCGTCGCGCTTGATCAGCTTGTTGACGTTGTCGGTGGCCTTGGACGGGTCGGATTCGTCGTCGACCTTGAAGAACTCCACCTCGCGCCCGCCGAGCTTGCCGCCCTGCTCGGCCACGTGCAGGCGAAAGCCGTTTTCGATCGCCGTGCCGAGTGCGGCGAAGGTGCCGGTGTAGGGCAGCATCAGGCCGACCTTGAGCTTGGGCGCGGCCTGCGCATGGACCAGCGGCGATGCGAAAGCGGCGAGTGCGACGGCGCTGGCGATGAGGGTTCTGCGGGTGGTGTTCATGTCTTGTCTCCGGCGGATTGTTGTGTGATGAAAGCGGTGACGGCGGCGATCAGCGGGTCGGTCTGATCGCGATGCGGCGAGTGGCCGCAATCGGCCAACTCCAGCAACTCGGTCTGCGGCACGCGGCGCGCGATGCCGCGGATCTGTTCGAGCGTGCCGTATTGATCGTCGAGCCCCTGCACCGCCAGCAGCGGGCAGGTGATGGTGCGGATCTCGGCCTCGATCGACCACTGCTTGAACGGCGGGTGCAGCCAGATGCCGTTCCAGCCCCAGAAGGCCGAGTCGGGGTCGTCGTGATGGCGTGCCAGGCGCTGGCGCAAGTCGGTTTCGAGATAGGCGATGCGGGCCTTCTCGATGCTCGCCACCGACAGATCCTCGACCAGGATGTGCGGCGCCAGCACGATCGCGCCGGCGATGCGATCCGGGAAATGCGCCGCGTACAACAGCGTGATCGAGCCGCCGTCGCTGTGGCCGAACAGCCAGGGCGGATGCGCCTGCGTGTCGACATCGAGCGCCTGCAGCAAGGCCGGCAGCACCTCGTGCGCCTGGCGGTGCATGAAGTCCAGGCCCCAGGCCTCCTCGACCGCACGCGGCGTCGAGCGGCCATAACCGGGGCGCGAATAGACCAGCCCGCGGCAATGCGCCGCCTCGCACAGCCGCTGCGGGAAATCGCGCCACATCGACAAGGAGCCCAGCCCCTCGTGCAAAAAGACGATCAGCGGGGCGAGCGAGCGCTCCGGCGCGATCCATTGATGCTCGATGCTGACGCGGCGGCCGCGCCAGTCGATCTCGACGAATTGCGGGCCGGTGTTCATTTCGAAGTGGCCTCTTTTTCGCGCAGCTTGAAACGCTGGATCTTGCCGGTGGCGGTCTTGGGCAGGTCGCGCAGGAACTCGATCACGCGCGGGTACTTGTAGGGCGCGAGGCGATCCTTGACGAACTGCTTGAGCTCGTCCTCGCTGGCCTCGGCACCGTCCTTGAGCACCACGAAGGCCTTGGTCTTGGTCAGGCCCTCGGCATCGGGCACGCCGATCACCGCGGCTTCGAGCACCGCCGGGTGCTGCACCAGCGTGGCTTCGACCTCGAAGGGCGAGACGTAGATGCCGCTGACCTTGAGCATGTCGTCGCTGCGGCCCGAGTAGGTGTAGCTGCCGTCGGCATTGCGCACGTACTTGTCGCCGCTCTTGGTCCAGCCGCCCTGGAAGGTCTCGCGGGTCTTGGTCTGGTTAGCCCAGTACATCATGGCCGCGCTCGGGCCGTGGATGTAGAGGTCGCCCGGTTCGCCGTCCGGCACCGGGCCGCCGTCCTCGCCGCGCAGCGCGATCTCGTAACCCGGCACCGGCCAGCCGGTGGTGCCGTAACGCACGCGCTCGGGGCGGTTGCTCAGGAAGATGTGCAGCATCTCGGTCGAGCCGATGCCGTCGACGATGTCGACGCCGAAATGGCGCTTGAAGCGCTCGCCCAGCTCGGCCGGCAAGGCCTCGCCGGCGGAAGACACCAGGCGCATCGCCACCTCCGATTGCGCCGGCAGCTTGGGCGAGGCCAGCATGCCGGCGAAACCGGTCGGCGCGCCGAAGAACACCGTCGGCTTCGCACCACCGACCTGACCGAGCCAGCGCTTGAAGGTGGCGTCGGGTGTCGGCCGTTCGGCCATCAGGAGGGTGGTGGCACCCACGCTCATCGGGAAGCTCAAGCCGTTGCCCAGTCCGTAGGCGAAGAACAGCTTGGCAGCCGAGAAGCAGACGTCGTCCTCGCGCAGCGCCAGCACGCCCTTGCCGTACAACTCGGCCGTCCAGTACGGATTGGCGTGCGAATGCACCGTGCCCTTGGGACGGCCGGTCGATCCCGACGAATAGAGCCAGAAGCCGGCGTCGTCACGCGCGGTGGTGGCCGGCTTGGCGAGCGGCGCCTGCGATTGAAGAAAGGTCTCGAACTCGACCTCGGCCGGATGCAGCGGCGCGACCGGGCGCGACACGATCACCTTCTGCACCTCGTGGTCGCTCTTGACCATCGCCGCGGTCAGCGCCGGCAGCAGCGCGCCCGACACCAGCGCGGCCTGCGCGCGCGAGTGTTCGAGCATGTAGGCGTAATCGTCAGCCGTCAGCAGCGTGTTGACCGCCACCGGCACCAGGCCGGCGTACATCGCGCCCAGAAAGCTCACCGGCCAGTCGTTGCAGTCGTGCATCAGCAGCAGGACGCGTTCTTCGCGTTTCAGCCCCAGCGCGCGCAGGCCCGCGGCGACGCGGCGCACACGTTCTTCGAGCGCGCCGTAGCTGAGCGTGCCGAGGTCGTCGATGAACGCGGCCTTGTCCGGGCGCGCGGCGTTGCATTCGATCAGGTGCTGCGCGAAGTTGAAGCGCTCGCCGGGCGGCGGCACCTGCAGGTCGGGGGTCGATTCGATGGACATGGCTTGTCTCCTCTTCTGTGGCACGAGGCCGGCTCAGGCGGCCGGTGCTTGCAACGCGGCGAGCACGGCGGTGCTGGCCTGCACGGCGCTGCGGCGGTGATAGAAGTTCAGGGCGCGTGCGCCACCGAGTTCCTCGCCGCCACCGGCGCGGCCGGGGCCGCCGTGCAGCGATTGCGGCATCACGTTGCCGTGGCCGGTGTGCAGCGCGCCGACGTCGGGCGAGATCACGTGCACGCGGCCGTGGCTGTCGGCCAGTTCGAGTGCCGCGGCGGCCAAGGCGGCCGGGTCGCTGCCGTAGATCGACGTCACCAGCGAACCCTGGCCGCGGCGCACCAGCGCCAGCGCGTGGGCCATGTCGCGATAGGGCAGCAGCGTGGCGACGGGGCCGAAGACCTCGGTGTCGTGAACGAGGTGGGCGGCGTCGGCATCATGTGCGCCGAGCAGCGTCGGGCCGACACAGCAGGCCAAGGCTGGATCGGCGTCGACCAGCGCGTGCGCAGCGCCGTCGTGCAGCACCTCGGCCTGGGTGCGCAACAAGGCGAGGCCTTCGCGCACCGCGTTCAACTGCGCACGATTGACCAGCGCACCCATGCGCACGCTCTCGTTGCGCGGGTTGCCGACCGTCGTCTTGCCCAGCCGCGCCGAGATCGCTTCGGCGGCCGGCGCATACAGCGCCTCGGGCACGAAGACGCGCCGGATCGCGGTGCACTTCTGGCCCGACTTGACCGTCATCTCGCGCACCACCTCCTTGACGAACAGGTCGAACGCGGCGCTGCCGGGCACGTCGCCGGGCAGCAGCAGCGCCGAGTTGACGCTGTCGGCCTCGATGTTGACGCGCACCGAGCGCTGCACCACCGCCGGGTGCGAGCGGATCACCGCGGCCGTCTCGGCCGAGCCGGTGAACGACACCACGTCGAAGGGCTGCAGCTGATCCATCAGCCCGGCCGACGAGCCGCAGATCACCGACAGCGCACCCGCGGGGAAGATGCCCGCGTCGACCACGTCCTTGACCATGCGTTGCGTCAGCCACGCGGTGGCGGTGGCCGGCTTGACGATCACCGGCACGCCCGACAGCAGCGCGGGCGCAGCCTTCTCCCACAAGCCCCAGCTCGGGAAGTTGAAGGCGTTGATGAACAGCGCAACGCCACGCGTGGGTGTGAGCACGTGCTGCGACTGGAACAGCGGATCCTTGCCCAGCCGGGCCGCGTCGCCGTCGAGCATGCAACGCTGGTCGCCGAGTGCGTCACCCAGCTTGGCGTAGGTGCCGAGCGTGAACAGGCCGCCGTCGATATCGACCGCGGAGTCGTTCTTGACCGTGCCGCTGTTGGCGGTGGCGATCTCGTAATAAGCGTCGCGGTTCGCCTGCAGCACCTTGAGTGCAGCGGACAGCATCGCGGCGCGCTGACGGTAGGTCAATGCACGCAAGGCAGCGCCGCCCTGTTCGCGGGCGAAGTCGAAACCGGCGGCAAGGTCGAGGCCGGTGGCATCGACGCGGACCAGTTCGGTGCCGAGCACCGGGTCGAACAGCGCGGTGCCCGCGCCGCTGCCCTGTTGCCAGCGACCGGCGATGAAGTTGGAAAGCAGTTCGGTCATGGTGTCTCGATCACTTCGTGAATTCGATGCTGCCCGCGGGCAGCAGATACAGCACCAGCGCGCGGCCGTTCGAGACGGTCGGGCGGTGCGCGCTGCCGGGCGGGCAGACCAGCCAGCCGGCGGGGCGGCCGTCGAACAGGGCGCCGTCGTCGATCGGCATGATCAGGTCGATCTCGCCGTTCGGGTGGGCGTGGTGCGGGCCGGCGATGTCGCGCATGTCGACCACGTCGACCGAGAAACCATCCAGGTCGTCGGCCGGCTTGAAGATGCGGCCGTAGCGCAGGCCGCCGCCTTCGCGGTTGCACAACCAGCCCTCGGCGACACCCTGCTCGCAGGACTGCTTGAGCTGCGCGTAGCTGGCGCTGCCGGCGCCGTGTTCGGCGTTGAGCCAGGCGTCGAGGGCGGCGTCGATCGGGCGGCCGGCGATCTGGCCGGTGATCTGGGCGATCCGGGTTCGGAAGGATTCGACTGACATGGGGACGGCTCCGTTCGATGGCCTTTGATGCATCCGGCTTGCGGGTCTCAGGCAGATGAATTATTGTGCTTGCGTGAACGATAGAACTCCCAAAACACCATGTCAAGCAATATAGTGCATGCACCCGGGTTAACACCGAGCGCACTGCCCGGCCTCGACGGCGAGGACAAGAATCCCTTTCTGGTCGCGCTGGGCGAGCGGGTGCGCTCGCTGCGCGCGCGTCGCGGCATGACACGCAAGGCGGTGGCGATCGCCGCCGACGTGTCCGAGCGGCACCTCGCCAATCTGGAATACGGCATCGGCAACGCCTCGATCCTGGTGCTGCTGCAGGTGGCCGGCGCGCTGCAGTGTTCACTGGCCGAACTGATCGGCGACATCACGACCTCGACACCCGAATGGCTGATGCTGCGCGAGCTGCTCGACGGCCGCGACGAGGCCACCTTGCGCCGGGTGCGCGTGGCGGTGGGCGACGTGCTCGGCATGGGCGGCGACGGCAGCCGCGAGCGCGGCGGCAGCGCCGCTCAGCGCAGCCCGCGGGTGGCGCTGATCGGCCTGCGTGGCGCGGGCAAGTCCACGCTCGGGCAGATGCTGGCCGACGACCTGGGTTACCCGTTCGTCGAGCTCAGTCGCGAGATCGAGAAGTTCGCCGGCTGCAGCATCAGCGAGATCCAGGCGCTCTACGGCCAGAACGCCTACCGGCGCTACGAACGGCGCGCGGTCGAGGAGGCGATCCAGATCTACCCCGAAGCCGTGATCGCCACGCCGGGCGGCCTGGTGTCGGACGCCGCCACCTTCAACCTGCTGCTCGAACACTGCACCACCGTCTGGTTGCAGGCCGACGCCGAAGACCACATGAAGCGGGTGCGTGCGCAGGGCGACCTGCGGCCGATGGCGGCCAGCCGCGAGGCGATGGAAGACCTGCAGCGCATCCTGGCCGGCCGCGCCGCCTTCTATTCGAAAGCCGAGTTTCGGCTCGACACCAGCGCCCAGGCGCTTGAACAGACGTTCCGGGCGCTGCGCCAGATGGTGCGCGCAGGACTGCAAATCCCCGGGTAAACACCCGGCACAAAGATGCAATAGAGTGCTTGACCAGGCCAATACATGCAATATGATGCGTGCATCGGATTTCAGTTCATTGCACTTTGTGCTTCACCCTGAGGAGATCACCCCGTGAGCACCACCGCCCCCGTCAGCCGCGTCGACTACCAGACCCACCCGTCGCAATACCGTCACTGGAAGCTGAGCTTCGAGGGCTCGGTCGCCACGCTGGCCGCCGATTTCGATGAAAACGCCGGCCTGCGCCCGGGCTACAAGCTCAAGCTCAACAGCTACGACCTGGGCGTGGACATCGAGCTCAACGACGCCATCAACCGCGTGCGTTTCGAACACCCCGAAGTGCGCACCGTGGTGCTGACCAGCGCCAAGGAAAAGGTCTTCTGCTCGGGCGCCAACATCTTCATGCTGGGTGTTTCGAGCCACGCCTGGAAGGTGAACTTCTGCAAGTTCACCAACGAGACCCGCAACGGCTTCGAAGACTCCTCGGCCAACTCGGGCCTGAAGTTCCTGGCCGCCGTCAACGGCGCCTGCGCCGGCGGCGGTTACGAGCTGGCACTGGCCTGCGACGAGATCATCCTGGTCGACGACCGCTCCAGCGCCGTCAGCCTGCCCGAAGTGCCGCTGCTGGGCGTGCTGCCCGGCACCGGCGGCCTGACCCGCGTGACCGACAAGCGCAAGGTGCGCCACGACCTGGCCGACATCTTCTGCACCACCACCGAAGGCGTGCGTGGCAAGAAGGCCAAGGACTGGCGCCTGGTCGACGACATCGTCAAGCCGGCCGCGTTTGCCGCCAAGGTGCAGGAGCGTGCACTCGAACTGGCCGCGCTGAGCGACCGCCCGGCCGACGGCAAGGGCGTGACGCTGGGCCGCCTCGAATGCACGATCGAAGCCGACGCGCTGCGTTATTCGAACGTCACAGTCGAGATCGACCGCACCAAGCGCACCGCCACCTGGACCGTCAAGGCCCCCACCGGCGCACAGCCCACCGACATCGCCGGCATCGAAGCCGCGGGCGCCGCCTGGTATCCGCTGCAGATGGCGCGTGAACTCGAAGACGCGATCCTGCAGATGCGCACCAACGAACTCGAGATCGGCACCTGGCTGATCAAGACCGAAGGCGACGCCGCCGGCGTGCTGGCAATGGACGCCACGCTGCTGGCGCACAAGGACCACTGGCTGGTGCGCGAAACCACCGGCCTGCTGCGCCGCACGCTCAGCCGCCTGGACGTGTCCTCGCGCAGCCTGTTCGCGCTGATCGAAGCCGGTTCGTGTTTTGCCGGCACCTTCCTGGAACTCGCGCTGGCCTGCGACCGCAGCTATCAGCTGGCGCTGCCGGATGACGAAGCGCGCACGCCCAGGATCACCGTCGCCGAGACCAACTTCGGCCTCTACCCGATGGTCACCGGCCAGAGCCGCCTGGGCCGCCGCTTCTACGACGAAGCCGAACCGATGGCCGCCGTGCGCGCCGCGATCGGCCAGCCGCTCGACGCCGACGCCGCCTTCGCGCTGGGCCTGGTCACCAGCAACCCCGACGACATCGACTGGGCCGACGAGACCCGCATCGTGATCGAGGAGCGCGTGGCGATGAGCCCCGACGCGCTGACCGGCATGGAAGCGAACCTGCGCTTCAATGGTCCCGAGAACATGTTCACGCGCGTGTTCGGCCGCCTGACGGCCTGGCAGAACTGGATCTTCCAGCGCCCGAACGCGGTCGGCGAAAAGGGCGCCCTCAAGGTCTACGGCAAGGGCGACAAGGCCGCCTTCGACTGGAACAGAGTTTGACGCCCACCCCCGTTGCGGCTTGACGCCGCTCCCCCTCAAGGGGGCGCACCTGGCAGCCCGGCAAAGCCGGATCTGCGGGTGCTGCTTGATGAGTCCACCCACGATTTCCTGACGGAGCGATCCATGTCCAACATCGACTACAGCGAGAAGATCCCCAACAACGTCAACCTCGGCGAAGACCGCACGCTCAAGCGCGCGCTCGAGCAGTGGCAGCCCAACTACCTCGAATGGTGGAAGGACATGGGCCCGGATGGCTCGCAGGATTTCGACGTCTATCTGCGCACCGCGGTGAGCGTCGACCCGCAGGGCTGGGCCCAGTTCGGCCACGTCAAGATGCCCGATTACCGCTGGGGCATCTTCCTGAACCCGGCCGAGAAGGACCGCAAGATCCATTTCGGCGACCACAAGGGCCAGGACGCCTGGCAGGACGTGCCCGGCGAATACCGCGCCAACCTGCGCCGCATCATCGTCACGCAAGGTGACACCGAGCCGGCCTCGGTCGAGCAGCAGCGCCATCTGGGCCTGACCGCACCGAGCCAGTACGACCTGCGCAATCTGTTCCAGGTCAACGTCGAAGAAGGCCGCCACCTGTGGGCGATGGTCTACCTGCTGCACAAGTACTTCGGCCGCGACGGCCGTGAAGAAGGCGAAGCGCTGCTGGAGCGCCGCAGCGGTCAGCAGGACAACCCGCGCATCCTGGAAGCCTTCAATGAAGAGACGCCCGACTGGCTGTCGTTCTTCATGTTCACGTACTTCACCGACCGCGACGGCAAGTTCCAGCTGTGCGCATTGGCCGAGTCGAGCTTCGACCCGCTGGCGCGCACCACCAAGTTCATGCTGACCGAAGAGGCGCACCACATGTTCGTGGGCGAGTCGGGCATCAGCCGCGTCATCAGCCGCACCTGCGCGGCGATGAACGAACTGAAGACCGACGATCCGGCCAAGCTGCGCGCCGCCGGCGTGATCGACCTGCCGACGATCCAGCGTTATCTGAACTTCCATTTCAGCGTGACGATCGACCTGTTCGGCACCGACGAGTCGAGCAATGCGGCCACCTTCTATTCGACCGGCCTGAAAGGCCGTTTCGAAGAAGGCAAGCGCAATGACGACCATCTGCTCAAGGGCCAGACCTATCGCGTGCTGAACGTGCAGAACGGCCAATTGAGCGAGAAGGAAGTGCCGATGCTCAATGCACTCAATGAAGTGCTGCGCGACGACTACATCAAGGACAGCGTCGGTGGTGTCGAGCGCTGGAACAAGGTGATCGAGAAGGCCGGCATTCCGTTCAGGCTGAAGGTGCCGCACAAGGCTTTCCACCGCAACATCGGCGCGCTCAAGAGCGTCAAGGTGTCGCCGGATGGTCGCGTGATCTCCGAAGCCGAATGGGCGGCGCACGTCGACCAGTGGCTGCCTTCGGGTGGCGACCGCGCCTTCGTCGCCAGCCTGATGGGCCGCGTGGTCGAGCCGGGCAAGTTCGCCAACTGGATCGCCCCGCCGGTGATGGGCATCAACCGCCAGCCGGTGGATTTCGAGTACGTGCGATTCAACTGACCCGCGGCACGGCCCTGACCGCATCCAGCGATGCGGTCCGCCGCCCGGGAGCGTGAGCCCGGGTGGCCGACGTAGCGAAGTCAAGGAGGAGCCGGCCCCAGGCCGGCGGGGGACATGAGCGGAGTCGGTTACCCGGGCTCACGCGGTGCCACGAACCGACGACCAGCCAGACGACAGTGAACCCATAAAAAGCCGGAGACCCCCGATGAACGCCCCCACCGACGCCGCCGTCATCAAGCAACACCTGATCGACCCCGAGATCTGCATCCGCTGCAACACCTGCGAGGCGATCTGCCCGGTGCAGGCGATCACGCACGACTCGCGCAACTACGTGGTCGACGCGGTCAAGTGCAACCTGTGCATGGCCTGCATCTCGCCCTGCCCGACCGGCTCGATCGACAACTGGCGCACCATGCCACGCGTGGTGGCCTACAGCATCGAGGATCAGTTCGGCTGGGACGAACTGCCGGCTGAACTGACCGCCGACCAGTTGGCCGAGGCCGGCGTGTCCGCCGATGCGGCGCCTGCGCTCGAACCCGTCACGCCGTCGCTGCCGGCTGCGGCCACGGGCGAGACGGCGTTCAACAGCGCGCAGTACGGCGCGTCGCTGCCGCCCTGGTCGGCCGCGCATGCCTACACCAACCTCTACGGCGCCAAGGCGGCCGAGAAGTCGATCACCGCCACCGTGACCGGCAACGTGCGCGTCACCGAGGTCGGCACCCAGGCCGGCCACGACTACGACACCCACCACATCGTGCTCGACTTCGGCGCGATGCCCTTCCCGGTGCTCGAAGGCCAGTCGATCGGCATCGTGCCACCCGGTGTCGACGCCAAGGGCCGCCCGCACCATGCCCGCCAGTATTCGATCGCCAGCCCGCGCAACGGCGAGCGGCCGGGCTACAACAACCTGTCGCTGACCATCAAGCGGGTGCTCGAAGATCACGCCGGCAACGCCGTGCGCGGCGTCGGCAGCAACTACATGTGCGACCTGCAGGTGGGCGACAAGGTGCAGGTGATCGGGCCGTTCGGCGCGAGCTTCCTGATGCCCAACCATCCGCGCAGCAACATCGTGATGATCTGCACCGGCACCGGCTCGGCGCCGATGCGGGCGATGACCGAATGGCGCCGCCGTCTGCGCAGTTCGGGCAAGTTCGAGGGCGGCAAGCTGATGCTGTTCTTCGGCGCGCGCACCAAGGAGGAGCTGCCCTACTTCGGCCCGCTGCAGAACCTGCCGAAGGATTTCATCGACCTGCACTTCGCCTTCTCCCGCACGCCGGGCCAGCCCAAGCGCTACGTGCAGGACCTGATGCGCGAACGCGCCGCCGACCTGGCGCCGCTGCTGGCCGACCCGAACACCTGCTTCTACGTCTGCGGCTTGAAGAGCATGGAAGAAGGCGTGGTGCTGGCGCTGCGCGACGTGGCGCAGCAGGCCGGGCTGAACTGGGACACGGTCGGTGCCGCGCTGAAGCAGCAGGGCCGCCTGCACCTCGAAACCTATTGAGCCGGCCCGGCTCGGGGGTTGGCCGCCGGATTGCGGCAAACCCCCAGACAATCGACCGACCGGTCGGTCGAGAATAATGAGCTCGCCGCGGCCATCCTCAGCCGCGGCCGTTGCATGTCCACTTCTTACGGAGTACCCCGCCGATGTCCGATCGACATGATCTGCAGACCCTGGTGCTGAGCCAGCGCCAGGCCGGCGTCGTCCAGCTGACGATGAACCGCCCGGCGGTGTTCAACGCCTTCGACGAGGCCATGATCGGCGAGCTGGGCGCCGTGTTCGCCCGCCTGTCCGACGACGCCTCGGTGCGCGTGATCGTGCTGGCCGGCGAGGGCAAACATTTCAGCGCCGGCGCCGACCTGCAGTGGATGCAGCGCGCCAGCACCGCCTCCGTCGAGTGGAACCTCGAGGACGCGCGCCGCTTCGCCGGCATGCTGGCGCTGATCGAGAACTGCCCCAAGCCGACCGTGGCACGCATCCAGGGCGCCGCGCTCGGTGGCGGCGTCGGCCTGGCCTGCGCCTGCGACATCGCGATCGCGGCCGACAACGCCAGCTTCGCGGTCAGCGAGGCCAAGTTCGGCATCCTGCCGGCCGTCATCGGGCCCTACGTGACCAACGCGGTCGGCAAGCGCCAGGCGCGGCGGCTGGCGCTGACGACCACCCGCATCAAGGCCGCCGAGGCGCTGGCGATCGGGCTGGTGCAGCAGGTGGTGGCGCTCGACCAACTCGACGCCGCGGTCGACGCCACCGTGGCCGAGCTGCTGGCCGGCGGCCCGAACGCGCAGCGTGAGATCAAGCAGCTGTTCGCACAACTCGAAGTCGGCCCGATCACCGCCGAGGTGCGCGAGCTGACGGCGATGACCATCAGCCGCGTGCGCGGCACCGACGAGGCCCGCGAGGGCTTCGCGGCCTTCCTGGGCAAGCGGCCCGCCAACTGGATTCCGCAATGAGTTCACTCTCTCTTCAAGGTGCGCCGATGCTGGTGATCGGCGCCGGCATCATGGGCGCCGGCATCGCTCAAGTTGCCGCGCAATCCGGCCACGCCGTGATGCTGTTCGACGCCCGCGAAGGCGCCGCCGCCGAGGCCAAGGGCAAGCTCGCGCAGACGCTGGAGGCGCTGGTCGCCAAGGGCAAGCTGAGCGCCGACAGCGTGGCGCAGACCCTCGATCGCATCGAGCCGATCGCCTCGCTCGAAGCCGCCGCCTCGGTGCGGCTGGTGGTCGAGGCCATCGTCGAGAGGCTCGACGTCAAGCGCGCGCTCTTCAAGCAGCTCGAAGCCATCGTGGCCGACGACTGCGTGCTCGCCACCAACACCTCGTCGATCTCGGTCACGGCCATCGCCAACGGCCTGCAGCGCCCGCAGCGGCTGGTCGGCATGCACTTCTTCAACCCGGTGGCGTTGATGAAGCTGGTCGAGGTGGTGTCGGGCCTGCAGACCGACGCGGCGGTGGCCGAGGCGATCTTCGAGCTGAGCAAAGCCTGGGGCAAGACGCCGGTGCACGCGCGCTCGACGCCGGGTTTCATCGTCAACCGCATCGCCCGGCCGTATTACGCCGAGACGCTGGCGCTGCTGCTGGAGCAGGCCGCCACGCCGGCGGTGTTCGACGCCTGCCTGCGCGCGGCGGGTTTCCGCATGGGGCCGTGCGAGCTGATGGACCTGATCGGCCACGACACCAACTTCTCGGTGACGACCTCGGTCTACGAGGCCAACTTCTTCGACAAGCGTTTCGTGCCCTCGCTGGTGCAGCGCGAGCTGGTCGACGGCGGCCTGCTCGGGCGCAAGAGCGGGCGGGGGTTCTACCGCTATCCCGAGGGCGCCGGCAGCCTGCCGGTGGCCGTGCACGAAGCGCCCGCCACGGCGCGCGAGATCAGCGTGCACGGCGAGGGCGCGATCGCCGATCAGCTCGAACAGGCGGCCACCACGGCCCTGTCGGCGCAAGGCTGGGGGCCGGCGCGGGTGCGCGGCAGCGGCTGGACGGGCCTTGCGATCGACGGCGCCCGCCTGGTGCTGACCGACGGCCGCTGCGCCGATGAACTCGCGGACGCGCTCGGCACGGCCGACGTCGCGGTGTTCGACCGGCCGCTGCTGCTGCCCTCGCCACCCGGCACGGCGCTGGCGTTTGCGGTGGCCGGTGCGGCCAGCCACGCCTGGCGCAAGCAGGCGCCGGCCTGGCTGGCCGCGCTCGGTTTTGCGCCGATGCCGGTGGCCGATGCGCCGGGGCTGGTGGTGGCGCGCACGATCGCGATGCTGATCAACGAAGCGGCCGACGCGGTGCAGCAAGGCGTCTGCACACCCGAAGGCGCCGACGCGGCGATGAAGCTGGGCGTCAACTACCCCGCCGGCCCGTTCGAGTGGCTGGCGCGCTGGGATGCGCGCGGCGTGATCGGCCTGCTCGACGCGCTCGATGCGCATTACCGTGGCGAGCGCTATCGCGCCAGCCCGTGGCTCGGCCGGCGCGCGGCGCTGGACCGCGCCACCAGCCGCCACGCTTGATCACGACCTGAAAGCCACCGCCGATGAAGTTCGCCGAATTCCAGCCCGGGCAACAGCTCGAAGCCGGCCCCTATGACGTCACCGAAACCGAGGTGCTGCAGTTCGCCACCGCCTGGGACCCGCAGTGGTTCCACACCAACGTCGAGGCCGCGGCTGACGGCCCGTTCGGCGGCCTGATCGCGAGCGGCTGGCACACCTGCGGCATCGCGATGCGGCTGGCCGCCGACGCCTTCCTGCGCGGTTCGGAGTCCTACGCCTCGCCCGGCCTGGGTCACGTCAAGTGGCCGAACCCGGTGCGCCCCGGCGACCGCCTGACGCTGCGCTGCACCGTGCTGGAGGCGCGCACCTCGCGCAGCCAGCCGCAGCTGGGCATCCTGCACTGGCGCTGGCAGCTGTTCAACCAGGCGGGCGCCGAGGTGCTCGACATCGACGCCACCAGCCTGTTCGACCTGGTCCGCAACGCCCATCCGCCGGTCTGACCGCACACGCGCCGACCCGCGACCCGAACACCCGGAGACACGACACATGACCCACGCCTACATCTGCGACGCCATCCGCACGCCCTTCGGCCGCTACGGCGGCGCGCTGTCATCGGTGCGCGCCGACGACCTCGGCGCCATCCCGATCGCCGCGCTGATGGCGCGCAACCCGGGCGTCGACTGGGCCCAGGTCACCGACGTGCTCTACGGCTGCGCCAACCAGGCCGGCGAGGACAACCGCAACGTCGCCCGCATGTCCGCGCTGCTGGCCGGCCTGCCGCTGGACGTGCCGGGCTCGACCATCAACCGCCTGTGCGGCTCGGGCATGGATGCCGTGGGCACGGCCGCGCGCGCGATCCGCGCCGGCGAGGCCGGCCTGATGATCGCCGGCGGCGTCGAGAGCATGAGCCGCGCACCGTTCGTGATGCCCAAGGCCGAGAGCGCGTTCAGCCGCAGCAACGCGGTCTACGACACCACCATCGGCTGGCGTTTCGTCAACAAGCTGATGAAGGCGCAGTACGGCGTCGACTCGATGCCCGAGACGGCCGAGAACGTCGCCACCGATTTCGGCATCGACCGCACCGCGCAGGACCGCATGGCGCTGGCCTCGCAGCTGAAGGCGGTGGCGGCGCAGAAGTCGGGCTACTTCGACGCCGAGATCACGCCGGTGACGATCGCGCAGAAGAAGGGCGATGCGGTCGTCGTTTCGAAGGACGAACACCCGCGCGAGACCTCGATCGAATCGCTCGCCAAGCTCAAGGGCGTGGTGCGCCCGGACGGCACGGTGACGGCCGGCAATGCGTCCGGCGTCAACGACGGCGCCTGCGCGCTGCTGCTGGCCAGCGAGACCGTCGCGGCGATGAACGGCCTGACGCCGCGCGCCCGCGTGGTCGGCATGGCCACCGCCGGCGTGGCGCCGCGCATCATGGGTTTCGGCCCGGCACCGGCCACCCGCCGCGTGCTGGCGCTGACCGGCCTGCGGCTCGACCAGATGGACGTGATCGAGCTCAACGAAGCCTTCGCCGCGCAGGGCCTGGCGGTGCTGCGCGACCTCGGCCTGGCCGACGACGATGCGCGTGTCAATCCGAACGGCGGCGCCATCGCGCTGGGCCATCCGCTGGGTGCCAGCGGTGCACGGCTGGTGACCACGGCGATCAACCAGCTGCATCGCATCAAGGGCCACTACGCGCTGTGCACGATGTGCATTGGCGTCGGGCAAGGGATTGCGCTGATCGTCGAGCGGGTCTGACACCGCCGCGCCGCACAACTCAAGAAAAAACCGGGCCTTGCGAGCCCGGTTTTTTTATTCCTCACTGCACCTTGAACAAGCCCCACAGACCGCTGTTGACGAACTGGGTCGGGCCGTCGCGGTAGTGCCAGTAGCCGCGTTTCGCACCGCCGTAGAGGCTGGCGCTGACGCCCTTGCCCGGGGCGATCAGGCTGGCGCCGGTGGCGACGAAGCGCTCGATGCCGAGGTCGGCATAGCTGTGGCCGATGACGCGGAAGCTGTGCTGGCGCGCCCGGCCGTCGGCCTGCAGCACCCGGAAGGTCACGGCCTCGCCGGCCTTGGCACCGAACACCGGCGTCTCCACCGGCAGGCCGCGCAGGTCGGACGGCAGGCGGGCGTCGTTGTCGGTCATCAGCGTGGGCGCCAGTACGCAGGGGTTGATGTCGCCCGACACGGTCAGCGCCAGCTGGCACTCGGCGTTGGGCTGGCCGTTGTAGTCGATGCGTGACCACAGCGGCTCGGCGCGGTAGTTGAGCGCGCGCTCGCCCATGTCGTAGGAATCGTCGCCGGTGTCGTGCTGGCGGATCGCGGCGCGCTCGGCGCCCAGGCGCAGGTTCAGGCCGTCCTGGTAGTGCAGCACGAACTCGCGGTAGCGGCTGCCGTCGCTCCTGCGGATGACGGCCTCGGTGGCGCGGTCGGCACCGGTGGTGCTGGTGTTGGCCGCGTTCCACCAGGTGGCGCCACGCGGCTCGACGATCAGGCTGCCGACCAGGCCCTGGCTGCCGTGCTTGACGACGTCGCTCATCGCGCGCAGCGGCACGGTGCCGAACTCGCGCGGCGTGCCGCCCTTGGCCACACCGTTGAGCAGGTCCCAGTCGATCGTGCCGGCGTACCAGACGTAGCTGCGGCTCTGGCCCGGCGCAACGAGCTGCTCGGGGTTGAGGCCGACGTTGGCCGAGTCGCTGCTGCGCGGGTCGAAGTGCACCAGCTGGGCGTGGATGCCGACCTGGCGCGAGGGCTTGATGTCGTCGACGCCCAGCGAGGTGACCTGCGGCAGCGGTGCATCGCCCGGCAGGTCGGGCACCGGCAGGTTGGCCGGCAGGCGGTTGCGCAGGTTGACGGTGATGCAGTCGCCGGCATTGGCGCGCATCACCAGCGGCTCGGGCGCCTTGCTGCCGGCGCGCAGGGCGGCGACATCGGCGGCGTGCACGTACATCAGCGCGCTCGGGTCGCTGATGCCGGCACGCCGGTTGTAGACCAGCGCGCCGCCGGGCAGCAGGTCGCGCGCGGCCCAGACCTCGAGGTTGTAGGTGCGCGCGGTCGAGCCGACCGGGCAGCCGTTGAGGCCCAGCGCCGAGGTGGTGGTGTTGAGCAGCCCGCCCAGCAGGCCGCCGAGCAGGTTGCCGGTGCCCTGCACCAGGCGGGTGGACAGCGGCTGGATCAGGCCGGTGGCCAGCGTGCCGGTCAGGCTGTCGAGCGCGTTGGCATCGGCGTAGGTGCGCAAGATGCCCCAGGCGCCGTTCCACAGCGCGTCGGTGCTGCCGTAGTGGAACAGGTGGTCGACCTGCCTGGCGCCGCCGGTGACCTTGGCGAGCAGGCCGAGGTCCATCTCCATGTGCTCGGAGATGCCCAGCTCCTGCGCGGCCACGTAGGGCGCGTTGGCGTCGGAGATCTCGCGCTTCCAGCGCTGGCCGTGCAGCGTGAAGACGTGCTGCACCTCCTGCGCGCCGTGGATCAGCTTGAGCTGCACCCGCTCGCCCTCGAAGGCGCGCAGCACCGGCGTGTACGGGTCGCCGTGCAGACGCGAGCTGAACAGGTTGGCCGGGTCGGCGCGCGAATCGGTGTACAGGCCGGACTTGTCGCCGTTGCTCGACAGGCGCAGCGGCAGCGGCTCGTTCTTGTAGTTGACGAGGTAGGGGTTGTGGTGGCTGGCCGAGATCGCCTCGGGCCTGGCCGGCGGATCGACCGGGCGGCCGTCGGCGGTGTAGAGCAGCGCGAAGTCGGCGCTGGCGAGCAGGAACTCGCGGAAGTCCGGGTGCGTGGCCGGATCCTGCGCACCCTTGACCAGCGCCTCGGGGCCGACACCGCCGGCCAGCGGCTGGCCGCTGCGGGTGTCGAGCCACTGCGTGCCCTTGGGCTCGACCACCAGCGCGTTGTAGAAGCCGTGCTGCTGGATCGACGACGGGCCGAAGTGGTCGTGCGAGAACACCGTGCGCAGGGTGCGATCGCGGCCGTCCTTGTCGAACAGTTCGTCGGCCCACCAGCGCTGCACGCTGGTCTGGTAGCCGATGGCCGCCGGCTCGGGCAGCACGGCGTGGCCGTCGACCAGGCGCACGCTGCCGTCGTCGGCCATCTGGCGCACCGAGCCGCCGGGCGCCAGCGCGGCCTCGGCGCGCTCGATCAGCGCGCCGCGCGCGAAGGTGCCGTCCTCGTAGTTCCAGCCGTTGCCGCCGCCGTCGGAGGCCATGACGTCGAACTTCACCAGGTGGATGTGCTGGCTGATGGTGTCGGTGGGCGTGAGGGCCTGGAAGTCGTCACGCGCCAGCACCTCGGGCGTGCGGTTGGTGTGGAAGAAGTTGATGCAGTCGCCCGAGTGGGCGCGGAAGAAGAACGGCTCGGCCGGACGGGTCTTGCCCTCGTAGGCCGAGACCTCGCTGCTGAGCACGTTGATGCGCGCCTGCGGGTCGTGCCAGCCGGCCTTGTTGACGACCAGGTCGAGCTGGATCGCCGAGACGTCGTAGCGGCGCGTCGGCGCGGTCGCCGGGCAGGGGTCGGCAAACGGCGCCCCCGGTGCGGCCGGGCGGCCGTTGACCTTGAAGGTGGCGCCGGCACCGGCGGGGGTGCGGCTGGCGTGGCCGGCGCTGCGGGCGTGGAAGGCCATCGCGGCACGTTCGAGCGGCGTGCCGGCGTCGGGCAGCAGCGTCAGGTCGGCGCTCAGGATGTGCGACGACAGGTCGGCCGCGGCCACGCCGGCGCCCAGTTCGCGGGTGCCGGCGGTGATGATGTGGCGGCCCAGGCCGGTCTCGCCGAGCCGGCTGTCGGCACTCAGGTCGAGCGGCGGCTGCGGCGGGCGATGGCCGGCCACGCCGGGCACGAAGAACGGGAAGCCGGGCGTCGCCGCCGCGCCGTAGGTCGGCGCGGGCGCCAGCGCCACGCCCTGGATCGGCAGCAGCGCCGGGCTGTAGGCGCCGCCGTCGGTCTGGCCGCTGAGCGGGTCGGTGCCACGGCCGAGTTCGCCGTCGGGCAGGCGCCGGCGGCCGTCCTCGAACACGTCGTGCACCCGCCACAGGCCCCACATGCCTTGGGCGAAGTGCGGGTACATGTGGCAATGGAAGATCGCGTCGCCGACCGCCAGGTTGCGGTTGCTGCCGGTGTAGGCGATGTCGAAGCTCAGGCCCTGGCGCGGGCCGATGGTCTGGCTGTCGAGGTAGGCCGACTTGCCGTCACCGGCGCCGCTCTTGGCGAACCACTGGTTGGCGTGCAGGTGGAAGACGTGGGTTTCCTTGACGCCGGCCTGCAGGGTGCGGAACTTGACCGGGTCGCCGAGGTAGCTGTGGTGCACGTTGCCCGGATCGTCCGGGTAGCGCTGCACCGGCCGGCCGTCGAGCCCCTGCTGCACGATCATGGCCGGGTCGCCGTTGGCCCACGAGGTCAGGAAGAAATCTTCCAGCGCGCACTCGGCGCAGTTGGCCGCCGGGCCGACACCGGCGCGGTTGGCCGCCACGATGGCGCCCAGGCCGCTGGCGCCGTAGTTGATCGCGAAACCGTCGCGCAGGCCGGCGCCGGCGCCGGTGGCATCGAAGGCGTCGCCGTAGGCCTGCACGGTCTTGAGCTCGTCGTGCAGGATCACGGTGAACTCGCGGAACCAGTTCTCGTTGGTGACCGCGTAGCCGTCGGAGACCACGTTGTAGCCCTGCACCACCGCGTTCAGGTCGCCGTGCACCAGCTGCCAGCGACCGGCACCGAGCGGCTGGTGCATGTTGAACAGCGGCAGGCCGGCGCGCCCGGTGAGCGCACCGTCGGGGTCGACCGCTTCGTAGTTCAGGAACGCCGAACCGCCGGCCTGGGCCCGCGCGGCGGCCAGCACCTCGGCGCTGACCTCGCTGCGGTAGACGTCCGCGCCGGCCGGCTCGACGTTGACGCTGCCGAACAGGCCCAGCACCGTCGAGCCACCGTCGGCCTGGCCGCCTGCGGGCGCGCCGTTGTCGTGGAAGATCTGCGCGCCCTCGCGCTCGAGCAGCAGCCGGTAGGTGATCGACCGGCCCGGCTCGATGCCGGCGATGCCGGTCACGCGCGGATCCCAGGCGTCGTAGCCGGTGGCCGTGGTGTCGTGGCTCAGGCCGTTGAACATCATCGAGGCGATGCGGGTGGCCGGGCGGTCGAAGCCGCCGCCGGCCTCGGCATCCGCGTCGCCGTCGGGCAGGTCGGGGGCTGTCGGCAGGTCGTTGCCGGGCACGCCCGGCGCGTCACGGCACAGCAGGTTGGTGAAGTTGACCTCGAGCCGGTCGCCGACGTTGCCGCGCAGCACCAGCGGCCGCGGGCGCTTGTCCGAGCGCAGCGCCACCTGGCAGGGCGTGGCCACCACGCCGGGCTGATCGAGCGTGCGACCGCTGACGAGGTCGACCACGTCGCGCTTGAGCGCGTAGACCATGCCGTAGGGGTTGTACGAGCCGAAGCGGTTGTAGACCAGCGGCTGGTCGAGTGCCACCACGTCGGCCACCACGGTGCCGCTGCTGCGTGCCCAGACGCTGCCGCTCCAGCCCAGCCCGAGGCTGGCGGTCACGGCCAAGGCGGTGTGCAGAGGCACCCGCATGAAATTTCGCTTCATCGTGATTCCTGAAGCCAGCCCACGGAACCGGCCGGATTCGGGGGCGGATCACGCGACAGGCCGGTTACTTTGCGTTTCTTATGTGCGAGTCATTTTTCACGAATAAGGTTGATCGAGATCAAACACACAAAAATTTGACGGTTTTTGTGCGTGCACCGAATCGACTGCACCAACACGCCCGTCCGGTGTCACGAACCACCCGCCATCCGAGCCATCGAACGACCTCCGCCAGAGGGAGAACAGCACGTCAAACGGCCTCTGACCGGCCACGTCCTATGAGCTCAAGTGGCTGATTTCGTTCACTTTCTCGGCCTGGTGCCTGAACCGATCCTGAACCGGATTCCTGCGCTCACCCCCTCTGATGCGGCCCTGCGAAGCGCCCGGCCGAGCCGCTCGATCACCCCTTGTTCGAGCGATCCGCAGCCGCCGCTCCTGCGGAAAGCACCGTCGACACGGGGGGTCAACGCCCCAGGACGGTGCGAAAAATCATCTCAATTCACACCAAAAAGTAACTGTATGTTTCTCGCTACACCCAGAACCGGCACCCGTGACAACCCACACATCCTTTAATCTGAATTAAGGAATTTCACTGGACACCGGACAAGAAATCCTCAACAGCGCGCGGCCGCACATGGCCGCAGCGCCCCCAACGACCCACAGGAGAAACGCAATGACGATGCGCATGAAGCCGCTGGCGCTCGCGTTGGCGCTGGCCAGTGCCGCCGCCTCGAGCCCGATGGCACAGACGCTGTGCCGCCCCGACAACACGACGCCGTTCACCGCCGGCCCGGTCGATCCGGTGCACGGTTTCGCGAACACGGTGACCGATTCGGAAGGCGTCTCGCTGGTGATCTGCACCGACAGCGTCGACGGCCTGGGCAACCCGCCGCCCTGCTTCTTCGACCCGGTGGTGGCCGGCAATGCGCAGTCCGAGGCCTCCGGCTTCGGCGGCGAGGGTTTCTGGTTCCTGGCCGACAACCAGATCGCCACCACCGGCGCCGCCGCGATCGACGCGCTGGTCGTGATGGCCACCGAAGCGGCCTACCTGACCGAGATCCCGGCCGCCGGCGAGCAGTTCTCGTTCACCCGCCTGCGCGTGCGCATCGACGTCACCGTGCCCGGCATCTACACCGTGCAGTACCCGTGGGGCGAGAAGCGCTACACCGTCAACGCGGTGGTCGACGACCGCAACCGCCCGCTGTCGCGCGAGGTCAACGACACCACCGACATCGAGTTCACGCCCAACGGCGCGCGCACCGGCAGCGTCGGCCCCTGGCTGCGCTGGGATCCGGCGGCGGCCCCGGCCGCGCCGGCCGGCTACATCGGCGACGGCGCCACGCTGCACCGCGTGGTCGGCAGCCCGTGCGGGCGCAACTTCGTGCGCATCAGCGCCACCACGCTCAACGGCACCACGCCGCTGGCGATCGACCCGACCGACGCCGACGGCGACGGCAGCACCAGCGTGATCAGCAACCCGCTGTTCACCGTGATGGGCAAGCTCGCCCCGCAAGGCATCACGCCGCTGACGGTCACGGGCGCCTACTACAGCCGCAGCGCCGGCCAGTCGATCAGCCTGTTCGCGACCGCACCGAGCACCGCCACCGTCACCGCCACCCCGGGCGGCACGCTGGCCAGCGACGGCACCGGCCGCTTCTTCGTCCACACCGCGCTGGCCAGCGTGCCGGCCACGGTGGCGTTCAACGCCAGCAACGCCGCGCAGGGCAACGGCCCGGCGCCGACGCAGAACGTGCCGATCACCGACCTCGTGACGGTCGGCAGCGCCAGCGCGGTCTGCAGCGGCACGCCGCGCAGCTGCACGCTGAGCGTGAGCGCCACGTCCAGCGACCAGGCCGCAACCGGCGCGCCGACGCTCAGCCTGCTGCTGGGCGGCAGCGCCACCCCGCTGGTCGACGGCGCCCTGACCCTGTCCGGCCTGAGCGTGCTGCCGGCGGCCGTGACCATCCAATCGAGTGCAGGCGGCGTGGGCAGCAAGCCCCTGACCGTCGTCAACCAATGAGCCGGGGAATGACCACCATGTTCAACCGCAAACTTTCCGTGGCACTGGTGGCCGGCGCGCTGGAGCTGTACGCCGCCTCGGTCGCCCACGCCGCCTGCCCGGTGCCCAACGGCGCCACGCCCTACGCCACCGGCCCGCTGAACCCGGTCGACGGCTACGCCGAATACGTCAGCGACAGCCGCGGCACCTCGCTGCAGATCTGCCGCAACGCCGACCTGTGCTTCTTCGACGAGCCGGTGCCCGGCAACCTGGTGTCGGCACAGACCGGCACCGGCGGCGAGTCGTTCTACTGGCTGGCCGAAGCCTCGGTGGCCGATGCCACCGCCGGTTTCGAGGCCCTGCTGGTGATGGCCGCCGAGGCTACCTACGCCACCGCCGAGCCGACCGCCGGCGAGCAGCTCACCTTCACGCGCTTTCGCCTGCGCCTGGACGTGCCGCAGCCCGGCGTGTATCAGGTCGAGCACCCGTACGGCGTCGACAGCTACCGCATCGAGGCCCTGGAAACCGGCCGCGACCTGAGCGAGACCTTCGACATCAGCTTCGTGCCCGACCAGCCCGACGCACGCGGCAAGGTCGGCCCCTGGCTGACCTGGGATCCGGTGCTGGCACCGCCGCCACCAGCCGGCTACATCGGTGACGGCGCCACGCCGCAGCCGGTGGTGGGCAGCCCCTGCGACACCAACTTCGTGCGCATCACCGCGACCGACTTCAACGGCCTGCCGATCGTCATCAACGCCAACGGCAGCAACGTCATCCGCACCGACCTGTTCGTGGTGCAGGGCCAGCTGTTCGACGGCCGGGTGCAGACCCCGCTGGACGCCGACCGCGTGACCTACAGCCGCACGCCCGAGCGGGTCGGCCAGGTCGACGCCTTCGCCACCTCGGCGGCCACGGCCGCCGTGACGATCCAGGACAGCGCCGGCACGCCGGCCGCGTCGGCCCGCCTGGCCACGCCGACGCCGCTGACCGCCGACGGCAACGGCAAGTTCTTCACCAGCGAGGTGCTGGCCGACGCACCCGACACCACCGCCCTGCCCGGCGCGATCGACGTCAATGCGCTGGTCGCCGACGGCAACACCGACGCCACCCGGCTGGTGCGCGCGCTGGTCGACCAGGTCACCATCACCCAGGCCGACTACGACCTGTCGACCGGCCTGCTCAACATCGCCGCCAGCTCCAGCGACACCCGCGTGCCGCCGACGCTGACGGTGCAGGAATACCTGCGCCCGGTCGGCGCGCCGATCGCCACGGTGGCGCCGCCCTCGCACGTCACCGTGATGTCGTCGGCCGGCGGCTGGGACCGCGTGCCGGTGCGCACGCTGGCCGCACTCGACCAGTCAGAACCCCCGGCCGCGCCGGGCGCCATCGGTGCGGTGGCCGACTCGCCGACCCAGGTCACGCTCGGCTGGAGCGACAACGCCGACAACGAGGGCGGTTTCGAGATCCTGCGCAACGGCGTGCTGATCGCCACCACCGCGGCCGACGCGACCTCGTTCGTCGACACCGCCGCGCCGCAGGACAGCACGCTGACCTACCAGGTCGTGGCCGTCAACGCCGGCGGCCGCAGCGCCGCGGCCACCATCACGGTGAGCACCCCGGTGCTGCTGATCGCACCGAGCGCGCTGGCCACCACCGCCGTCACCGGCAACAGCGTCGCGCTGCGCTGGACCGACAACGCCGCCAACGAGGCCGGCTACCTGGTGCTGCGCAACGGCCTGGTGATCGCCACGCTGGCGGCCAACACGGCGGTCTACACCGACACCACCGTGGCGCCGAGCACGGCCTACACCTACCAGGTGCAGGCCACCCACGCGCGCGCCCCGGCGGCCGGCTCGAACGTCATCACCGTGACCACGCCGGCGCTGATCAGCATCGTCGCGCCGGCCAACCTGAGCGCCGTGCTCGGCACGGTGGCCAACAGCGCCCGGCTGAACTGGACCGACGCGTCGACCGGCGAAACCGGCTACCGCGTGCAGCGCGCCACGATCACCATCGCGGCCAACGGCACCGCCACCACGGGCGCCTTCGCGACGATCACCACGCCCAGCGGCAACCTGCCCGCCAACGCCACCACGGTGCAGAACACCGGCCTGGCCGCCAACGCGCTGTACGCCTACCGGGTCAACGCCGTGAACGGCGCCACCCAGGGCCCGACCACGCAGGTCGTCCGCCACAACGGCACCCTGCCGGTGCCGGCCGGGCTGCGCAGCAACGTCACCAACGGCCTGCTGGGCGTCGGTGCCACGCCGGTGGGCCGGGTGCCGCTGAGCTGGACCGCCAGCACCGTGGCGGCCGTGGCCGGCTACGAGCTCGAGCGCTGCGTCGGCGCGCTGACCGTCTGCAATGCAGCCGGCGCCACCTGGATCCCGGTGACACGCCTGAACGGCCGCGCCACCCGCACGTTCAACGTCGACGGCCTGCCCTCGCGCCAGGCCCAGTCGTTCCGCATCCGCAGCCACACCGGCACGGTCGGGCTGACCGGCGCCTGGTCGGCCGCGGTGGTCGGCACGCCGCGCTGATCGCACACGGCCATCAGGCTGATCGCAACGCCCCGGACGGCTCGCCGCCCGGGGCGTTTTTCATGCCGGATTCGACGCACTGCGTCAACCTCGGTGCACAAGATTCGGGTGAACCCTGATTTGATTCGGATCAGATCTTCATTAAACTAATCGTCAGCATGCACACTATCAGCATTCACAGCGCAAGGACTCGCACATGAACGCAACTGGACTTTCGGATCTCCCGGTGCTGGTCGCCGGTGGTGGCATCGGCGGCCTGGCCGCGGCGCTGGCGCTGGTGCGCCAGGGTTTCAAGGTCAAGGTGCTGGAGCAGGCACCCGAGATCGGCGAGATCGGCGCGGGCATCCAGCTCGGCCCCAACGCCTTCCACGCCTTCGACGCCCTGGGCGTGGGCGAGAAGGCGCGCGGCCGCGCGGTCTACACCGACTACATGGTGATGCACGACGCCATCGACGAATACCAGGTCGGCAAGATCCCCACCGGCGAGGCCTTCATCCAGCGCTTCGGCAACCCCTACGCGGTGATCCACCGCGTCGACGTGCACCTGTCGCTGCTCGAAGGTGCGCAGGAAACCGGCCGGATCGAGTTCTTGACCTCGACGCGCTGCGAGCGCATCGAGCAGGACGACACCGGTGTCACCGTCTACGACCAGCACGGCACCGCCCACCGCGGCGTGGCGCTGATCGGCGCCGACGGCGTCAAGTCGGTGGTGCGCCAGCAGTACGTCAACGACCCGGCGCGCGTGACCGGCCACGTGGTCTACCGCGCGGTGGTCGACAAGAAGGACTTCCCCGAAGACCTGCAGTGGAACGCCGCCAGCATCTGGGTCGGCCCCAACTGCCACCTGGTGCACTACCCGCTGCGGGGCGGCGAGCAGTACAACGTGGTCGTCACCTTCCACAGCCGCGAGCAGGAGGAATGGGGCGTGCGCGACGGCAGCAAGGAGGAGGTGCAGAGCTACTTCCAGGGCATCTGCCCGAAGGCGCGCCAGCTCATCGACCTGCCCAAGACCTGGAAACGCTGGGCCACCGCCGACCGCGAGCCGATCGGCCAATGGACCTACGGCCGCGCCACGCTGCTGGGCGACGCCGCCCACCCGACCACGCAGTACATGGCGCAAGGCGCCTGCATGGCGATCGAAGATGCCGTGACGCTGGGCGAGGCGCTGCGTGTCAACGGCAACGATTTCACCCAGGCCTTCGACCTGTACCAGCGCTCGCGCGTGGCGCGCACCGCGCGCATCGTGCTGTCCAGCCGCGAGATGGGTCGCATCTATCACGCCAAGGGCGTCGAGCGCCTGGTGCGCAACGACCTGTGGAAAGGCCGCACGCCCGAGCGTTTCTATGACGCGATGGAATGGCTGTACGGCTGGAACGTCGACAACTGTCTGGCGAAATGATTGGGGAACACACCATGCAAGAACTTGGACGCCTCGAAGACCTGCCCGCCGACTACGTGCAGGCACTGCGTGACCTGAACCTCGTGCCGCTGTGGCCGAGCCTGCGCGGCGTGCTGCCGCCGGGCAAGCCGCGGCCCAACACCCGCGCCACCGCCTGGGCCTACGAATCGATCAAGCCGCTGCTGCTGAAAGCCGGCGAACTGACGCCGATCGAGAAGGCCGAGCGCCGCGTGCTGGTGCTCGCCAACCCCGGCCACGGCCTGGAGAAGATGCAGGCCAGCGCCGCGATGTACCTCGGCATGCAGTTGCTGCTGCCGGGTGAGTGGGCGCCGTCGCACCGCCACACGCCCAACGCGGTGCGCATGATCGTCGAGGGTGAAGGCGCCTACACCACGGTCGACGGCGAGAAGTGCCCGATGTCGCGTGGCGACCTGATCCTGACACCCACCGGCCTGTGGCACGAACACGGCCACGACGGCAGCGAGCCGGTGGTCTGGCTCGACGTGCTCGATCTGCCGCTGGTCTATTACATGGAGGCCTCGTATCACATCAACGGCGAGCGCCAGACCGTCAAGCCCGGCCAGGGTGACCGCGCCTATGCACGCGGCGGCGTGGCGCCGACGGTGATGTTCGATCGCTCGGACAAGCGCTACCCGATGCTGCGCTACCCGTGGGTCGACGCACGCGCCGCGCTGGTGTCGCTGGCCGCCGACCGGCCGGATCTGGACGCGGTGCAGGTCACCTACGTCAACCCCGAGACCGGCGCCGACGTCGAGAACATCCTCGGTTTCTACGCGCTGATGCTGCGCCCGGGCCAGACGCTGCGCCTGCCGGTGCGCTCGCCGGCGATGGTGTTCCACGTCATCGAAGGTGGTGCCGAGGTGAAGGTCGAAGACCAGCGTTTCACGCTCACCGAGGCCGACACCTGCTGCGCGCCCGGCTACACCGAGGTGAGCCTCGTCAACCGCTCGGCCGACACGCCCACCTTCGTCTTCATCGCCGACGAATCGCCGCTGCACCGCAAGCTCGGCGTGTTCGAGAACCGCGGCTGAAAATCGGCCCGCCCCTTCTTTTTAGATCTGCTTTGAATCTTCAGGAAACCCCATGACCGAACCGACCTACCTCTGGAACCCGCCGCCCGTCTACTCTCTGCCGGTGCGCGGCAAGACCGAGCGCTTGGCCGTAAACCGCCTGTTCTTCGTCGGCCGCAACTACCACGCGCATGCGGTCGAGATGGGCAAGCCGGTCGACAAGAGCGTCGAGCGGCCGTTCTATTTCACCAAGGCGCCGTCGACGCTGGTCGAGTCGGGTGCCACCGTGGCCTATCCGCCCGAGACCAAGAACTACCACTTCGAGATGGAACTGGTGGTGGCGATCGGCGCGGCAGGTTTTCGCGTCAAGGCCGAAGACGCGCACACCGTCATCTACGGCTACGCCGTGGGCCTGGACATGACGCGCCGCGACCTGCAACTCGTCGCCCGCGACAAGGGCCGGCCGTGGACGCTGGGCAAGGACATCGAGCAAGGCTCGGTCTGCTCCGAGATCGTGCCGATGGCCGGCACGGTGATCGGCGAGGGCGAGATCGCGCTGGCCGTCAACGGCGTCACCAAGCAGCACTCGGACGTCAACAAGCTGATCTGGGACATCCGCGAAATCATCGCCGACCTGAGCCTGTTCTATCACCTGCAGCCCGGCGACCTGATCTACACCGGCACGCCCGAAGGCGTGGGCGCGGTGGTGGCGGGTGACCACATCACCGGCCACGTGGCCGGCGTGGCCGAGGTCGCGCTGACCATCGGCGCGGCTGAATAAACCCATGAAGCTGTACAACTTCTTTCGCAGCGGCACCTCGCATCGGCTGCGCATTGCCCTGAACCTCAAGGGCCTGACGACCGAGTACGTCGCGGTCGACCTGCGCACCGAGGCGCACCTGAAGGCCGAGTTCAAGGCCATCAACCCGCAAGGCCTGGTGCCGGCGCTGGCGCTCGACGACGGCCGGATGCTGATCCAGTCGCCGGCCATCATCGAGTGGCTGGAAGAGCGCCACCCGAGCCCGGCGCTGCTGCCCGCCGACCCGGAAGACCGCGCCCGCGTGCGTGCGCTGGCGGCGATCGTCGGCTGCGACATCCACCCGATCAACAACCGCCGCATCCTCGAGACGCTGCGCAAGCAGTTCGGCGCCGACGAGACCACGGTCAACGCCTGGTGCGCGGCCTGGATCGGCGACGGCTTCGATGCCATCGAGGCGCTGCTGGCGGCCGATGCCAAGCGCGGTGCGTTCTGCTTCGGCGACGCGCCGACGCTGGCCGACGTCTACCTGGTGCCGCAGGTGGAGAGCGCGCGGCGCTTCAAGGTCGACCTGACGCGCTGGCCGCTGATCGCGGCGGTGGATGCGGCTTGCGGCCAACTCGAAGCGTTCCGCCGCGCCGCGCCGGCGGCGCAGCCGGACGCCTGACCGGGCCCCCGAACCGGGGACGCTGCATCGGCGACTCGCCGGTCGTCCTCGGCCAAAGCATGCCAATTCAATCCAATCAGGGCTAACCCGATATACCCGATTGGCATAGCTGCTAGCGTGCATTCGCTCTGGCCCACCGTTTCGAGGGTAGGGAGAATGCACGCTCCCAAACTGGAGACTTTCCGTGCACGAACCCCTACCCCCTGACCTCGCGCCCGCCGTCGCGCCGGTCGAACACGGCGCCTACGGCCGCGCGCTGAGGGCGTGCGCACGGGTGCTGGCGCTGGCCGGCGGACTGGTCTTCATCGCCCTGGTCGGCATGTCGATCGTCTCGATCGTCGGCCGCAAGATCGCCTCGGCACCGGTGCCCGGCGACGTCGAGCTGCTGCAGATGTGCGCCGCGTTCGCGTCGGCGAGCTTCTTCGCCTGGTGTCACCTGAACCACGGCGACGTGCGGGTCGACTTCTTCACCCAGCACCTGCGCGAGATCACGGTGCGCCGGATGGACGGCGTGGGCTCGGTGCTGGTCGGCCTGTTCGGCGCGCTGATCGCCTGGCGCAGCTTCGCCGGTGCGATGAACCTGCGCGAGTTCGAGGAGACCTCGCCGATCCTCGGCCTGCCGCTGTGGATCGCCCAGGTGCTGATGGTGCCGGGCTTCGTGGTGCTCGCCCTGGCGGGCTTCTACATGGCCTCGCGGCTGTTGCGTGGAGAGAAGGCATGAGCGGCATTGCATCCGGAGGCCTGATCTTCGCCGCGCTGATGGCGATGCTGGTGGTGCGCGTGCCGATCGGCATCGCCATGTTCATGGCCGGTGCCGGCGGCTACTTCGCGTTGAGCGGCATGGACGCCACGCCGCTGCTGGCGTCGCTGAAGAACCTGGCCTATGCGCGGCTGTCCAACTACGACCTGGTGGTGATCCCGCTGTTCCTGCTGATGGGCCAGTTCGCCACCAACGGTGGCCTCAGCCGCAGCCTGTTCCGCTTCGTCAGCGCCTTCATGGGCCACTGGCGCGGCGGCATCGCGATGGCGTCGATCGGCGCCTGCGCCGGCTTCGGCGCGATCTGCGGTTCGTCGCTCGCCACGGCCGCGACGATGGGCCAGGTGGCGCTGCCCGAGCTCAAGCGCCACCGCTATTCCGGCGCGCTGGCCACCGGCTGCCTGGCTGCCGGGGGCACGCTGGGCATCATGATCCCGCCGTCGGTGCCGCTGGTGATCTACGCCATCCTGACGCAGGAGTCGATCGGCAAGCTGTTCATGGCCGCGGTGCTGCCGGGCCTGATCGCGATGGTCGGCTACATGGTCGTGGTGCAGATCATCGTGCGCCTCAAGCCCGACGCCGGCCCGGCCGGCGAGCCGGTGCCGTGGCCCGAGCGCCTGAAGGCGATGGCCGAGGTGCTGCCGGTGCTGGTGGTGTTCGCGGTGGTGATCGTGGGCATCTACGGCGGCTGGGCCAACCCGACCGAAGCGGCAGCGATCGGCGCGGCGGCCTGCGGCGCGCTGGCCGTGCTGCGCGGGGGCATGCGCTGGCCGGGCATCCTGGAGAGCGCGCTCGGCACCGCCAGCGCCACCGCGATGATCTTCCTGGTGCTGCTGGGCGCCGACATGCTCAACAGCGCGCTGGCGCTGTCGCAGATGCCGGCCGAACTGGCCGCCTGGGTGCAGGCCGCCGGTTTCCCGCCGCTGCTGGTGATGGTGGCGATCCTGCTCGTCTACCTGTTCCTCGGCTGCGTGATGGACAGCCTGGCGATGATCCTGCTGACCATTCCCATCTTCTACCCGGTGGTGATGGGGCTGGACTTCTGGGGCCTGTCGCAGGTCGACAAGAGCGTCTGGTTCGGCATCCTGGCGCTGATGGTGGTCGAGATCGGACTGGTGCACCCACCGGTGGGCATGAACGTCTACATCATCAACCGGCTGGCCCGCGACGTGCCGCTGACCGAGACCTTCAAGGGCGTGATGCCCTTCCTGGCCTCGGACCTGGTGCGCATCGTCGCGCTGCTGTTCTTCCCCTCGCTCTCGCTGGTGCTCGTGCGCACGTTCGGCAGTTGAACCTGCGGCGCCTTTTCATCCCTCCCACCCTGGAAAGCCCAACATGAAGATCCGTCATTCCCTGATCGCCGCGGCCGTCGCCGCGGTCTGCGCCACCCCGGCGATGGCCCAGCAGGTGGTGCTCAAGGTGCACCACTTCCTGCCGTCGACCTCGAACGTGCAGCTCAACCTGATCCAGCCCTGGTGCGACAAGATCGCCAAGGAATCGGCCGACAAGCTCAAGTGCCAGATCTACCCGGCCATGACGCTGGGCGGCACGCCGCCGCAGCTGTTCGACCAGGCCCGCGACGGCGTGGCCGACATCGTCTGGACGCTGCCGACCTACTCGGCCGGCCGCTTCGTCAAGAGCGAGGTCTTCGAGCTGCCGTTCTTCACCCGCAGCGCCAAGGGTTCGAGCCAGGCCTACTGGGCCTACGTGCAGAAGAACGCGCTCGACGAATACCGCGGCGTCAAGCCGCTGTGGCTGCACACCAATGACGGCTCGTCCTTCCACCTGGCCAACCCCAAGGGCGTGAGCAAGCTCGAAGACCTCAAGGGCCTGAAGATCCGCGCCGCCACGCGCCTGAACTCGCGCATGCTGGCTTCGCTGGGCGCCACGCCGGTGCAGATGCCGCTGCCGGCGGTGCCCGAGTCGATCAGCAAGGGCGTGATCGACGGCGCGATGGTGCCGTGGGAAGGCGTGCCGACCGTCAAGCTGCACGAGATCGCCAAGAGCCACCTCGACGTGCCGACCGGCCAGCTGAAGTTCGCCAACTCGCTGTTCGCCTTCGTGATGAACCAGGCCAAGTACAACAGCCTGGCCCCCGAACTCAAGAAGGTGATCGACGACAACAGCGGCCCGGCGACCTCGGCCTGGGCCGGCGAGAAGGGCTTCGACAGCGTCGTCGCCGGCAACCACAAGATGTCCGGCGACCGTGGCAACGCGCTGCTCAAGCTCGACGCCGCCGAATACCAGCGCTGGGTCAAGGCGAGCGAAAACGTCGACGACGAGTGGATCAAGGACGTCTCGGCCAAGGGCGCCAACGGCAAGGCGCTGCTGGAAGACGCCCGCGCGCTGATCAATCAGTACGACCGCTGAACCAGCGGTTGAACCGAACCCGTGACCACGCCCCAGGGGCGTGGTGCCACGCGATGCTGGCCGCCACCTGATCGACAGGTGCGCGGCCAGCGCTTTTTCGAGGGCACTTGACGTGTGCAGGGGCGGGTTGCCGCACACGCTGGCGTAGATTCCGGATCTGCTGCAACTCACATCGCCTCTCGACCATGCACGCCACCCTCCTTTTGCTGACCCTTGCCGCGGCCACCTTTCTTGGCGCCTGCTCATCGCGCATGGCCTACGAATCGGGCCAGGCCATGCAGCGCAACGCCTGCGACAAGATCATCGACATGCAGGAGCGCCAGCGCTGCATGGCGCGGGTCAACATGCCGTACGACAAGTACCAGCGCGAGGCCGACGAGGCACGCGGCGGGGCGGTCGAGTCCAGGTAAGGAGCAGACGATGGGCAAAGGCAACGACAAGGCCGACAAGCGCGTCGGCAACGGCAAGAACGGCGCCATGAGCCGCGCCGACTACGAGGCCGCGCTCGAGCCGATGCAGCTCGAGCTGATGCAGGTGGCGCGCTGGGTCAAGCACACCGGGCAGCGGCTGCTGATCGTGCTCGAGGGGCGCGACACCGCCGGCAAGACCGGCGTCATCAACGCCATCGAGCTGGGCCTGAACCCGCGGCTGTGCCAGGTGGTGGCGCTCGGCAAGCCCAATGACGAGGAGCGCAGCCAGTGGTATTTCCAGCGCTACGTGCCGCACCTGCCGGCGGCCGGGCGCATCACGCTGTTCGACCGCAGCTGGTACAACCGCGCCGGCGTCGAGCGGGTGATGGGCTTCTGCACCGAAGCGCAGGCGAAGGCGTTTCTCAGGCAGGTGCCCGACTTCGAGCGCGCGCTGGTGGAGGACGGCATCCTGCTGTTCAAGTACTGGCTCACGGTCGACCAGGCCGAGCAGGAAAAGCGCTTTGCCGAGCGGGTGCAAGACCCGCGCAAACGCTGGAAGCTGTCACCCATCGACCTGCAGGCGCGCCTCAAGTACCGCGAATACGGCGCCGCCCGCGACGCCATGCTCAAGGCCACCCACACCGAAGCGGCGCCGTGGACGCTGGTGGATTTCAACGACCAGCGGCGCGGCCGGCTGACGCTGATCCGCCATCTGCTCGACCGCCTGCCCGACGTGGCGGTGCCCGAGGAGGTGCTGGCGTTCGAGCCGCTGCCCGGCCCGCCGGGGCGCGAGAGCCTGCGCGGTGCCTTCAAGCCGCTGGCCGGCTGGCGCTGAGCCGGCCGTCCCTCAGCCCGGGCACCAGCCCTCGGCGGCCTGCAGCGTCCAGCTGCCGTCGCCGGGCAGATCCAGCACCTGCCGGTGGTAGCGCAGCACGGCCGGGTGGTGGCTGACGCTGATCGGCGTGATCGACAGGCCGGCGAGCTGCTGGTAGAGCAGCTCCTCGTTGACGCCGTCGAGCGCGCTGGTGGCTTCGTCGAGCAGCACGTAGCGCGGCTTGGCCAGCAGCGCACGCGCAAACGCCAGGCGCTGCTGCTCGCCCACCGACAGCACCTTGGCCCAGTCCAGCTCGGCGCCCAGCCCGCCGACCCGCTCGGCCAGCGCGGGCAGGTTGACGCGGTCGAGCCAGAGCAGCAGCTCGGCGTCGGAGATCTCGCGTTCGGTGTGCGGGTAGAGCAGCTGGCAGCGCAGGTCGCCCAGCGGCAGATACGGGTGCTGGGGCAGGAACAGCATCTCGCCCACGGCCGGGCGCCGCACGCGGCCCGAGCCGGTGTTCCACAGCCCCGCCAGCACGCGCAGCAGCGAGCTCTTGCCGCCGCCGCTGGGGCCGACGATCAGCAGCCCCTGGCCGGGCGGCACGGCCAGCGTGAGCTCGCGGATCAGCAGGTGCTCGCGCTGCGGCGTCAGCACCGTGAGCTGCTCGATGGCCAGCTCGGCAGCCGGCGCGGTGTGGATCTGGCCGACACCGTCGTCGTGCTCGCCGGCCGGCAACGTGGCCTGCTGGTCGAGGATGTCCGAGAAGCCGTAGAGCCGGTCGATGCTGGCGCCGAAGCGGCTCAGGGCCTCGAAGTGCTCGACGATCACGGTCAGCGCGCTCAGGATCGCCGCAAACGCGCCGGCGGCCTGGATGGCGCGGCCGACCTCGAGCTCGCCCGACAGCACGTCGCCGGCAATGATCACGCTCGGCAGCACGATGGTCAGGAACTTGTGCGCGTACTGGAACAGGTTGAGCTTGAACTGCCAGCGCAGCACGCGCTGGTAGTTGCGGAAGACGGCGTCGAAGACGCGCCGCAGCGTCGACATCTCGCGCGCATCGCCGCCGTAGAAGGCGATCGACTCGGCGTTCTCGCGCAGGCGGACCAGGTTGAAGCGGAAGTTGGCCTCGCGCTGCAGCTGCGCGAAGTTGAGCGCCACCAGCCGCGGCCCGAACACGGTGGCGGCGATGAAGCTGCTGACCAGCGCGTAGGCGATCAGGAAGTAGACCAGCGTCTGCGAGATCGACCACAGCACGCCCGAGAAGGCGATCAGCTCGATCAGCGCACCCAGCACGATCATCGTGAAGTAGAGCGACTGGCCGGTGAAGGCGTTGACGTCGTCGGCGATGCGCTGGTCGGGGTTGTCGATGCCGACGATGGCGTTGAGCCGGTAGTAGCCGCGGTGGGCGAAATAGCGATCCAGGAAGTGCTGCGTGAGCCACTGGCGCCAGCGCAGGCCGAGCGTGTCGCGCACGAAGTAGTAGGCCGCGTAGATCGGCACGCCGCCGATCAGGATCAGCGTGAAGCGCTCGATCGACGACCAGAAGCGGTCGGCGTCACGCGCCGCGAGCGCCGAGGTGAACTCGCCGCTCTCGTGGTTGAACATCACGTTGAAGCCGGTCTGGCCGAGCAGCAGCACGACCAGCAGCGCCAGCAGGCCGGCGGCACGCCAGCGCTCGTCGGAGCGGAAATACGGCGCCGCGATGGTGATGAAACGTCGCACCAGCCGGGCGTTGAACCCGGGTTGTTCCTGTGTCGTCATGGGGCTGCGGCGGCGTGCAACGGGCGCGCACCGGCCGCCATGATGTCAGTACCGACAGACCTGTCAGGCGCGCTGCTCGAACTCGCGGTCGCGTGCGCCGATCGCGCCGCGCGACAGATCGAGCAGCCCCTGCGCCAGCACGGCCAGCACGTCGTCGACGGTGGCGATGCCGACCAGCCGGCCGACGTCGTCGACCACGATGATGCGGTGCAGCCGGCGCTCGCGCATCAGCGCCACGGCGTCGAGCGCGTCCATCTCGGGGCGCGCCAGCACCAGGTCGGTCGACATGATGTCGCCCACCGTGAACAGCGCCGGGTCGAGCCCTTCGGCCATCAGGCCCAGCACCAGGTCGCGGTCGGTGACGATGCCCACCGGCCGCGTCTGCTCGGCCGCGTCGACCACCACCAGCGCGCCGACGTGGTGCTTGCGCATCAGCTGGGCGGCCACCAGGGCCTGGGTGTCGGGCTCGACCACCGCGACCATCCCCGTCGCGAAGTCTTTCAGGCAGGTGGGCATGGCGCGTTCCTTCGATCGGTGAGACCTTGTTTATGCGCCCGGCGCACGCGGCATCGGTTGACCAGAAGCAAGCGTGGCCCGGATGGACGGCCGCCAGGCCGAGGCGACCGGCGCAGGCCTTGCCGGTCAGGTGTCCGGCAGCTCACGCACCAGGAACTCGGCATTGCCGATGCGCGGGGCGATGAAGAACTCGGACTCGTCGAGGCCGTCGATCAGATGGCGCAAGGCCCGCACGACGAAGCCGTGCACCACCAGCAGCACGGTGTCGCCGGCGTGCACGGCGCGCAGTTCATCGAGGCACAGCGAGACCCGCTGCACCACCGCGCGGGTGGTCTCGCCGCCGGGCGGCGGCTGGTCCCAGGAGGTCAGCACGCCGCCGTGCCACAGCACCGGGAAACGCGCCGCCACCTCGTCGGGCGTCAGGCCGTCGAAGCGGCCGAAATGCTTTTCGCGCAGGCCGGCCATCGTGCGCACCGGCAGCCCGCGGGCACGGCCGACCGCCTGCGCGGTGTGCAGCGCGCGCAGCAGCGGCGAGGCCACGATGTGCGTGATGTCCGGCGGCAGCGCCGCGGCCAGCGCCTCGGCCTGCGCCAGGCCCCGCTCGTTGAGCAGCGCATTGCTGCGGCCCTGGTAGCGGTCGTCGATGTTGAGATCGGTCTCGCCGTGGCGAGCCAGATAGAGCTTCATGGCGTGGGTCGGAGTCGGAGGTCTGTGCGACCCGAGCATAGCCAAATCGATCCGATGGCCGATCGGGGGCGCCGGACCGGCACCGACCAACGTCACTGGCCGATCGCCCCGAACTGCGCAACACTGCGGCCACGACGGGCACGCATCCGTGCGCGGGGAGGCACCTCGATGATCGACGACTCGCTGCTGAAGATCCTGCTGAAAGCAGCCACCAGCATGCCGCTCGCGGCGCAGCTCGCGATGCTGGACGACCTGACACGCATCCACCCGCAGGGGGCTGCGTTCTGGCACCGCCTCGAAGCCTGGGCGCTGCAGCTGCTGGCGGCCTGGCGCGTCGGTCTGCTGGACGCCGAGGCCGGTGCGCGGGTGCTGGCACAGGTGCCGCTGCGCTCGGTCGGCGAGGCCCTCGGCACGCCCGTCGACGAGCCGGCGACATCTTCGGTCGACGAGCCGGCGGCGAGGGTGATCGACGAGCCTGCGGCGCTGAAGGTCGCCGACGTCGTGCCGTTCGAGTTTTCCCCCTCCCTGCAGCATCCGATCAAGTCGATGCCCAGCATCCGTTTCAAGCAGACCGGGCCGCCTTCCGTGCCCTCTGCCGTGCCATCTGCCGCGCCGCCACCGGCCGCCGCATCCGATGCGATGTTCGAGGCCGTGCCCGAGGCCGAGCCGCAGCAGGCCTTCCATTTCGTGCTGCGCGGCGAACAGGCCCGCGGCGCGGCGCTGCGGGTCGACAGCAGCGCGACCCTGAGCTTCAACTACGCGGTGCCGCCCGACGACGCGATGGCCACCGTCGCGCATGCGGCGCTCGACGCCGCCCGCCACGCCGACATCGACATCACCCTGCAGGCCACCGCCCGGGGCGGCCTCGCGATCAGCGGCGAGCGGATCGGCGTGGCGCAGTTTCGCGACGGCACGATGATCACGCCGGTCAACTTCCAGCTCACCGCCGGCGCCAGCTGCGACGCCCCGGGCCAGCCGACAAGCGGCGTGCACGTCGACTTTCTCGTCAAGGGCGAGAGCGTGCACCAGGTCGAGCTGACGATTCTGGTCGTGGCCAGCGCGGCCGAACTCGACGCCCTGCCCCCCACCGCCGCACCCGCCAACCAGGTGCCGCTGGCGCTGCTGGGCGATGCGCTGTCGGCGCCGCCGCCGCCCGAGCACCGGCTGCACGTCTCGCTGTCGTTCGACGGCGGCGATTTCTGCATCGAGCTGCGCCATCTGAGGGACGGCGAGGTCGAGTCGGAGGACCGTTTCGTCTCCGACGGCATCGACCGCGGCAAGCTCGAGGCGCTGATGAACGGCGTGCGCGGCGAGCTGGAGCCGTGTTACGAATCGAAGGTCTGGCGCACCTTCGACGGCCGCTTGCCCGCCCCGCCGACCGGGCCGGTGCCGGTGGCGCTGGGGCGCACGCTGGCCTGCGTGGCGGCGGCCGGCGCGCTGCTCAACGACAGCCTGCGCGAGGACGACGCACTGGCCCGCGCGCTCGACTACATCGAGGCCGCGCTGCCGCAGGGCAGCGTGATCACGATCGCCACCGACGACGTCTTCCTGCCGTGGGAGATCCTCTACCCGCGCGAGTGGTCGGCCGGCTGGACCGACGAGCAGAAGGCCGCGCACCCGCTCGACGCCAGCGCGTTCTGGGGCGCACGCTACGCGATCGAGACCGTGCAGCGCGGCAGCGGCTCGCTCGGCGGCCTGCGCAAGCTGCAGCTCGAATGCAGCCCTAAGGTGTCGGTCAACCTGAACCCGTCGATCGACATCGACGGCGTCGAGGCGGCCGACAAGCCGATCGCGGTGCAGCAGGCCTGGGCCGCGCGACTGGGCGAGCAGGGCCGGCTCGACGGCCTGCAGGCCGACTGCAAGGCGATGCGCCGGGTGCTGCAGAACGCCGCCAACGACGCCACGCTGATCTACATCTACTGCCACGGCAACGCCGCCAACCCGTTCGGCGGCAAGGACGAGCTGCTGCAGCTGGCCGAGGACTGCGGCCTCAAGCCCCGCGACCTGCAGGGCGACACCGCCTACCGCGCCGCGCCGATCGTGTTCCTGAACTCGTGCCAGTCGGGCGCGCATTCACCGCTGGCGTTCTCGACCTTCCTGAAGGAGTTCCGGCGCCGCGGCGCGCTCGGCATGATCGCCACCAGCCACGCGATCCCGATCGTCTTCGGCGCGCACTTCGGCGCCGAGGTGGTCGACTGCTACCTGCGCCGCAGCGGCTCGCTGGCGGTGGCGATGCACGGCCTGCGCCGCCACCATCTGCTCGAACGGGGCAACCCGGTTCCGCTGTTCTATTCGCTGCAATGCCAGCTCAGTTTTCCGCCCGTCCGGGCGGCAGGAGGTAGGTGATGTCCGACGACCGTGTGACCCTGATCGTGAGCGACCTGCATGTGGGCGGCGGCAGCGCCGACCCGGGCGACGACCACATCTACCAGGGCGGCCAGCTGGTGCGTTTTCTCGACCAGCAGGCGACGCAGACGCCCGAGGGCCTGCTGGGCCGCATCGAACTGATCTTCAACGGCGACTTCCTGGAGTTCGCGCAGGTCAACACGGCGGCGTATTCGCATCCGTCGGACCGCCACTGGTGCAGCGAGCGCGAATCGCTCGCCAAGCTCGACACCATCGTCGGCGGCCACCCCGAGATCTTCGCGGCGCTGGCGCGTTTCCAGGACAGCGGCAACCTCGTCACGATCGCCGCCGGCAACCACGACGTCGACCTCTGCTGGCCGGCGGTGCAGCAGCGCCTGCGCGAGGTGGCCGGCGCCGGCCTGCGCTTCGAGGTGGGCGCGACCTGGGTCGAGCGCCACGACGGCCGGCTGCAGATCGGCCACGGCCACATGGACGACCCGGCCAACCGCTTCGAGCACTGGGACGCACCGATCCGCCCGCTCGAAGGCGGCGGCGAACCGCGCCTGGAGATGTGCCCGGGCACGCTGTTCATGGTCAAGTTCGTCAACCGGCTAGAGAGCCGCTACCCGTTTGCCGACAACCTGCTGCCGGTGACCAAGCTGGCGTCGGTGCTGCTGCGCGACGACAAGGCCGGTCTGGCCTCGGTGGCGTGGACCTTCGTGAAGTTCGTCAGCGGCACCTCGCCGACCGTGCTGCAGTCGGGCACCACCGACGACATCGGCCTGCGGCTGCTCGAACGCGCGCGCGACGATGCCGGTTTCCGGGCCGCGGTCGAGGCGGCGCTGGTGCAGGCCGGGCTCACGCAATCGCTGGCGCGCTGGCGCGCCGGGCCGATCGATGCCGACACGCTGGCCGCGGTGATGCTCGGGCTGCTCGGCCAGGTCGACGAGGCGGCGTGGCAGGCGCTGTTCGAGACCCGCCACGACGGCGTCACGCTCGGCGCCAACGACGACGTGACGCTGTCGGCGCTGGTGCGTGGCGGCTTCGAGGACGGCAAGAAGAAGCTGCGCACGGCAGCCCAGGACCGCGTCGACGAAACCGGCGCGCGCGTGGTGGTGATGGGCCACACCCACCAGGTGGATCAGTTCGACCTCGACGGCGGCGGCGTCTACTTCAACCCCGGCTGCTGGACCCGCTACCTCGAGCTCAAGCCGGGCCAGAAGGTCACGCTCGACGACCTGCGCGACGAGAGCATCTACCCCTACGCGCTGAACTACGTGCGCGTGGCACCCGGCGCGGATGGCGCGCTGGAGGCCGAGCTGCGGTGCTTCGAGCGCAGCCCGGCGTGAACCGTCCGCCGTGAGGCGTCAGGCCGCCAGCGCCTCGCCGGCCAGCCGGCCGGCGGCGTCGGCGGCGGCGATGTGGGCGAACACCAGCGCCGGCCCGATCGTGATGCCGGGGCCCGGGTAGGTGCCGCCCATGATCGAGTTCATGTCGTTGCCGACCGCATAGAGGCCGTCGATCGGCTGCTGGTTGGCGCCCAGCACGCGGGCCTGCGCATCGGTCACGAGGCCGGCGCTGGCGCCGATGTCGCCCGGGTAGAGCTTGACCGCGTAATACGGCGCCTGCTGCAGCGCGCCCAGGTTCGGGTTGATGCCGCCGGCCGCGGCGTCGCCGATGTTGCGCTGGTAGGCGGTGCGGCCGCGCTGGAAGTCGGGATCCTCGCCACGCGCGGCGTGCTGGTTGAAGCGCGCCACGGTCTGCGCCAGCGCGGCGGCCGGCACGCCGAGCCGGCCGGCCAGTTCGGCGAGTGTCTGGCCGCTGACCACGTAGCCGTCCTTCAACGCGCCGGCCAGGCCCATGCCGCCGGGGCGCACCATGCCCAGGCCGTAGGTCTTGAGCGCGCGCGCGTCGGCGATCAGGTAGGCCGGGATGCAGGCGCTGCGCGCGTGTTCGGCCAGCATCGCCGCGCCGAAGCGGTGGTACGAGGTCGATTCGTTGACGAAACGCTGCCCCGCCTGATTGACCACCACCGTGCCGGGCTTGGCCCGGTCGAGCACGAAATGCGGAAACACCGCCGTGCTGCCGTCGGCCCGCCGGCGCACCGACACCGGCGCCCAGAAGGCGTTCTGCAGGTTCCTGTCGCCGATCTGCGCGCCCGCGCCCAGCGCCAGCGTGATCGCCTCGCCAGTGTGGCCGGGCGCACCGGGCGTGTAGTTGGCGGCTGCGGGCAGCAGCTGCGCGCGCAGTTGCGGGTGGCGGTTGAAGCCGCCCGACGCCAGCACCACGCCGGCGCGCGCGTGGAGGGCCTGGCGCTGCCCCTTGTGCATCAGGACGATGCCGGTGACACGCCCGCCCTCGGTGACGAGGCGCTCGACCTGCGCCTCGGTGCGGATCTCGACGCCGCGCTCGACCAGCGACTGCAGCAGCCGCGCGCACAGCGCGTTGCCCATCACCAGCCGGGTGCCACGCGGGTGCGTGAGCCGGTCGCGCGCCTGGCGCAGCACCAGCCGGGCGGCGTGCTTGAACGAGGCCCAGCGTTTCGTCATCGCCAGCAGGTGGTTGACGTCGGTGCGGTCGACCATCATGCCGCCGAGCACGGTGAACTCGGGGATCGGCGCTCGCAGCAGCGCGAAGTGCGCGCCGAGCTGGCGGCCGTCGAACGGCAACGGCTCCATCGCCCGGCCACGCAGCGTGGCACCGTCGAGATCCGACTCGTAATCCGGGTGCAGCGCGTAGGGCCGCAGCTTGACGTGCGACTCGCGCTCCAGCGTCGCCAGCGCCTGCGGGCCCTGCCGCAGAAAGGCCTCGCGCAGACGGCGGTCGGCGTGATCGCCCACGACCTGGTCGAGGTAGGTGGCGGCCTGCGCCACGCTGTCGCGCGCGCCCACCGTGACCGCGTGCGGCGTGTTGGGGATCCACACCGTGCCGGCCGAAAACGCGGTGGTGCCGCCGACGAACTCGGTGCGCTCGAGCAGCAGCACCTTGAGCCCGCGGATCGCCCCGAACAGCGCCGCCGCCATGCCCGCGCCCCCGGCGCCGATGACGATCAGATCGTGGGTCGCGCCCGCATCGGCAACGATCGAACGGGCGGGAGACGGGGTCGTGTCGGTGTGCATGAGGGCAGTTTATCGAACTGCGGTCAGTTTTGGAACTTAATTCCACTTTTTGAGATCACCGACCAATCCGCAACGAAGCGCCCGTCACGCGCAGTGCTCAAAAAACCGCCGGGCCGCCCCAAGGTTTTTTGCTCCCCCTCGGGGGGGCGGTCGCCGCAACGCGGCGGCCTTGGGGGCCTAAATCACCTGCCGCAGCGCCTGCGCGGTCTCCTGCAACAAGGGCAGCAGGCGGGCGATGGTGTCCTCGCGGCTCTGGTTCTGCATCGGCATGGTGGCGCCGATGGCGCCGCGGCAGACGCCCTTGCGGTCCTTCACCGCCAGCGCCATGCCGCGCAGGCCGATCTCGAGCTGCTGCTCGGTGACCCAGTACCCGAGCCGGCGCGCGCCGATCACGTCGGCGCGAAACACCGCCGCGTCGGTCACGGTGTTGGGCGCGAAGGCGGCAAAGTGGTGGTCGGCGATCCAGCGGTCGAGCGCCTCGTCGGGGTAGGTGGCCAGGATCACGGTCGACGGCGTGACCACGTGCGCCGGCACCCGCGCCCCGGCGTGGAAGCCGATCGAGATCACCCGCGGGCTGACGCTGCGCGCCAGGTAGACGATCTCGTGGCCGTCGAGCACGCTGAAGTTGACGGTCTCGCCGCACGACTGCGACAGGCGCTGGATGAAAGGCTGCACCAGCCGTGGCAGGCGCGCGGCGCCGAGGTAGCTCTGGCCCAGCCGCAGCACCTTGGGCAGCAGCCAGAAATGCTTGCCGTCGCTGTCGGCATAGCCGTAATGCACCAGGCTCAGCAGGTAGCGGCGCGCCGCGGTGCGGGTCAGGCCGGCCCGCTCGGCGGCCTCGCTCGGGCTCAGGCGCGGGTGGTCGTCGTCGAAGGACTCGATCACGCGCAGGCCCTTGCCGAGGCCTTCGATGATGTCTTTGCGGTCGATCGGCGTGTCCATGCAAGGCCTCGGGCGAAGGGTGGGCGGGTGGCTCGGGACTAACCCGCGAAGCGAGCGATCATCGCTCATCATGCGCGACTATCGCGCAAACAAGGGTCGACAACCTTGTTTGCGCCCCTCGGCCTGCCTATTGTTCGGCCCATCGCAGCCCGGCCCACGCCATGCACATCTCCGGCACCACCCGTGTTTTCCTCATCCTCGGCGACCCCGTGGCCCAGGTGCGTGCGCCCGAGGTCTTCAACGCGCTGTTCGCGCAGCACGGCGTCGACGCGGTGCTGGTGCCGGTGCACGTCGCCAGCGCCGACGTGGCCGCCTTCGTGCGCAGCAGCTTCAAGGCCCGCAACATCGACGGCCTGTGGGTAACGATCCCGCACAAGACCACGCTCGCGGGCGTGCTCGACCATTGCGACCTCAGCGGCAGCACCGCCGAGGCGGTCAACGCGGTGCGGCGCAATGCCGACGGCAGCGTCGAAGGCGCGCTGTTCGACGGCATCGGCTTCGCCAAGTCGCTCGACCATTTCGGCATCGCCTGCCGCGGCGCGCGGGTGCTGATCGTCGGCGCGGGCGGTGCGGGCGTGGCGATCGCCACCGCGCTGGTGCAGCGAGCGCTGGCCGAACTGGCGATCTTCGACACCGACCCGGCGCGCAGCACCGCTGCCGCCGAGCGCCTGCGCAGCGTCAGCGGCGTGCCGATCAGCACGCCGCACAGCGCCGACCCGGCCGGCCACGACATCGTCATCAACGCCACGCCGCTGGGCCTCGACGACAGCGACCCGCTGCCCTTCGACGTGCGGCGCCTCGACGGCAACGCCGCGGTGCTCGACATCCTGATGAAGAACCAGCCCACGCCGCTGCTGCGCGCCTGCGCGGCGCGCGGCATCACCGCGCACCCGGGCTACGAAATGATGATCCAGCAGGTGCCCGAGTACCTGCGCTTCTTCGGCCTCGACGAACTGGCGCGCACGGTGCAGGCCGACCTCGCGCCGGTGCGCGCCCTGATGAGCGACGGCGACGAAAAGATCGCCACCCCGACGCCCCTCGCGAACGCGGCCTGAGCCGCTCGCAGCCCACCCGTTTCAACCCGCCGGCGCGACGCGCCTCTCACACAGAAGGAGACCCGCATGAACTTCCCACGTCGCCACATCAGCCTGGCTGTTGCCGCACTCGCACTCGCCACCGGCGGCCTCGCGCAGGCGCAGAGCACGATCAAGATCGCCGGCCTCTACGAGCTGTCGGGCGCAGGCGCCAGCGCGGGCACCAACTTCAAGAACGGCGTCGACATGGCGATCAAGGAGATCAACGCCGCCGGTGGCATCCTGGGCAAGAAGATCGAGCACGGCATCAGCGACACGCAGTCCAACCCCGGCGTCGCCAAGGGCCTGGCCGCCAAGGCGATCGACGACGACGCGTTCGCGGTGTTCGGTCCGGTGTTCTCGGGCTCGATCATGGTCAGCATGGCCGAGACCCAGCGCGCCGAGGTGCCCAACTTCACCGGCGGCGAGGCCGCTGCGATCACGCAGAAGGGCAACCCGTACATCTTCCGCACCAGCTTCACGCAGACCACCGCGATGCCCAAGGTGGCGCGCTACATCGCCCAGGGCCTGAAGGCCAAGACGGTGGCGGTGCTGTTCGTCAACAACGACTTCGGCAAGGGCGGCCGTGACGCCATCACCAAGGCCCTCGAGGCCCAAGGCGTGAAGGTGGTGGCCGACATCTCGACCGACAGCGGCCAGATCGACTTCTCGGCCCCGGTGCTGAAAGCCAAGCAGGCCAACGCCGACGCGCTGTTCGTCTACACCAATGAAGAAGAGTCGGCGCGCGCGCTGCGCGAGCTGCGCAAGCAGGGCTACAACAAGCCGATTGTCGGCGAGACCACGCTGACCGGCCAGAAGGTGATCGAGCTCGCCGGTGACGCCGCCAACGGCGCCATCGCCCACGTCGGCCTGACGATCGACGCGCCGAACCCGCTGATGCTCAAGTTCAAGGCCAAGTTCTACCAGGACTACAAGTACTTCTCCGATCACAACGGCATCAAGGGCTACACCGGCGTGTACATCATGAAGGCGGCGATCGAGAAGGCCGGCAAGCTCGACCGCAAGGCGGTGGCCAGCGCGCTGCACGGCCTGAAGATCTCGGCGGCCAAGAACCCGGGCGTGATCATGGACGTGAGCGTCGACAACAACGGCGACCTCGACCGCGAGAGCTTCCTGGTCGAGGTCAAGGACGGCAAGCAGGTCGTCAAGGAAACGCTGCCGGCGCTGGGCGCCAAGTAAGGCCCGAGACGCGCCGAGCCGCGCACCGCGCGCTGCTGATCCGGCGCGTTTTTCCTCCCCCGAGCCGGGGGAGGCGATCCAACCCGAGGGGTCACCGATGACCGATTTCCTGCAGCTGCTGTTCTCCGGTGTCGCCACCGGCAGCATCTACGCGCTGGCCGCACTGGGCTTCACTCTGCTGTGGCAAGCCAGCGGCACCATCAACTTCGCCCAGGGCGAGTTCGTGATGCTGCCCGCCTTCATCATGCTGGGCTTCGCCGCGATGGGCCTGCCGCTGCTGGCCGCCTTTGCCGCGACCTGCTTCGTGTCGGTGTTCGTGCTCGGCTGGGCCTTCAAGCGCGGCATCGCCGACCCGCTGCTCAAGTTCGGCCTGATGCCGATCGTGGTGGCCACCATCGGCCTGGCGATCGCGATGCGCAACGGCATCCGCGCCGGCTACAGCGCCGAGGCCCACCCGTTCCCGAGCCTGTTCGCCGACAAGCTGTTCAACATCGGTGGCGTCACGATCACGCTGGCCGACGTCGGCACGCTGGCCTTCGCGCTGCTGCTGGTGCTGGCCACGCAGGCCTTCCTGAACAAGACCGTCACCGGCCGCGCGATGCAGGCCGTGGCGCAGAACACCGAGAGCGCCACGGTGCTGGGCATCAACGTGCCGCGCATGGTGTTCTACACCTTCGCGATCAACGCGCTGCTGGCCTGCGCGGCCGCGCTGCTGGTCACGCCGACGTACCTGGCCAAGTTCGACATGGGCGAGGGCCTGGGCAACAAGGCCTTCTTCGCCGCCATCATCGGCGGCTTCAACAACAGCCGCGGCGCGCTGCTGGGTGGCGTCATCGTCGGCGTGGCCGAGAACCTGGCCGCAGCCTACATCTCGCCGGCCTACAAGGACGCGGTGGCGCTGGTGCTGTTCATGGTCGTGATCCTGTTCAAGCCGCAAGGTTTGCTGGGAACCAAAGAGATGCGGAAAGTCTGAGGCCCGAGCCGGAGAACCCCCATGAAGACACTCCACAAGATCGGCCTGCTGGCCATCCTCGCGCTGCTGCTGGGCGCGCCGCCGATGCTCAAGAGCTACGGCGTCTACCTGTTCACCTACTGGGTGGTGTTCATCATCGCCACCATGGGCCTGAACCTGACGATCGGCTACGCCGGCCAGAAATCGCTCGGCCACGCCGCCTTCTTCGGCATCGGCGCCTACACGGTGGCGATCCTGATGCAGGCCGGCATCAGCTTCTGGATCGGCCTGCCGGTGGCGATGCTCGGCTGCTTCGTGATCGGCCTGATCGTCGGCTTCCCGGCGCTGCGGGTGCAGACCATCTACCTGGCGTTCGCGACGCTCGGCTTCAACACCGCCGTCTGGCTGGTGATGCGCAACGAGGAGTGGCTGACCGGCGGCACCTTCGGCATCAACAACATCGCGCGGCCGAGCCTGTTCGGCATCAGCCTCGACGGCAACCTGGCGTACTACTACTTCGTGCTGGCGGTGGCCGTCATCCTCGGCGCACTGCTGTTCGGCCTGCTGCGATCGCCGTGGGGCAAGGCCTTCACCGCCTTGCGCGACAACCCGATCCGCGCCGAGAGCCTGGGCATCAACGTGCAGAACTACACCCTGCTGGCGTTCGCGATCGGTGCGGTCTATGCCGGTGTGGCCGGTGCGCTGTTCGCCAGCCTGGTGCAGTTCATCGATCCGGCGCCGTTCACCGTGGGCGCCTCGATCATGATGTACCTGATGGTGGTGCTGGGCGGCCTGGGCTACTTCTTCGGCCCGGTGCTGGGCGCGGCGGTCGGCGTGCTGCTGCCCGAATGGATGCGCGACCTGAAGGACTGGTACCTGTTCGCCTTCGGCAGCGTGGTGATCCTGCTGATGCTGTGGCTGCCCGACGGGCTGCTCTCCATCCCCGACCGCATCCGCGCCCGCCGACTCTCGCGCGAGGCCTCGGCCGCACGCGCCGCTGCCGCCGCCACGGCGGTCGAAGGAACTCAGCCATGAGCCCCGTCCAAGGACCTGCCCTCCTCAAGGTCACCGACCTGAAAAAGTCCTACGGCGCGATCCGCGCGGTGGGCGGCGTGAGCTTCGACGTGCGTCCCGGCGAGATCTTCGGCGTGATCGGCCCGAACGGCTCGGGCAAGACCACGATGTTCAACAGCGTGCTCGGCCAGATCACGCCCGACGCCGGCCGCATCGAGCTCAACGGCCGCGACATCACGAATCTGAGCCCGCTCGAACTCAACCGCCGCGGCGTCGGCCGCACCTTCCAGACCCTGCAGGTATTCGGCAAGATGACGGTGCGCGACAACCTGATCGTCGCCGCGCAGGAGCACCAGGGCACGATGTTCAGCCGCATGTTCGCGCCGGGTGATTCGGGGCTGGGCGCCAAGGCCGACGAGCTGATCGACCTGTTCCGCATCCGCCACGTCGCGCACAAGAAGGCCGGCGAGCTGAGCTACGGCCAGCAGAAGCTGGTCGACATCGCGATGGCCTTCATGAGCGAGCCCGACCTGGTGCTGCTCGACGAGCCGTGTGCGGGTGTCAACCCGAGCCTGGTGGGCGGCATCAGCACGCTGCTCAAGCAGCTCAACCAGAAGCAGAAGGGCTCGTTCGTGGTGATCGAGCACAACATGGACTTCGTGATGGACCTGTGCCACCGCATCATGGTGATGGTCGAGGGCCAGGTGATGGCGATCGGCACGCCGGCCGAGATCCGCGCCAACAAGCAGGTGCTCGACGCCTACCTGGGGAATTGAGATGAGTGATCACGCGATCGAGTTCGAGAACGTGCTCGCCGGCTACGGCGATTTCATGATCCTCAACAACCTCTCGTTCAAGGCCAAACGCGGCGCGATCACGCTGCTGCTCGGCCCCAACGGCGCGGGCAAGTCGACGGTGCTCAAGACGCTGTTCGGCCTGCTGAAGGTGCGCGCGGGCCGCATCAGGCTCGACGGCCAGGACATCACCGGCTCGAGCGCCAAGGATCTGCTGGTGCAGCACGGCATCGCCTTCGTGCCGCAGGGCCGCAACCTGTTCGGCCAGCTGAGCGTCTACGAGAACCTGGAGCTGGGCGGCATCACGCTGGGCATGAAGACCACGCGCGAGCGCATCCCCGAAGTGCTGGCGCGTTTTCCGCGCGTCAAGGAGCGCATGCACAGCCAGGCCGCCGCGCTGTCGGGCGGCGAGCAGAAGCAGCTCGAGGTCGGCCGCGCGCTGCTGCTGCGGCCCAAGGTGCTGCTGATCGATGAGCCGTCGATCGGCCTGTCGCCGCTGGTGGTGGCCGACGTCTTCAAGCTGCTGCGCCAGCTGGCCGATCAAGGCACGACCGTGCTGATGGTCGAGCAGAACGTCAAGAGCGCGCTGAAGATCTCCGACGAGGCGATCGCGCTGGAGTCGGGCCGGCGCGTGCTGCAGAAGTCGGCCGACGAGCTGCTCAACGACCCGAACATCGAGCGGCTGTTCCTGGGTGGCGCGCACGCGGCCGCGCCGGCGGCGGCCAAGGCCTGAGCTCGGGGCCCGGGGCCGGCCTGATGCGCCGGGGCTGACGGTGGCGCGGGCCGGCAACGCCCCGCCCGGCTTGGGCGATCATCGCGGCTGAGAACCGCACCGACCGGCCCGCGCCGCCGGGTGCCGCACCATCTGCCATCAACGGAGGCCCCATGCTCAACACCTCGACCCTCGACCGCGAAGCCATCGGCGAGCTGCCCAACCCGCTGGGGCTGCAGGGCATCGAGTTCATCGAATACAGCACCAGCCGGCCGCAGGCGCTGGGCCAGGTGCTCGAACGCCTGGGCTTCGTGCCGGTGGCGCGGCATCGCTCGCGCGAGGTGCTGCTGTACCGCCAGGGCGACGTCAACATCATCGTCAACGCGCACCAGGGCGGCCTGTCCGGCCAGGCCGCGCCGACCGAGGCGCCCGCCATCGCGGCGGTCGCGCTGCGCGTGCGCGATGCCGCCGCGGCCTACCGGCGCGTGCTCGAACTCGGCGCCTGGGCGGTGCCGACGCAGGTCGAGGTGATGGAGCTCAACATTCCGGCGATCCACGGCGCGGGTTCGAGCCGGCTGTACTTCGTCGACCGATGGCGCGAGTTCTCGATCTACGACGTCGATTTCATCCCCATCCCCGGCGTCAACCCGCAGCCGCCGGCCGAGGGCGGCCTGCATCTGTTCGGCGTGGTGCAGTACATCGGCCTGGACCGCACCGACGACTGGACCGCCTTCTACGGCGAGCTGCTCGGTTTTGCCGAGCTGCCGCGCGAGCAGAGCTTCGGCGTGCTGACCAGCGGCAGCATCCTCGCCAGCCCCTGCGGCACCTTCTACTGGCAGCTGATCGAGCCCGAACCCGACGCGGCCGATTTCGAGCACGACGAGCTGCTGCAGCGGGTCGGCTTCGGTGTCGACGACGTCACCGCCAGCGTCGCCAGCCTGCGCGCGCGTGGCGTCGAGTTCGTCGAATCGACCCACGGCGTGCGCACCACCGAACGCGGTGCCCTGACGCGCCCGCAGATGGGCTCGCTGGTGTTCGAGCTCGTGCATGACCCGCGCTGAGCCGGAGGCCCCGATGACACGCGACCTCCTGGCCGCCACCGCGCGGCAGAACATCGCCGATTTCGGCATGGACACCATCTCGCTGGCCGGCCCGCTGGAGGCCCGGCTGGCGGCGGTCAAGGCCGCCGGCTTCAGCCAGATCATGCTGGCCGCGCGCGACATCGTCGGCCACCCGCAGGGCATCGACGCCGCGGTGGCCGCGGTGCGCGCCAGCGGCCTGCGCGTCACCGGCTTCCAGGTGCTGCGCGATTTCGAGGGCTTGAGCGGCCACCTGCACGGCTACAAGGTCGACATCGCCAAGCAGATGATCCTGATGGCGCGCGCGCTGGGTGCCGAGGTGCTGCTGGCCTGCTCGTCGACCTCGGAGCACGCCAGCGGCGAGGTCGACACCATCGCCCGCGACCTGCGCAAGCTCGCGATGCTGGCGCTGCCGCACGGCATCCGCATCGCCTTCGAGGCGCTGTCGTGGGGCCGCCACCTCAACGAATACACCCACGCCTGGCAGGTGGTCGAGCGGGCCGACTGCCCGAACCTCGGGCTGGCGATCGACTCGTACCACGTCTTCGCCACCGGCACGCCGCTCGACGCGCTGGAGCGGGTCGACCCGGCCAAGATCTACCTGGTGCAGCTGGCTGACTTCATGTGGCAGGAGCTGCGCACGCCGCAGGAGCGCATGGACACGGCGCGGCACTTCCGCGTCTTCCCGGGTGAAGGCGTGCATTCGCAGGCGCTGACCGCGCTGGTGCTCAAGCTCGACCAGCTCGGTTACCGCGGCGACTACAGCTTCGAGGTCTTCAACGACGACTACCAGCAGCTGCCGCTGCCCTACGTGGCCCAGCGCGCACGCGATTCGGCGCTGTGGCTGGCCGAGGGCGTGCTGCGCCGCTCGGTGCCGTTGCCGGGGCGGATGCGGCTGCGCCAGCAGGGCTGACGCAGTCGCCGGTCAACGCCCGGACGCACCGGCCGTTGAATGGAAGTCTGAAACCAACGGTCGAGCCGTCTGACCCCATGAAAACCCATCCCGTTCAAGCCCCTGTTGCCACTCCCGAGCCGGCCCCGCACGCCGGCTGGAAAAAGGCCGTGCTGGCACTGGTCGGCGGGGTCGTGCTGACCGCCACCTCGGGCTGCGTGATCGCGCCGTCGCCCTACTACGACCGCGAGCCGCAGCCGGTCTACGTCGAGCCGGCCTATCCTAGCCCGGGCATCGGCTGGGTCTGGATCTTCCAGCCGCGCATCGGCTGGGGCTGGCATCACCCGCGCCACGGCTGGGATGACCGCGGCCGTGGCCGCGGTCGTGGACGCGGCCACGGCCGGGATTGATCGCCTGAGCTGAGACCCGCCGGGCGGCCGCGCGCCGCCCCGCCGCAGGTCCGGCCCGCGGGCCGATATGCTCGCGGCCATGATTCTCAACGTCGTCTGGATCGGTTTCATCCTCGTCGGCTTCGCCGTCGCCCTGGCCAAGCTGGCACTGGGCGATCTCACGGTGTTCGCGCGGGTCATGACCGGCATCTTCGACACCGCCCGCACCGGTTTCGACATCTCGCTGGGCCTGGTCGGCGTGATGAGCCTGTGGCTGGGCATCATGAAGATCGGCGAGCAGGCCGGCGTGATCGGGCTGTTCGCGCGCGCGGTGGCGCCGTTCTTCCGGCGGCTGTTCCCCGACATCCCCGCCGGCCACCCGGCCGGCGGCAGCATCGTGATGAACTTCAGCGCCAACATGCTGGGGCTGGACAACGCCGCCACGCCGCTGGGCCTCAAAGCCATGCGCGAGCTGCAGGAGATCAACCCGGACAAGACCACCGCGAGCAATCCGATGATCATGTTCCTGGTGCTCAACACCGCCGGCATCACGCTGATCCCGAGCTCGGTGATCGCGATCCGGCAGAGCATCGCGGTCGAGCAGGGGCTGGTCGGCTTCAATGCGGCCGACATCTTCTTGCCCACGCTGATCGGCACCTTCATCTCGTTTGCTGCCGGGCTGCTGGCGGTGGCGGCGTATCAGCGCATCAACCTGCTGAGCGCGCCGGTGCTGCTGTTCTTCGGCGGCTTCATCGCCGCGATGGCCGGGCTCTACGGCGCGCTGCACAGCTACCCGCCCGATCAGATGGCGCAGATCACCGGCCTGCTCGGCAGCGGCGTGATCTTCTCGGTCATCGTGCTGTTCGTGGCGGTGGGCGCGCTGCGGCGCATCAACGTCTACGAGGCCTTCGTCGAGGGCGCGAAGGACGGCTTCGGCGTGGCGATCCAGATCGTGCCGTACCTGATCGCGATCCTGGTGGCGATCTCGGTGTTCCGCAGCACCGGCTGCATGGACTACGTCGTGGGCGCGATCGGCGCGGCGGTCGGCGCCGTGGGGCTGGACACCGACTTCGTGCCCGCGCTGCCGGTCGGCCTGATGAAGACGCTGTCGGGCAGCGGCGCGCGCGGGCTGATGATCGACGTGATGAAGACCTACGGCGTCGACTCCTTTGAGGGCAAGCTCGCCGCCATCATCCAGGGCTCGACCGAGACCACCTTCTACGTGCTGGCGGTCTACTTCGGCAGCGTCAACATCCGCCGCACCCGCTACGCGCTGACCTGCGGGCTGATCGCCGATGCGGTCGGCGTGGTCGGCGCGATCTGGGTCGGCTATCTTTTCTACCGTTGATCTTCTGCCGTTGTCGCTGCGCCGCGCGCATCGCTTCACCGACCTCCCGCCATCCTGAACACCATGACTCCTGCCCTGCCCCAGCGCCGCATCGGCGCCTTCGACGTCTCGGCCATCGGCCTGGGCTGCATGAACCTCAGCCACGCCTACGGCCAGCCGCCCGCGCGTGACGCCGCGCAGGCGCTGCTGCTGCGCGCGCTCGACCTCGGCGTGACGCTGTTCGACACCGCCGCGCTCTACGGCTTCGGCAGCAATGAAGAGCTGGTCGGCGAGGTGCTCGCGCCGCACCGCCATCGCTTCACGCTGGCGAGCAAGTGCGGCATGCAGGGCGTCGACGGCACCCGCGTGATCGACGGCCGCCCGGCCACGCTCAAGGCCACCTGCGAGGCCAGCCTGAAGCGCCTGCGCACCGACGTGATCGACCTCTACTACCTGCACCGCTGGGACCGCCAGGTGCCGATCGAGGACTCGGTGGGCGCACTCGCGGACTTGGTGCGCGAGGGCAAGATCCGCGCGATCGGCCTGAGCGAAGTCTCGGCCGCCACGCTGCGGCGGGCGCACGCGGTGCACCCGATCGCCGCGCTGCAGACCGAGTACTCGCTGTGGACCCGCAACCCCGAGATTGCCGTGCTCGAGGCCTGCCGCGAGCTGGGCACCACCTTCGTCGCCTTCAGCCCGGTCGGGCGCGGCTTCCTGCCCGGCACGTTGCGTGACGTGAGCGGCCTCGACGCGAAGGACATCCGACGCGCCATGCCGCGTTTTGCGCCGGTCAACTACGCCGCCAACCTGCGTCTGCTCGACGGCCTGGGCGAGGTGGCGCGCGAGGTCGGCTGCACGCTCGCCCAGCTCTCGCTCGCCTGGCTGCTGGCGCGCGACGAGCACATCGTGCCGATCCCCGGCACGACCCACATCGCCCACCTCGAAGAAGACCTCGGTGCCGTCGACGTGCGGCTGAACGCGGCGCAGATGGCGCGCCTGGACACGCTGATCCATCGCGGCAACGTGGCCGGCGCGCGCTACAACGCGGCCACGCAGACCGAGATCGATACCGAGGAGTTCTGAGACGCCGAACCGGTCTGGCAACGCAGGCATCCACCTTCGGAGGGATGCGTCGGCGCGCAAGGCGGGCCCAGAATCGGGTCAACCACATCACGCCACGGGGTCAGAGCATGTCGATGTCGCACGCATTCACCCGCCGCCTTGCTGTCTCGGCAATCGCCGTCCTGCTGGGCGCTTGCAGCACGACCGCTTCCGTGCGACACATCGAAAAACCCCAGGAGCCATTGAAGATCGAGGGCTTGCACGTCGCATTCCTTCAGCCGACCTTCCGGTTCGACACCACCGATCCCCGTTTCAGCAATGCACGGGTTGATGAGCAATTGGACGAACTGCGACAAGCCGTGCTCGAGCACGTGCCCGCGGGCATGGCACCGGCGGGAATCGAAACCCGTGCGCGTTCATTTGCCCTGGATGAGGACGGTCGCCCTCCGACGACTTTGAACACCTGGCTCAAGACCGAACAAAAGACCAACTGGCACCTGCTGACCGTCGTCCCCAGCGGTGCCCACGTCAATTGCTCGGGCGGCATCTGCAACCTGAAGACCAACGTGATGCTGGAAATCCGCGCCCCGTATTCGATGAGCAGACGCTGGGCGGTGGAGTTGACCGAATCGGCAATGACATCCGACCTGTCGATGTCCACCCAGGGTGCGTCGAACCACTACGCGCGGGAAATGGTCAAGGCGCTGCTCGCCGACGTGCGCGGCCCGAAATCACCCTGACAGCGCCGGCACGCCGGCCAGCACCTGCGCCGCCACCGCCTCCAGTTCGCCGCGCAGCCAGCGCTGCACCGGGTCGTCCTGGTGACGGCGGTGCCAGAGCATGTACATCGGCATCTCGGGGGCGTCGAGCGGCAGGGCGCACGTGGCCAGGCCGCGCAGAAGTTCGATGCCCAGCAGGCTCGGCAGCGTAGCCAGCAGCGCGCTGCCACGCACGAACGGCGCGATGCCCGAGAAGCCCGGCACGGTGACGACGATGCGCCGCGCCACGCCCTGGGCGGCGAGCCACTGGTCGATGTCGAGCGTGCGGCGGTCCTCGTAGAGCACGCTGACGTGTTCGGCGGCCTGGTAGGCGGCCAGATCGGCCGGCGCCGTGCGCTGGTCGGCGTCGTAGAAGACCTGGTAGCGATCGGCGAACAGGCGTTTCTGCAGCACGTCGGTGCTGTCGGGCGGGCGCGGCGAGATGACGAGCTGGCACTGTTCGTCACGCAGCAGCTCCAGGCTCGGCACGCGTGACGGGATCACCCGCAGCGTGAGGCCGGGTGCCTGCGCACGCAGGCGGCGCAGCAGCGCGGGCAGCAGCAGGTGGCACTGCAGGTCGTTGGCGGCGAGGGTGACGGTGCCGTGCAGCTGCGCCGGGTCGAAGTGATCCGGCGCCACGAACCGCTGCAGGCCGTCGAGCAGCTCACGCGCCTGCGCGGCCAGCGCGCGGGCCCGCTCGGTGGGCCGGATGCCGCGCCCGGCCTTGACGAACAGGGCGTCGCCGACGATGCCGCGCAGCCGCTCCAGGCCGTGGCTGACGGCCGATTGCGTCACGCCCAGGCGCTGCGCGGCGGCCGTCACCGAGCCTTCTTCGTAGACCGCCAGCAGCAGGTTCAGCAGCCGGCCGTCGAGGTCCAAATGATCGACTTCACTCATGGTTGGCATGAGTATCGGTGCGTTGATCCAGATCAGGCCTGCCGGAATACTCGCCTTCATCCTACGCAGCTGCACGCGACTTCCCGCAACCCCGAACCCCCGGCATCTGGAGACAAGCCATGAGCACCCCACTGCGCGAAAGCGGCCACATCGACATACCCGGCACGATCATCTTCGACGGCGCACAGGCCATGAAAGGCTATGCACTCAACAAGATGTGCTTCTCGTTCAACGACGCCGCCAACCGCACCGCCTTCCTGGCCGACGAAGACGGCTACTGCGCCCGCTACGGCCTCAACGGACAGCAGCGCGAGGCGATCCGCAACCGCAACGTGCTGCAGCTGCTGGCCGCCGGCGGCAACGCCTACTACCTGGCCAAGTTCGCGGGCATCTTCGGCCTCGACATGCAGGACATCGGCGCCCAGCAGACGGGCATGACCAAAGACGAATTCAAGGCCAGGTTGCTGGCCGCAAGGGGCTGAGACCATGGCCGACATCATCGGTGGCGTCGTCACCTCCCACGTTCCCGCGATCGGCCGCGCCATCGCCAAGAATCTCCAGGCCGATCCGTACTGGGCGCCGTTCTTCGAGGGCTACGCGCCGCTGCACCGCTGGATCGAGAAGTCCAAGCCCGACGTCGTGGTGGTGATCTACAACGACCACGGCCTGAACTTCTTCCTCGACAAGATGCCCACCTTCGCGGTCGGCGCCGCGCCCTCGTACACCAACTCCGACGAAGGCTGGGGCATCCCGGCGGTGCCGGCGTTCACCGGCCAGCAGGCGCTGTCGTGGCACATCATCAACGCGCTGATCGATGAAGAGTTCGACCTGACGACCTGCCAGGAGATGCTGGTCGACCATGCCTTCACGCTGCCGATGGCGCTGTGCTGGCCGGATCAGGCCACCGCCGAGCCGCCTCAAGGTGGCCTGCTCCCCTCGGGGGGCGGTCGCGAACAGCGGCCTGGGGGCGCCGATCGCTGGCCGGTGAAGGTGGTGCCGGTGTGCATCAACACGGCGCAGTTCCCGATGCCGTCGGCGGCGCGCTGCTACAAGCTGGGCGAGGCGATCGGCCGCGCCATCCGCAGCTGGAACAGCGACGAGCGCGTGATGGTGATGGGCACCGGCGGCCTGTCGCACCAGCTCGACGGCGAACGCGCCGGCTTCATCAACCGCGAGTTCGACCAGCAGTTCATGCAGAGCATGATCGACGACCCGAAGTGGGCGACGCAGTATTCGATCCCGCAGCTGGTCGAGAAGACCGGCACCCAGGGCGTCGAGCTGGTGATGTGGCTGGCCGCGCGCGGCGCGCTCGGCGAGCAGGTGAAGGAAGTGACGCGCAACTATCACATCCCGATCTCGAACACCGCCGCCGGGCTGATGGTGCTGGAGACGCAGGGCTGAGCCCGGGCTGCGGCCGGGGCGTGCAGTAGTTGACCGCGCCCCGCCGTGCGGGGCAGCTGAACGGCAGGGGCTTGGGGCCTTCGTGTAGGCTGCACGGCAATATGTCGCACCGGGCACTTCCGGCCCGGTGCCGTCTTGTCGGAGGTTCGCATCGCTGCCCGTCCATCCACCGTCCTGCAATCGCTCGGGCGGTTTCTCATCACCGTTTTCCTGCTCTGCGCGCTGGGGCTGGCGCTGACCGTGCGGCCCGGCACCGGCGACGCCTGGTGGATCGAGCTGCTGCGCTACGCGCCCTATCCGATCTACCTGGTGCCGACGCTGCTCGGGCTGCTGCTGTCGCTGACGCTGGGCTGGTTCTGGCGGATCATGGCGCTGGCCGGCGTGGCGCTGATCGCCATCCCGGTGATGGGCCTGGCCCACGGCACGCCCCAGACCGGCAGCGGCCACCTGCGGGTGATGACCTACAACATCAAGTCCTATCGGGCCGACGAGAAGCCCGGGGGTTATGCGCTGATCGCCGAGGAGGTGCTGCGCCACAACCCCGACGTGATCGTGATGCAGGACGCCAACCGCCTGACCGACGGCCATGCGCCGATGCCCGAGGCGATGAAGCGCGTGTTCGCGCCGCATCAGGTCTACATGCGCGGCCAGTACGTCGTCGCCAGCCGCCACCCGCTGCGCGGCTGCCGCGTCAATCCCTTGCCGGAGGCCGAGCACAACGCCCGCTACGTGCGCTGCACGGTGCGCGTGGGCACGCAGGCGGTCGACCTGGTGACGGTGCATTTCATCTCGCCGCGCGACGGGCTGAATGCCGCCCGCCACGAGCGCCTGGACGGCGTCGACGAGTGGAAGCAGAACTTCGCGGTGCGCCTGAAGCAGGCCCGCCAGCTCGTGCGCGACCTCACCGAAACGCCGCTGCTCGACAGCCGCGGCATGGCCCAGCCGCTGATCGTGGCCGGCGATCTCAACGCGCCCGAATCGTCGCCGGTGGTGCAGAGCCTGCTGGCGCTGGGCCTGCGCGATGCCTGGTCGAGCGCGGCCATCGGCTACGGCTACACCCACGGCCATTCGCTGCGGCCCAACATCGACCTGCTGCGCATCGATCACATCCTCGTGAGCCCGCAGGTGGGCGTGGAGCGCACCTTCGTCGGCGGCACCGAGGGCTCGGAACACCGGCCGGTGATCACCGACCTCTGGCTGTCGAGAATCTAGGCGCGCGGCGACGCCCAAACCGAAACGCTGCGGTGACAATGAACGCATGACGCGCACCCTCATCACCACCCAGTCCTACACCGACGCGAGCGCCGCGCTGGCGCACGCCAAGGCGATCTACGACAGCGGCATCGCCCACTTGCGCCGGGCTCTGAAAGAGTTCGTCGGCGGCAACGACTTCAGCGAGCGGGTGCGCGCCTGCTACCCCTTCGTGCGGGTCAAGATCGACACCGTCGCACGCGCCGACTCGCGCCTGGCCTACGGTTTCGTGGCCGGGCCGGGGGTCTACGAGACCACGCTGACGCGGCCGGACCTGTTCCGCCACTACTACCGCGAGCAGTTCGAGCTGCTGCTCAAGAACCACGGCGTCTGCCTCGAGGTGGGCCTGTCGAGCCAGCCGATCCCGGTGCATTTCAGCTTTGCCGAACACGACCACATCGAAGGCGCGATGCCGCCCGAGCGTCGCCAGCTGATGCGCGACCTGTTCGACCTGCCCGACCTGGCGGCGATGGACGACGGCATCGCCAACGGCAGCGACGACCCGAAACCCGGCCACGACGGCGTCGTGCGCCATCCGCTGTCGCTGTTCACCGCGCCGCGCGTGGACTACTCGCTGCACCGCCTGCGCCACTACACCGGCACCGCGCCCGAGCACTTCCAGAACTACGTGCTGTTCACGAACTACCAGTTCTACATCGACGAGTTCGTGCGGCTGGGCCATGAGCTGATGGCCGACGAGGCGAGCGAATACGTTGCCTTCGTCGAGCCCGGCAACGTGCTGACGCGCCGCGCCGGCCTGGCACCCGAACCCGGCGACCAGCTCGGCGCACCGCCGCCGCGGCTGCCGCAGATGCCGGCCTATCACCTCAAGCGCCACGGCCACAGCGGCATCACGATGGTCAACATCGGCGTCGGCCCGGCCAACGCCAAGAACATCACCGACCACATCGCCGTGCTGCGCCCGCACGCCTGGCTGATGCTCGGCCACTGCGCCGGCCTGCGCAACACCCAGCAGCTCGGCGACTACGTGCTGGCGCACGGCTATGTGCGCGAGGACCACGTGCTCGACGAGGAGCTGCCGCTGTGGGTGCCGATCCCGCCGCTGGCCGAGGTGCAGGTGGCGCTGGAGCAGGCGGTGGCCGACGTCACCCAGCTGTCGGGCTACGAGCTCAAGAAGATCATGCGCACCGGCACGGTGGCGAGCACCGACAACCGCAACTGGGAGCTGCTGCCGCACCCGGGTCCGGAGCGCCGCTTCAGCCAGAGCCGCGCGGTGGCACTGGACATGGAAAGCGCCACCATCGCCGCCAACGGCTTCCGTTTCCGCGTCCCCTACGGCACCTTGCTGTGTGTCAGCGACAAGCCGCTGCACGGCGAGATCAAGCTGCCCGGCATGGCCAACCAGTTCTACCGCGAGCGGGTCGACCAGCACCTGCGCATCGGCATCCGGGCGATCGAGATCCTGCGCCACCAGGGGCTCGACCACCTGCACAGCCGCAAGCTGAGAAGCTTTGCGGAGGTGGCGTTCCAGTAGCACCGGGCCGGTGGCCGCCAGCCGGCAGCCACCCGGTCAGGCCTGTGGCTTCAGGCCGCCGATCGCCAGGGTCTCGTCGACCGGGATCACGATCGGCTCGAACGACTCGAGCAGGCGCGTGATGTCGTCGACCGGCAGCGGCTTGCTGACCAGGTAACCCTGCATCACGTCGCATTGCAGCGCGAGCAGGTGCGCGGCCTGCTCGATCTCCTCGACGCCCTCGGCGATCACCTCCAGGCCGAGGCTGTGACCCATCGCGATCACCGCCTTGACGATCGAGGCATTGCCGCGGTTGCGCGTCATGTTGCGCACGAACGAGATGTCGATCTTGAGCTTGTGCACCTCGAGCTGCTGCAGGTAGGCCAGCGACGAGTAGCCGGTGCCGAAATCGTCGATCGACAGCTGCACCCCCAGCGCCCGCAGATCGGCCAGCAGCTTGAACGAACGTTCGCGCTCGAACATCACGAAGCTTTCGGTGATCTCGAGCTCGAGCCGGTCGGGCGCGATGCCGGTGGCCGCCAGGGTGCGGCGCACCGTGTCGAGCAGGCCCCCGCTGCTGATCTGCACCGCCGAGATGTTGACGGCGGTCTGCCGCGGCGCGACGCCGGCGTCCGACCAGTGCCGGATCTGCTCGCAGGCGGCGCGCAGCACCCAGTCGCCCAGCTCGATGATCAGGCCGCATTCCTCGGCCAGCGGGATGAAGGCGCCGGGCGCGATCCAGCCGCGCTGCGGGTGCCGCCAGCGCAGCAGCGCCTCGACACCGACGATGCGACCGCTGCGCAGGTCGACCTGCGGCTGGTAGTGCAAGGCCAGTTCGCCCTGCTGCAAGGCGCGGCGCAGGTCGGCTTCGAGCGACAGCCGCTCGCGGGCGCGGATGGTCAGTTCGGGCGAGAAGAAGCGCAGCACGTTGCGGCCCTGCGCCTTGGCGCGGTGCAGGGCGGCGTCGGCGCTGTTGAGCAGCGATTCGGCCGCCGGGCCGTCGGCCGGGTATTGCGCGATGCCGATGCACGCGCCGATGTAGGCCGACTGCGCGCCCAGCTGATACGAGTGCGACAGCGCATTGATGATGCGCTGCGCCACCAGGTCGATGCCCAGGCCGGCCACATCGTGCTCGACGATGACGTTGAACTCGTCGCCGCCCACCCGCGCCACCGCGTCGACGCCGGGCAGCAGCTCGCGCAGGCGCCGCGCCACCTCGATCAGCAGCTGGTCGCCGGCGCTGCGGCCGAGGCTTTCGTTGATGGTCTTGAAGCCGTCGAGGTTGATGAACAGCAGCGAGAACTCGCCGCGGCTGTGCGCCGCCTTCTGCACCGCCTGATCGAGGAACTCGGTGAACAGCGCCCGGTTGGGCAGGCCCGTGAGCGCATCGCGGTGGGTGACGTAGTCGAGCTGCTGCTCGGCCTGGCGGCGCTGCGTGATGTCGCCATACGAGCCGCGCAGCCCGAGCAGCTGGCCGGCCGGGCTGAACACCGGCTTGACCACGTGTTCGAGCCAGCGCTCGCCGCCGTCGCGGGTGCGGATGCGCAGCACCGTGGCCGAGGCTTCGCCCGGCACGGCGCGCGCCTGCTGCGCCGCCCACTGCGTGCGGTCGTCGGGATGGATGATCGACGCCATCAGCGCCGGATCGGCGAAGAAGTCGGCCGGGCTGTAGCCGGACACGTCGCCGCAGGCCGGCGAGACATACAGGTGGCTGCCGTCGGGGGCGACCCAGTATTCCCAGTTGGGCGAGTACTCGGCCAGGATGCGGTATTTCTCTTCGCTCTTCTCGAGCAGCGCGGTGCGCTGCGCCACCAGTTCCTCGAGGCAGCGCTGCAGCCGGCTGAGCTCGATGTGGGTGCGCACGCGGGCGCGCACCTCGTCGATGTCGAAGGGCTTGGTGATGTAGTCGGCCGCGCCCAGGCCGAAGCCCTGCACCTTCTTCTCGCTGGCGTCCACGACGGTGACGAAGATCACCGGCAGGCGCGGCCCCAGCGGCAGCGCCTTGATGCGCCGGCAGACCTCGTAGCCGTCCATGTCGGGCATCACGATGTCGAGCAGCACCAGGTCGGGCGGGTCGTCGCCCTGCACGATCTGCAGCGCCTTCGGCCCGGAGCTGGCCACCGTGATGCGGTATTCGTCGCGCAGCGCCTCGATCAGTTCGTGGATGTTGTCGGGCACGTCGTCGACCACCAGCAGCGTCGGCCGCCGCGTACCGGCGCGGGCGCAGGCGATCTCGGCCTGCAGCGGATGGCGGCGGTGGCGCCGCAGCTCGAGCTGGGTGGCGATGCGCAGGCGCAGCAGGTCGGGATTGACCGGCTTGGTGATGTAGTCGGCCACGCCGAGCTTGAGGCCGCGCGCCTCGTCGGCCGCCTCGGTCAGCGCGGTGACGAAGATCACGGGAATCGCCGCCGTGGCCGGGTCGGCCTTGAGGTGCGACAGCACCGAATAGCCGTCCATGCCCGGCATCTTGATGTCGAGCAGGATCATGTCGGGCTGCGGCTGGGCGCGCGCCAGCGCGAGGGCCTTTTCGCCGCTGGTGGCGGCCACGATGGCGTGATCGCTGCGCAGGATGTTCATCAGCGCGTGCAGGTTCTCCGGCACGTCGTCGACGATCAGGATGCGGGCACGTGGCGCGGCGGTGTCGGTCATGGCTCGGGCTGGGTCAAGGAGGGAGTGGACAGGCGCTCGCGCAAGGCATTGACCAGGGCCAGCGCCTCGTCGATCTCGAAGACATCGGCCTTGGCGGCGATCTCGCGGATGGCGGCCTCGTTCTCGTCGCCGGTCAGTGCGGCGCGCAATTCGGACAGCGGCTCGTCGGCATCGCCCAGGTCATGCGACAGGGCCTGCGCCAGGCGATCGAGCCGCTCGACGATCGCAGCCCGGCTCAAGGCCTGGTGCGGCGCCACCGGCACGCCCGCGCCGGGTTGCGCCAGCGCGTCGATGTCGGCGTGAACCTGCCGCAGCGCGGCCTCGAGCCGGTCGAGCATCGGCGCGTCGGGCCGGATCCGGCGCTTGAGCTGCGCATCGACCTCCACCAGCAGCTGGTGCAACGCCACCGCGCCGATGTTGCCGGCCACGCCGGTGAGCGCATGGCAGGCGGTCTCGGCGGCCACCTCGTCGTCGCGTTCGAGCAGCCGGCGCAGTTCGACGACCGCATCCGCGTGGTTTTCGCGGAAGCGGCGCAGCTGGCGGCGATAGGCCTCGACCTTGCCGCCGATGCGGCGCACGCCCTCGTGCGCGTCCAGGCTCGCCAGGGCGGCCAGATCGGCCGGCAAGGCCGGCGCGGATGCAGCGGCGGGCAGCGGCATGCGGCCGCGCCGCCCGGCCGGCAGCTGCACCCAGCGCGTCAGCACGCTCAGCAGGCGATCGGGCGCGATCGGCTTGGTGACATGGTCGTTCATGCCCGCCGCCCGGCTGCGCTGGGCGTCCTGCGCCATGGCAAGCGCCGTCATCGCGATGATCGGCAGGGTGGCCAGCCGCTCGTGGCCGGGCTGGGCGCCGAGCGCGCGGATGGCTCGCGCGGCCTCGAGTCCGTCCATCACCGGCATCTGGATGTCCATCAGCACGGCGTCGTAGGCCTGCTGCTGCACGCGCTCGAGCGCCTGCGCGCCGTCGACCGCCTCGTCGACCTCGATGCCTTCGCTGCGCAGGAACTCGCTGGCGAATTCGCGGTTGATGTCGTTGTCCTCGACCAGCAGCAGCTGCGCGCCGGCCAGCTGCCCCGCGCCGGCCGACGGCACCGCCGGCCCCGCCGCGTCGGTCGAGCCGAACAGGCGGCCGCGACCCAGCACCGACAGCAGGGTGTCGAGCAGGGTCGACGGCGAAACCGGCTTGATCAGGAACCCGTCCACGCCCGCCTGCTCGGCCAGCCGCACCACCTGCTCGCGGCCGTGCACCGTCACCATGACGACCTTGGGCTGCGAGCGGATCTGCGGGTCGACGTGCAGGCGCTGCGTGACCTCGTCGCCGTTCATGCCGGGCATGCGCCAGTCCATCAGCACCAGGTCGTAGGGATGCTCGGTCGCGGCCCGCAGTGCCGCCAGCGCCGCCTCGCCGCCCGCGGCGACGCCGACGTCGAGCTGGAAGTAGCGCAGCATCTCGGCCATGATCTCGCGCGAGACGTCGTTGTCGTCGACCACCAGCACCCGCACGCCCTTGAGCAGCGGCCCGACCTGCTCGACCCGGTCGAGCCGGTGTGCGCGGCTCTCGGCGGCGATGCGCAGCGGCAGGGTGAAGCACATCGTCGTGCCGCGGCCGGGCAGGGTGTCCTCGATCCAGATCCGCCCGCCCATCAGCTCGACCAGCTGCTTGCTGATCGCCAGGCCCAGGCCGGTGCCGCCGAAGCGGCGGGTGGTGCTCTGGTCGGCCTGGCTGAACTTCTCGAACAGCCGGTGCTGCACCTCGGGGGCGATGCCGATGCCGGTGTCGCGCACGTTGACCTGCACGGTGATCTCGCCGGGGCGGCTGGGCAGGGCCCGGAACGCCAGCTCGACCTCGCCGTGTTCGGTGAACTTGACGGCGTTGCCGCACAGGTTGAGCAGCACCTGGCCCAGCCGCAGCGGGTCGCCGATCAGGGCCGGCGGGATCGCCGGGTCGTAGCGGATCAGGAACTCGATGCCCTTGTGCGCCGCCTGGTGGCCGACCGCGTCGGTGAGCATTTCCAGCACGCCGTCGAGCCTGAACTCGACGCGTTCGATGTCGAGCTTGCCGGCCTCGATCTTCGACAGGTCGAGGATGTCGTTGATGACGCCCAGCAGCGCATGCGCCGCGTTCTGCGCCTTGCCGAGGTAGTTGCGCACCGACGGCGCCAGATCGCTCTTGAGCGCCAGGTACAGCATGCCCAGGATCGCGTTGATCGGGGTGCGGATCTCGTGGCTCATGTTGGCCAGGAACTCGCCCTTGGCCCGGCTCGCCGCCTCGGCCACGTCGGTGGCGCGCTGCAGCTCGACGGTGCGCTCGGCCACGCTGTGCTCGAGGTTCTGGTTGAGCGCATCGAGCCGGCGCATCGAGTCGTGCAGCCGCGCCTGGCTGTCGTTGAGCGCATCGACCAGCGCGCCGAGCTCGTCCGGATACGGATAGGCGATCGCCTCGACCGGCGTCGTCTCGTCCTTGCGGTAGCGCCAGCCCGCCACCGTCCGGGCCATGCGCGTGACCTCCTTGGACAGGCGGTGACGCACGGTCCACGAGAACATCAGCCACAGCCCGGTGGTGACGACGATCGAGTTCAGCAGCACCACCAGCAGGCCGTACTTGGTGCGGTCCCACAGCACCTGCGGGCCCGAATACAGGTGCAGGTGGCCGATCAGCCGCGCCGGGCGCGTCGACACGGCACGCGCCAGCGGCACCGTCTGCCAGGCGTGGGCGGCCGACACGCCGCCCGGACCGGCAGGCAAGGCCGCGGCGTCGGGCAGTTCGCCGTCGCTGACCAGCAGCGCGCCGTTGTCACTGCGCACCTGCACGGCGGTGACGATGGCGTTCTGCCGCACGCCGCGCGACAGCGCCGCCAGCCGCGGTATGTCGAGCTCCCAGACCGCGTCGGTGATGCCCGGCTCGACCGTGCGGCCCAGCGAGGCCAGATCGTCGACGATGGCCGCGCGCACCGTGACGGTCTGGATCGCCATCTGCACCCCGGTGACCGTCAGCGACAGCAGCAGGTACCACGGCAGCATCGAATAGAGCAGCCGGCGCGCCAGGGTCTGCCGGCCGGTCATGGGCGGTGGGTGCGCGCCGCCGCAGGCCACCACCACGAGGTGTCCGGGGCCGGTGATCCGGCGGGCAGGTTGGGGTTGTCGAGCGTGATGACCTGGCGCTTTTCCTTCTGCAGCGCGGCGATGTCGGCGGCGTGATGGGCCTCGAACAGCTTGCGGAACGAGCCGTCGGCCAGCGCCAGGCGCAAGCCGCGCTCGATGCGCCGGGCCAGTTCGGGCTGCGTCGGGTTGACCCAGAAATAGATCGGGAACGCAAAGAACAGCGCCTTGCTCGACTCGATCACCAGATCCGGGAACTGCGCGTGGCGTTCGGCCAGTTCGCGGCGGGCTTCGTTCAGGCCCCGCGGAAAGGCGTCGAAACGACCGGCCGAGAGCATCACGAACAGGTTCTCGTAACTCGACGACGTGGTCACCGAATAGCCGTTGGCCCGCATGATCGGCAGGTCGGCCCACTGGCTGTTGAGGCCGAACTCGAGCTGGCTGCGCAAGGCCTGCGCATCCATCGCGGCGATGCGCGGCTGATCGGCCGAGCGGATCACCAGCAGGCGGAAGCCGACGATGCCGCGCAGGATGTCGATCCGGATCGGCAGCAGCCGGGCCTCGCGCTCCGGGTTGGTGCCCAGCGCGATCACGTCGATCGCGCCGGCCTGCAGCAGCGTGACGGCGCGGTTCTGAGTGATCTCGTCCGCATACGGCTGCAATCGTGGCGGCACCTGGCCCGCCGCGGTCTGCGCCAGCGCAAGCTCCAGCAGCTTCCAGCGGTAGTCGTAGATCGGGCCGGCCGGAAAGGTGCGCAGCTCGGGTGGCGCCGCGGCGAGCGGGTCGCTGCCGAACAGGAGCAGAAACAGGAGCGCAACCGCCGCGAGAAACCGCCGGCAACGCCACGACTCTCTCGTCAACGTCATCGCGTGCCTTTCATCGGTCTGGGCGGTGGGTGCACCAAGGGGGGTTCGCCATGAAGGGGCGCTCAAGCGCCCGCCGGCATGCCGATTCACTTTACACCCGCCGCCAGCCGGTGCGCCCGCGGGCGACCGGCCCGGCGTCAGTCGACGTCCAGACCGGCGCTGCGCGATTCGGCCTCGCCGATCGTGCGCAGGTGCGCCAGGCGCTTGCGGGTGGCCGGGTGGGTCGAGGTGTCGCCCACGTTGGGCACCACCATCAGCGCGCCGCGCACGCTGCCCAGGCCCCAGCCCCGGGCGCGGATGCTGCGCCAGGCGAAGGCATCGGCGGCGTATTCGTGGCCATGCACCAGCGCGGACGCCTCGCGGCCCAGCTTCGGTGCGACGGCGTCGGTGACGTCGGGCGTCACTTCGGCCGGGATGTGGCGGGCATAGACCGCGCACAGCTCGGCCCAGTGGCCCATCTGCACATGCCCGAGTTCGTGCGCCAGGATGAACAGCCGCTCGCCCTCGTCGAGCACCGCCAGGCCGGCACTGATCACGATCACCCGGCCGGACAGCGTCTCGGCGTGCACCGGTCCGTCGACCACCAGCAGCTCGACATCCGGGCGCGGCGACTGGCGCGCCAGCAGGCCCTCGAAGTCCTGGCGCAGCAGCTCGGCGCGTGGGTCGCTGACGGCCTGGCGCTTCAGTTCGTCGAGCTTCTGGCGATGCGAACGCGCCAGCACCGACAGGATGCCCTCGGCCGAAACCGGCGCAGCCAGCACGATCGCCACCAGCAGCGCACCGGCCGACAGCCAGCCACCCCGGCCACGCCACGCGGTGCGCGCCCTCGCGCCGGAACCGGACAGACCGGGCTTGTTCATCGACTGCAACATGACGGTCCTTCGGTGGTCGAGAAATTGAGGTGCGGCGGCGGCAAGGCCCGCAACCTTGCCGGAATCGGGCCCGGGCGGCGGAACAACCACCCGTCAGACACGGACAAACTCCGGTCGGAACTCACTGTGCGGAGGGTTCGAACGCCGGCCGCCGCACCCGCCGCCTTGTCGCCGATGAACAGCAATCAGCGGGCCAGCCCGCACGGTGGCGTCGCACAACTTTACAAATCGGCCATCCGCGCAGCGGGTCGCGCTTGATACACCTCGGGGTGACGATCCACCGCGCACTCAGCAGGGTGACCCGCGCCACCGCAACCGATCCGCCAACCGAACCATGCACCGACCTCGATCCGATCCGACAAGCACCGGGCACACGTCGCCCGACACCACCGGCCCACGCCGCAGGGCCTGGGCGGTCTGGTGTTGCGGCGCCGCCCTGCTGGCCGGCTGTGCGACGCCGTTGCCATCCGAGCGCAGCGACGCGGCGCCACCGATCGCCGTGCCCGGGTCGTGGGCGGTTCGGCCCGCCGGCCACGCCGACGCCGACTCCGCGCCGATCGACGGCGCCGCCCTGGCCCGCTGGTGGCGCAGCTTCGACGATCCGCTGCTGGGCGAACTGGTCGAACGCGCGCTGGCGGCCAACACCGACCTGCAACTGGCGCGCAGCCGCGTCATCCAGGCGCGGGCGCTGCGTGATGTCAGCGCCGCCGCTGCCTCGCCCAACCTCGACCTCTCCGGCAGCGTCGGCACCAGCCAGTCCGGCCGCGGCAGCAGCGCGCTGCGCAGCAACAGCTGGCGCGCCGGGCTCGACGCCAGCTGGGAAATCGACGTCTGGGGCCGCCTCGGTGCCGGCACCCGCGCCGCCGAGCTGGACCTGGCCACCAGCCGCGCCGACCGCGCCACCACCGAAGCCGGCGTCGCCGCCGAGGTCGGCCTGGCCTACGTGCAACTGCGTGGCAGCCAGCGCCAGCTGCGCATCGCCCGCGACAACCTCGCCGCGCTCGAACAGACCGCCCAACTGACGCAATGGCGCGCCCAGGCCGGGCTGGTCAGCTCGCTCGACGCCGAACAGGCCCGCGCCAGCACCGCGCAGCAGCGCGCCTCGATCGGGCCGCTGCAGAACAGCGTCGTGCAGGCCGAACACCGCATCGCCGTGCTGCTGGGCCAGCCGCCCGGCACGCTGCGCGCGTTGCTCGGCAGCGCCGACGAGCGCATCACCCCGCCGATCCCGCTCGCCGCGCCGATGCCCGCCGGCGTGCCGGCACAGGTGCTGCGCCAGCGCCCCGACGTGCGCGCCGCCGAGCTGGCCATCGACGCCGAAAGCCAGCGCCTGGCCGCCAGCCGCGCCGCCGGTCGGCCGTCGTTCGCGATCAGCGGCACGCTGGCCTTGCAGGCCGCCACGCTCGGCGCGCTCGGCAACCCGGCCGCGACGCTCGCCACGCTGGGGGCGGCGGTGAACTGGCCGCTGTTCGACGGCGGCGCCCGCGCCGCGCAGATCCAGGCGCAGCAGGCAGTCCAGGCGCAGGCGCAGATCCGCTACCAGGCGGCGGTGCTGACGGCGCTGGAGGATGTCGAAAACGCCCTCGCCGACCAGATCTACACCCAAAGCCGCCTGGCCGCCTACGAGGCCGGCGTGGCCTCGGCGCGCAACGCCCTGCTGCTGGCGCGCCAGCGCTACCAGGCCGGGCTGGTCGACTTCTCGACCCTGCTCGAAGCCCAGCGCACCGCGCTCTCGCTCGACAACGGCCTGGTCGCCGCTCAGACCGATCTGAGCCTGGGCCGCATCCGACTCAACAAGGCGCTCGGCGGTGGCTGGGCGGAAGAAGAATGAAGACACTGCCGCCCTCCTCCGCAACCGCCGCCGCGCTGTCCGACCTGCTCGGCAACGATGCCGGCCCATCCCGCTGGCGCCGAAGCGTGCCCTGGCTGATCGGCACCGTGCTGATCGCCGCCGCCGGCGCGGGCCTGTGGTTCGCCTTCGGTCCGTCGCAGACCGCCCCGGTGCGCTACACCACCGAGCCGCTGGCGCGTGGCGACCTGGCGCTGACCGTCACCGCCAACGGCAAGATCCAGCCGACCCGCTCGGTCAGCATCGGCAGCGAGCTGTCGGGCATCGTCGCGCGGGTGCGGGTGGACGTGAACGACCGCGTCAAGAAGGGCCAGGTGCTGGTCGAGCTCGACACCGCCAAGCTGCTCGACCAGATCACCCGCACCCGCGCCAGCCTCGCCGCCGCGCAGGCCGGCGTGGCGCAGGCCGCCGCCGCCGCCAAGGAGTCGCGCGCCAACCTGGCGCGGCTCGAAGAAGTGCAGCGCCTGTCGGGCGGCCAGGTGCCGGCGCCGGCCGAGATGGACAGCGCGCGCGCCGCGCTCGACAAGGCGATCGCCGAGCAGGCCAGCGCCCAGGCCGCGGTGGCGCAGGCCCGCGCCACGCTCAGCACCGACGAGACCAACCTCGGCCGCGCCTCGATCCGCTCGCCGATCGACGGCGTGGTGCTGACGCGCTCGGTCGACCCCGGCAACGCGGTGGCAGCGTCGCTGCAGGCGGTCACGCTGTTCACGCTGGCGGAGGATCTGACGCAGCTGCAGCTGTCGGTCAACGTCGATGAAGCCGACGTGGCGCAGGTGCAGGACGGCCAGAGCGCCAGCTTCACCGTCAGCGCCTGGGCCGGGCGGCGTTATCCGGCGACGGTGACGCGGGTGGCCTACGGCTCGACGCTGACCGACAACGTCGTCACCTACACCACGCTGCTGAGCGTGGACAACGCCGACCTCAGCCTGCGCCCGGGCATGACCGCGGTGGCCACCATCGCCACCAACGAGCGCCGGCAGGTCTGGCTGGTGTCCAACCGGGCGCTGCGCTACAGCCCAGGCAACGGCACGGCATCGGCACCCAGCCGCAGCGTGGTCTCGCAACTGATGCCGCGCATCCCCGGCTCGAACCGGCCGCGCAGCGCCACCACCGCCGCGCCGGTGGCCGGCCAGGCCGGGCGCATCTGGGTGCAGGAAGGCAGCGCCGCGCCACGCGCCATCACCGTCAGCATCGGCCTGAGCAACGGCCGGCAGACCGAAGTGAGCGGCGAGGAACTGCGCGAAGGCCTGCAGGTGCTGACCGGTGAAACGAGCGCGGGGGCGCAGCCATGAGCCCCGCCGAACCCTTGATCCAGTTGCGCGGCATCACCAAGACCTACGGCAGCGGCACGGCCGCCTTCCTGGCGCTCAAGGGCATCGACCTCGACATCGCCGCCGGCGAATTCGTCGCGGTGATGGGGCCGAGCGGCTCGGGCAAGTCGACGGTGATGAACCTGATCGGCTGCCTGGACACGCCCACATCGGGCGAATACCGCTTCAGCGACGTGCCCGTGCACAGCCTGAACCGAGATCAACGCGCGCTGCTGCGGCGGCGCCACCTCGGTTTCGTCTTCCAGGGTTTCAACCTGCTGGCGCGCACCAGCGCGCAGGAGAACGTCGAGCTGCCACTGCTGTATCGCGGCCTGGGCCGCGCCGAGCGCCACGCCGCCGCACGCGCCGCGCTGGCCGAGGTCGGCCTGGCCGGCTGGGAGCACCACGGCCCGGCCGAACTGTCGGGCGGCCAGCAGCAGCGGGTGGCGATCGCCCGCGCCATCGTCTCGCGGCCGACCGTGCTGCTGGCCGACGAGCCGACCGGCAACCTCGACAGCGCGCGTGGCATCGAGATCATGGAACTGCTGACGCGCCTGAACACCGAGCAGGGCATCACCGTGCTGATGGTGACGCACGAGCCCGAGATGGCGGCGTTCGCGCGCCGCATCGTCAGGTTCCGCGACGGCCGCGTCGAGAGCGATCAGCGGCAGGCCGCCCACGCCGAGCCGCCGCTCGAAACCGGCCACGCGCCGGCCATCACCCCCTCGGCACAGGAGGCCTGATGCTCTGGAACACGTTCCTGCTGGCGCTGCGCGAGATCCGCCGCAACCTGCTGCGCGCCGGCCTCACCACGCTGGGCATCGTGATCGGCGTGGCCGCGGTGATCACGATGGTCACGCTCGGCAACGGCGCCACGCGCGCGGTCCAGGACCAGATCTCCAGCCTGGGCAGCAACCTGCTGATGGTGCGGCCCGGCCAGCGCCTGGGCCCCGGGCGCGACACCGCCGGCGCACCGGCCTTCAGCATGGCCGACATCGAAGCCATCGCCGCCCAGGTCGGCGGCCTGCGCGCGGTGGCACCCGAGGTGCGCAGCGGCGTCACCGTGGTGGCCGACGGCCGCAACTGGTCGACCACCGTCACCGGCACCACCAACGAGTACTTCAGCACCAGCAGCTGGGTGCTGGCCAGCGGGCGCAACTTCAGCGACGAGGAGCTGGCCGGCGGCGCGGCGGTCTGCGTGATCGGTGCCACCGTGCAGCGCGAGCTGTTCGGCGCCGGCAGCGATCCGCTCGGCCAGCGCGTGCGCATCAAGGCGTTTTCGTGCGAGGTGATCGGCACGCTGGTCTCCAAGGGCCAGGCCGCGATGGGCCAGGATCAGGACGACACCGTGCTGCTGCCGCTGCGCACCGCGCAGCGCCGCGTCACCGGCAGCACCCGCATCGGCACCGTGCTGGTGGGCATGCAGGACGGCGCCAGCAGCGCCACCGTCACCGCCGCGCTGCGCAGCCTGCTGCGTGAGCGCCGCAAGCTGGCCGACGGCACGGACGACAACTTCAACATCCTCGACACCCGCCAGATCGCCGACACGCTGTCGGGCACCACCCGGCTGATGACCTCGCTGCTCGGCGCAGTGGCGGCGGTGAGCCTGCTGGTGGGCGGCATCGGCATCATGAACATCATGCTGGTGAGCGTGACCGAACGTACCCGCGAGATCGGCGTGCGCCTGGCCATCGGCGCGCTCGAGCGCGAGGTGCTGCTGCAGTTCCTGATCGAGGCGGTGGTGCTGTCGGCGCTGGGCGGGCTGGTGGGCATCGCGCTGGCCACCGTGGCTTCGCTCGGGTTGTCGTCGCTGATGGACCTGCCGTACCTGTTCCAGCCCGGCATCAACCTGCTGGCCTTCGTGTTCTCGGCCGGCATCGGCGTGGTGTTCGGCTTCGTGCCGGCGCGGCGGGCGGCCAGGCTGGACCCGATCGAGGCCCTGCGGCACGAGTGAGCACGAATGAAAAAGGGCCTGCGATGCAGGCCCTTCGGATCACCGCGCGAGGCGGCGGATCGATCACTTGGTCGGCGTGACGGGCTTCTTGACCGGCGCCTTGGCCGGCGCCTTGACCGGTGCGGCCGGCGCGGGCTTGCTGGTCAGCTCCTTGGAGGCCGGCGTGGTGCCGCCGTCCACACCCAGGCGCCCGCCGGTGCCCAGGCCACCCTTGACGGTCTGCGCCTTGTAGCTGCGCAGCGACTTGACCATCTGGTTGTACGAGTCGGCAAACGCCGACACGATCACCTTGCCTTGCGGCGTCTTCGAGTAGCCGCCACCGCCGCCACCCAGGCCGCCGGTGAAGGCGGCGCCGAACAGACCGAAGTCGTAGTTGGAGCCGGTGCCCTCGGAGGCCGAGATCTGCACGCCCGAACGGTTGTCGATCAGCAGCAGCGTGGTCGACGCCTCGTTCTTGCCCATCTGGCCGGCCACCGCGCCGATCAGGCCGAGCGCGCCGCCGCCGAGGAAACCGCCACCGCCGCCGGTCTTGCCGCTGAACTGGATTTCCGGGCGCAGGGTGTAGTCGGCCGACACCATCTGGCCGCCGCCGAAGTTGCTGCCGCCGCGCATCTCGCCGGACTTCTCAAGGTTGCGCTCGGCCATCATGTTGTTCATGCCGGCGCCGCGCTCGACCACCACGAAGCAGTTGCTCTGCTGGATCATCAGGCGGATCACCGGCACGGTCGAACCCAGCTGGCGCTCGCGCAGCTGGAAGTACCAGGGCGCGTTGGTGTCCTCCTGGACCGCGATCGTGCCGAGCGATTCCTCGCACTTCTCGAGCTGGCTGTTGGCGTTTTCAGCCGTCTCGCCACCGGCCGCGCCGCTGACGGTGCCCTTGTTCTCGCCCAGCTTGGGCGCGGTCGACAGGCAGCCGGTCAACAACAAGGCGGTGGCGACGGCAAGGGCGGGAAGACCGCGACTCAGGGGTCGACCGACCGACGACTGCAGGGTGTTTTCCACGGGATCCTCCTGGGGTTGAACCGCATCACATCGCGGTTAAGCAGAACTGAACTCGTGGAAGTGTAGGACGCAACAACGCCGTCAGAAAGGTATCCGATTGTGCCGAAGTGGGCATGTCGCAGTCCCGCGGCATGCCCGTCGACGGAAAACACCGGCACCGGCCGGATCAGAAATCGCCCTTGATCACCGGGAAGCCCAGCGCCTCCCAGTCGAGCATGCCGCCGCGGTAGTAATAGATCTTGTCGGCCGGGAAACCGTCGCGCGTCATGGCCAGGATGGCGGTCGGGCTCTGCGGACAGACCGGGCCGTTGCAGAAGGCGTAGACCTTCTTGGCGCTGCTGCAGTCCCAGCCCTTGCCGGTCTTCTTGCAGCCCAGTTCGTCCATCCGGCCGGCCACCTCGGTGTAGGGGATGTGATACGAGTTGGGGATGGTGCCGTTGACGCGGTCCTGCGACTCGCGCATGTCGACCAGCATCGCGTCGCGGTCGTTGAGGGCATGCAGGATCTCGATCTCGCCGACCGGGTGCACCCCGGCCACCGGCACCAGCGGCTGCAGCCAGCCCTTGTTCTTGGCGCAGGGCGTCATCGTGCGGGTGATCTCCAGCGGGCCCTTGGCGGTCTGGACGATGAACTTCTTGTCCTCGCCGATGATGCGCAGCAACTCCGGTTCGGCGGCCTGGACAGGCGCCAGCGTGGCGAAGCTGGCGCCCAGGGTGGCACACAGGGCAAGGAGCAGGCGGGCGGGAGAGGTCATGGCGGGGTCCGGATCAAGGAGGTTGCGAATGCGCCAAATTATCAGCCATCACTGATATAAGCGCATCCAAATATTCCCTGATCGACCCCCAGCCTCGGTGCAATCGCCCGGATCAGCCGCCCAGCGCCTTCCACAGCCCGACCCGGTTCTGCTGCTCGGCCAGCCGGGTCTGGACCAGCGCCTGCTCGGCGGCATACAGGCTGCGCTGGGCGTCCAGGCGTTCGAGTTCGCTGGCTGCGCCGGCGCCGTAGCGCAGCTCGGTCAGGCGGGCGATCTCGCGCGCGCTGGCGAGCTGATCGGCCTGAGCCTGGCGCTGGTCGCGCCAGGTGGCAAGGCCGTTCAGCGCATCGGCGGTATCCTTGAAGGCGGCCTGCACCGCGCGCTCGTACTGCGCCACCGCGATGTCGCGGCCGACCTTGCTGGCGTTGACGTTGGCCTGGTTGCGGCCGGCGTCGAACAGCGTCATGAGCGCCTGCGCACCGAGCGTCCATGCGAAGTTGCCACCCTGGAACAGGCCGCTGAACTGGCTCGACGCCTGGCCGGCGCTGGCGGTCAGCGTGATGCGCGGGAACATCGCCGCCCGCGCCGCGCCGATGTTGGCGTTGGCGGCCTGCAGCTGCTGTTCGGCCTGCACCACGTCCGGACGGCGCAGCAGCACCTCGGAGCTCAAACCGACCGGCACCTCGGCCAGCAGCGCGGCCCAGGCCGCGTCGGCGCCGGCGTCGTCCGGTGCAGGTGCAGACGTGTCGCCGGCCGGATCGAGCACCGGCGGCTGCGGCACCGCGTCGTCGGGCACCGGCCCGCCGAGCAGCAGCGCCAGCGTGGCGAGGTCCTGGCTGCGCTGGCGCAGCGCCTGCTGGCGCGCCACGCGGGCCTGCGCCAGCAGCGTGACGGCGCTCTGCTCCTCCAGCTTCGAGGCCGCGCCCGCATCCGACTTGATGCGCGTGAGCTTGAAGGTGGCTTCGCGGCTGGCCAGGGTGCGCTCGGCCACGCCGAGCAGCTGCGCATCGGCCACCAGGTTCAGGTAGCTCGACAGCACCGCGCCCACCAGCGCCAGCTCGGCGCTGCGCCGGCCGGCTTCGGTGGCCAGCAGCTGCGAGCGGGCGGCGTCGTTCAGGTTGCCGATGCGGCCGAGGAAGTCGAGCTCCCAGCTCGCCATCTGCAGCCCGGCGGTGTAGCTCTGGGCCTGGTTGCCCGATTGCGTGTTGGGCGCGCTGTTGGCGGCGACGCCCACGCCGATCGTCGGATAACGATCGGCCAGCGAGACATCGAGCTGGGCGCGGGCGCGTTCGACGTTGAGCGCAGCCACCCGCAGGTCGCGGTTGTTGGCCAGCGCCAGCTCGACCAGCCGGCGCGGCGCCGGGTGGCGCACGAAGTCCTGCCAGGCCAGCGGCGCGGCGGGGGCCGCACTGGCCGATGCGGCTTCGGCCGCCGCGAGCGGCAACTGGGTCGGCACCGGCGCGGCCGGGCGCTCGTAGGTGGGCGCCAGGCTGCCGCAACCGGCCAGCAGCAGCGCGGCGGACAGCGTCAGGAGTGAAGGTTGGGACATGCTCATTTCTCCGTGCGGCCCAGCGCTTCGGCGGCCGCGGCATCGTTGGCAGCCGACGAGATCGTGCCGCCCAGATGCATCAGGTGGGTGCTCGGGAACAGGCGCCGGATGACGACGAAGAACACCGGCACCAGGAACACCGCCAGCACCGTGGCGGTGATCATGCCGCCCATCACGCCGGTGCCGATGGCACGCTGGCTGGCCGAGCCGGCACCGCTGGCGATCGCCAGCGGCAGCACGCCGAGGATGAAGGCGAACGAGGTCATGATGATCGGCCGAAAGCGCAGGTGGCAGGCTTCGAGCGTGGCTTCGAGCAGGCCCTTGCCTTCGGCCTGCAGGTCCTTGGCGAACTCGATGATCAGGATCGCGTTCTTGGCGGACAAGCCGATGATGGTGATCAGGCCGACCTTGAAGTAGACGTCGTTGGGCATGTCGCGCAGCCACACGCCCGACAGCGCCCCCAGGATGCCCAGCGGCACCACCAGCAGCACGGCCACCGGGATGCTCCAGCTCTCGTACAGCGCGGCCAGGCACAGGAACACCGCCAGCATCGAGAACGCCAGCAGGATCATGGCCTGCGAGCCCGAGAGCTTTTCCTCGCGCGACTGGCCGGTCCACTCGAAGCCGAAGCCCGGAGGCAGCTGGGCGGCGAGCCTTTCCATCTCGGCCATGGCGTCGCCGGTGCTGTAGCCCTTGGCGGTGTCGCCGCTGATCTTCATGGCCGGATAGCCGTTGTAGCGCACCGTCTGGATCGGGCCGACCACCCAGCGCGTGCTGGCGAAGGCCGACATCGGCACCTGCTGGCCGCGGTTGTTGGGCACGTAGAGCTTGAGCAGGTCCTCGGGCTGCATGCGCGCGCTGGCCTCGGCCTGCACCACCACCCGCTGCAGCCGGCCGGCGTTCGGGAAGTCGTTGATGTAGGCCGAACCGAACGAGGTGCCGAGCACGCTGGCGATGCTGTCGAAGCCGACGCCCATCGCGGCCGCGCGTTCGCGGTCGATGTCGAGCTGCAGCTGCGGCGCGTCTTCCAGGCCGTCCGGACGCACGCCGGCCAGCACCTTGCTCTGGCTCGCCATGCCCAGCAGCTGGTTGCGCGCGGCCAGCAGGGCGGCGCGGCCCTGGCCGGTGCGGTCCTGCAGCCGGAAGGTGAAGCCGGTGGCATTGCCCAGCTCGGGGATCGGCGGCGGGCTGAGCGGGAAGATGAACGCATCGCGGATGCCCATCAACGCGCCGAAGGCCCGCCCGGCCAGCGCCTGCGCCGACTGCGCCTGCCCCTTGCGCTCGCTCCAGTCCTTGAGCGGCACGAAGGCCAGCGCGGCGTTCTGGCCGGCGCCCGAGAAGCTGAAGCCCAGCACACCCACCACCTTGGCGACCTCGGGCTGCTTCAGGAAGAAGTCCTCGACCTGCGCCATCACCGCCTCGGTGCGCTCGATCGCCGCGCCCGGGGGCAGCTGCACGTTGACGATCAGGTAACCGGCGTCCTCGTTGGGCAGGAAGGAGGTCGGCAGCCGGGTGTACATGAAGCCCACCGCCGCCAGCACCACGCCGTAGATCACCAGATAGCGCCCGGCCTTGCGGATGATGCGGGCCACCAGCCCCTCGTAGCCATGCGTGGTGCGCTTGAAGGCGCGGTTGAACCAGCCGAAGAAACCCTTCTTCTCGTGATGGCCCGGGTCGATCGGCTTGAGCAGCGTGGCGCACAGCGCCGGCGTGAGCGTCAGCGCCATCAGCGCCGAGAACAGCATCGACGCCACCATCGACAGCGAGAACTGGCGGTAGATGTTGCCCACCGAACCGGCAAAGAACGCCATCGGCACGAACACGCTGACCAGCACCACCGTGATGCCGATGATGGCGCCGGTGATCTGGCCCATCGCCTTGCGGGTGGCCTCGACCGGGGAGAGGCCCTCCTCGGCCATGATGCGCTCGACGTTCTCGACCACCACGATGGCGTCGTCGACCAGGATGCCGATCGCCAGCACCATGCCGAAGAGTGTGAGCACGTTGATCGAGAAACCCAGCGTCAGCATCACCGCGAAGGTGCCCAGCAGCGCCACCGGCACCACGATGGTCGGGATCAGCGTGTAGCGGAAGTTCTGCAGGAACAGGAACATCACCAGGAACACCAGCGCGATCGCCTCGATCAGCGTCTTGACGACCTGCTCGATCGAGATGCTGACGAAGCGCGAGCTGTCGTAGGGCACGTCGTAGCTCACGCCCTCGGGCATGAACTGCTGCAGCTCGGCCAGGCGGGCCTTGATCGCCTGGGCGGTGGCCAGCGCGTTGCCGGTGGGCGCGAGCTGCACGCCGATGCCGGTGGCGGTGACGCCGTTCAGGCGGGCCGAGGTGGCGTAGGTCTGCGCGCCCAGCTCGATGCGGGCGACGTCTTTCAGGCGCACGCTGGAGCCGTCGGCGTTGCTGCGCAGCAGGATCTCGCCGAACTGCGCCACGCTGGCGAGCTGGCCGCTGACGGTCACGGTGGCGTAGGTCGACTGCGCCGCCACGCTGGGCAGACCGCCGATGCTGCCGGCCGAGACCTGGATGTTCTGGGCCCGGATCGCGGCGTTCACGTCGGCCGGCGTCAGGCCCAGGCCGACCAGCTTGGCCGGGTCGATCCAGATCCGCATCGCCCGCTCGGTGCCGAACAGCTGGGCCTGGCCCACGCCGGGCACCCGCAGCAGCTCGGGCTGGATGTTGCGCGCCGCGTAGTCACCCAGCGCGACCGGGTCGTAGGCCGGGTTCTTGGACGTCAGCATCACGAACAGCAGGAAGTTCGCGCGCGCCTTGTCGACCCGCACGCCCTGCTGCACCACCGACGAGGGCAGGCGCGGCGTGGCGCGGCTCAGGCGGTTCTGGATCTCGATCTGCGCGATCGACACGTCGGTGCCGGGCTCGAAGGTGGCGGTGATCTGGCCGCTGCCGTTGGCGTCGGCGCTCGACTCCATGTAGATCAGGCCCGGCGCGCCGTTGAGCTCCTGCTCGATCACGGCCAGCACGCTGTCTTCGAGCACCTGCGCCGAGGCGCCCGGATAGGCGGTGTTGATGACGATCGACGGCGGCGCCACCGTCGGGTACTGCGCCACCGGCAGCTTGGTGATGGCCGCACCGCCGAGGATCAGGATGAACAGCGCGATCACCCACGCGAAGATCGGGCGGTCGATGAAGAATTGCGAATTCATGCGTGCGCCCTCAGCGGCTGGCCGCCACGACGGCCGCGCTCGCAGCCGGCGGCGCCCACGGCACCGGCGTCACCGGCGTCTTGGGCCGGATCTTCTGGAAGCCGTCGACCACCACCTGCTCGCCCGGCTTCAGGCCGTCGAGCACCACCCACTGGTTGCCCAGCGCCGAGCCGATCTTGACCGTGCGCTGGCTGACCGAGTGGTCGGCCCCGACCACCAGCACCGTGTCGCCGGCCACGCCGCGGGTGACCGCCTGCTGCGGCAGCACCATGCCGTGATCGGCCTGCGCCTGCTCCAGCCGCACCTTGACGTACAGGCCGGGCAGCAGCAGGCCCTGCGGATTGGGCAGCTCGGCGCGCAGCGTCACCTGGCCGGAGGTGGCGTCCACGCTCAGGTCGGTGAACAGCAGCTTGCCGGGCAGCGGGTAGAGGCTGCCGTCGTCGAGCACCACGCGGATCGGCGCGGCCTGCCGACCACCGTCCTTGCCGAGCTTCTTGAGCGAGCCGCCCTCGATCGCGCGGCGCAGCCGCAGCACCTCGTTGGCCGACTGCGTGAAGTTGACGTAGAGCGGGTCGGTCTGCTGGATGGTGGCCATCAGCGTGGCCTCGCCCTGGCCGACCAGCGCGCCTTCGGTCACCAGCGCGCGGCCGATGTGGCCGCCGATCGGGGCGCGCACCGCGGCGTATTCGACATTCAGGCGGGCGGTCTGCACCGCGGCGCGGGCGGTGGCCAGATCGGCCTGGGCCTGCTTGAGCGCGGTCTGGTTGAGCACCCACTCCTGCTGGCTGATGACCTTGGCGGCGGCCAGCGGCTGGTTGCGGTCGAGCGTGGACTGCGCCTGCGCCAGGTTGGCCTCGGCCTTGGCCTGCACGGCCAGGGCGCTGTCGAGCTGGGCCTGGAAGCTGGCGGCGTCGAGCTGGAACAGCGACTGGCCGGCCTTGACGTCGCTGCCTTCGGTGAACAGGCGCTTCTGCACGATGCCGGCCACGCGGGACCGCACCTGCGCGGTGCGCCAGGCCTCGAGCCGGCCGGGCAGCTCGGTGGTCAGGCCGACCGACGCCGGCTGCACCGTGACCACGCCCACGCTCGGCGGCGGCGGCATGCCGCCGCCGCCCGGGCCGGCCGCGCCGGGCGCTGCCGTTCCACCGCCACACGCCACCAGCAACGCCGCGCTCAGCACGCTCAGCGCCAGGACCCAGCCGGTCGAAACCCGCATCGATCGATTCATACCCGCCATCACTCACCCCTCAGAACACAGAGCCGACCGTTGCGACCCGACAAAACCCGGGCTGGAACTTTTTGATTCAAGCCGGGTCAGGATCTTACATACAATCGTGCATGTATGTTAATCGACACCCTCGTAAACCCGGTGCCGCCGCACGGACAACGGTTGACGCTGCGCCGCCGTTATGAACACACCGCCTGACTGACGCATCACCCGAAGTACCCCATGGTCCGACGCACCAAAGAAGAAGCCGCTGCCACCCGCGAACACCTGCTCGACACCGCCGAGCAGGTGTTCCTGGCGCGTGGCGTGTCGCGCGCCAGCCTGCTCGACATCGCCGCCGCCGCCGGGCTGACCCGCGGGGCGATCTACTGGCACTTCAAGGACAAGGCCGAGCTGTTCCTGGCGATGCTCGACCGCATCATGCTGCCCTGCGAAGCGGCGTCTTGCGACCTGACGCTGCAGGCCGGCGGAGATTTCGAGCAAATGCTGCGCCAGGCGGTGCTGCAGCCGCTGCAGCGCCTGTGCGCCGACGAGCGCACGCGGCGGGTCTTCACCGTCATCATCCACCGCACCGAATACGGCGACGACATGCTCAGCGTGCGCACGCGCCACCTGCAGGCCATCGCCGACTGGACGGCCGGCATGGCGACCCTGCTGCGCAGCGCCCGCCAGCAGCGCCTGATCCACGCCGACGTCGACCCCGACCTGGCCGCCCGCGGCCTGTTCGCGCTGGTCGACGGCCTGCTCAGCCAGGCCACGCTGGCGTCCGACCCGGCCACGATGCTGGCGGCGGGCGAGCAGGCGGTGTCGATCTTCCTGGCAGGGCTGCGGGCCGATCGGACCGCCTGAGCGGTGCCGCGCGGCGTCAGCGCACGTCGATGACCTCGGCCTCGGCCGGGCGCTCGCCGCGCGAGCGGCGTTCGGCGGCGGCACGCACATGCGCCGGCAGGCGGCCGATCAGCCAGCGCATCACCAGCGGCACCAGCACCGCATCGTCGAGCCAGCCGACGATCGGCAGCATGTCGGGGATGAAGTCGACCGGCGACAGCACGTAGGCCACCAGCCCGATTGCCGCCCACTTCAGCCAGCCCGGCGCCTGCGGGTGCTGCAGGGCAAACCAGAGCAGCCGCACATCGTGCCTGACCACGGTCCACAAGACGGCGATGCGTTTCCACATGGCGGATACCTCCGAAGACGAGCGCGCGAAAGAAAGGCAGAGTGCCATCAACGGACCAGGCGCGCGCCGGGACGACAGATCCCGCTGCAGCCCCCGCCCGTTCGGCGTCGATCCGGTGAACGCTCGAACGTCGTGCAGCAGGTGCAGACTGTGCACCCCCTCGACCTGCCATTCGAAAGGAATCCCGACATGACCACAGGCACCGTTCGTTTCCACCGCGTCCTTCGTTCGAAGCCCGAGCGGGTCTACCGCGCCTTCCTGGACGCCGATGCCCTGTCGAAGTGGCTGCCGCCGTACGGGTTCACCTGCAAGGTGCACCACCTGGACGTGCAGGTCGGCGGCACCTACCGGATGTCGTTCACGAACTTCGCCAGCGGCAACGGGCATTCGTTCGGCGGCCAGTATGTCGAACTGGTTGCGGACGAGCGGATCGTCTACACCGACCGGTTCGACGATCCGAACCTGCCCGGCGAAATGCGCACGACCATCCGCTTGCGGCCGGTGTCGTGCGGCACCGAGATCACGATCGTCCAGGACGGGATCCCGGCGGTGGTCCCGGTCGAGATGTGCTACCTCGGCTGGCAAGAATCGCTGGAACAGCTGGCCAGGCTGGTCGAGCCCGAAATCGCGGACTGACCCCGGCGCCGTCGATCCTTGACGGCATCGGGGCTGTTGGAAGACAGTCGGGACACGGTGGCCGCGCATCACGGGCGGCCACGACAACGCCAGACAACCCGACAGGAGCCCTGCCATGGCCATCGCGCACTTGAGTTCAGGTGAATCGATCGACGTCCGTCCGCTGGGCGCGGGCATCCAGGGCGCGCAGACCCTCGCGCTGTTCAAGTCGGCCGATCTGGAGGTGATGCGGCTGGTGCTGCCCAAGGGCAAGGGCATGGCCTCGCACAGCGTGCAGGGCGACATCACGCTGCAGTGCATGGAGGGCGAGATCGAGGTGTCGGTGGACGGCCGCTCGAGCATGCTCGAGGCGGGACACCTGATGTACCTGTCGGGCCGGGTGCCGCACTCGCTCACGGCGAGGGTCGATGCGTCGGCGCTGCTGACGATCGCGCTGCGCAAGTAGGCGCCGGCGCGCTGCGCGCGGCCTGATCATTCGCCTTGTGCCCGCGCCCCCAAAGGCGTAGCCTGACTCCACGATCCACCCAGACAGTGCCCGACCCTGTCAGCGGCCGGGTGCGAAGGAGACTGCGACATGTCGAGCCTAGCCCCGAGCAGCGCCGTTGCCGCGCCCAGCGACGCTGCGTCCTCCCCCCGACCGATCCCGATCCGAACGCTCGCACTGGTGGGGCCGGCCGCCGCGGGCAAGACCAGTCTGGTCGAGGCGCTGCTGCAGCAGGCCGGCGTGATCGGCGCAGCCGGCAGCGTCGAGCGCGGTGGCACGGTGAGCGATTTCGATGCCATCGAGCGCCGCATGCAGCACTCGCTGACGACCAGCGTGATGCACCTGCAGCACCACGACACCCGCATCCACCTGCTCGACACCCCCGGCAGCGCCGACTTTCTCGGCCAGTCGCTGCCCGCGCTGGAGGCGGTCGAAACCGCCGCGATCGTGATCAACGCGACCACCGGCGTCGAGCCGATGGCGCTGCGCATGATGGCCTACGCCGCCGAGCGTGCGCTCGACCGCATCGTCATCGTCAACCGCATCGACGCCCCCGGGGTCAAGCTGGCCGATGTGCTGGCGCAGATCCAGGCCGCCTTCGGGCGCGAGTGCCTGCCGCTGAACCTGCCGGCCGCGGGCGGGCGCGAGGTGGTCGACTGCTGGTTCGCACCCGAGGCACAGCCGGGCCACGAGGCCGATTTCTCGTCGGTGGCCGCCGCGCACCGGGCGCTGGTGGAGCAGGTGGTCGAGGTCGACGGCGATTTCGTCGAGCGCTATCTCAACGACGGCGACGTGGCCACCAGCGAGCTGCATGCGCCGCTGGAGCAGGCGCTGCGCGAGGGGCACCTGATCCCGGTGCTGTTCGTCTCGGCCAGGACCGGCGCCGGCGTGGCGCAGCTGCTGGACGTGATCGAACAGCTGCTGCCCGATCCGAGCGAGGGCAACCTGCCCGATTTCTACCAGGGCGAGGGCGACGCCGCCCGCTTGATGCACGCGGCGGTCGACCCCGCGCAGCACGTGCTGGCGCATGTGTTCAAGGTGGCGATCGATCCCTACGTGGGCAAGATGGGGATCTTCCGCGTGCACCAGGGCACCGTCACCGCCAACAGCCAGCTGTACGTGGGCGACGGCCGCAAGCCGTTCAAGGTCGGCCACCTGTTCATGCTGCAGGGCAAGGACCACGTGGAGGTCAGCCGGGCGCTGCCGGGGGACATCGTGGCGGTGGCCAAGGTCGACGAGATCGCCTACGACGCGGTGCTGCACGACGCCGCCGAGGACGACCACATCCACCTCAAGCCCCTGAACTTTCCGCTGCCGGTGCACGGCCTGGCGCTCAAGCCCAGGCGGCATGGCGACGAGCAGCGGCTGGCCGAGGTGCTCGCCAAGCTGGCCGCCGAAGACCCCTGCCTGCGGGTCGAGCAGGTGGCGAGCACGCAGGAGACCGTCGTCTACGGCCTGGGCGAGCTGCACCTGCGCGTGCTGCTGGAGCGCCTGCGCGAGAACTACCGCGTCGAGGTCGACACCGCGCCGCCGCGCATCGCCTACCGCGAGACCATCACCACCTCGGCACAGGCGCAGTACCGCCACAAGAAGCAGAGCGGCGGCGCCGGCCAGTTCGGCGAGGTGCACCTGCAGGTCGAGCCGCTGCCACGCGGCGCGGGCTTCGAGTTCGTCGACGTGGTCAAGGGCGGCGCGATCCCCGGCCAGTACATCCCGGCGGTCGAAAAAGGCGTGCGGCTGGCGATGGACGCGGGCGTGATCGCCGGCCACCCGGTCGTCGACGTGCGGGTGACGGTGGTCGACGGCAAGCACCACAGCGTCGACAGCAAGGAGATCGCCTTCGTCACCGCCGGCAAGAAGGCCTTCATCGCGGCGATGCGCGAGGCCCAGCCGATCGTGCTGGAGCCGGTGGTGGACGTGGAGATCACCGCCACCGACGACCACATCGGCGACATCACCGGCGATCTGGCCTCGCGCCGCGGCGAGGTGCGCGGCACCGACCGCATGGCTTCGGGGCTGGCCAGCGTGCGCGCGCGCGCGCCGCTGTCGGAACTGTCGGGCTACCAGCTGCGGCTCAATGCGCTGACCCGCGGCGAGGGCCGCTACACGCTGGCGATGTCGCACTACGACGCGGTGCCGCCGAACGTGCAGGCCGAGATGGTCAAGGGCTATCAGCTGCGCGACGAGGACTGAGCGGACGAGGCGCGGGCGCGTCCACACGGGCGCCCCGCGCTGCGTTCAGTGCACGTCCTTGCGGAACACGGCCAGAAAGGCCCCGGCCTTGCGGCGCCAGCTGACCCGCTCGTCGGACAGCGCATCCAGAAAGTCCGACAGGCTCTTCGACTTGGCCACGGTGAACACCGTCAGCGCCACCGCACCGAAGGCGGTGAGGCCGAACACCAGCAGCCGCTGCGGCAGCGGCGCCTCGTCCATCGCCAGCAGATTCATGCCCAGCAGGCCGGTGGTGAGCGCGCCGATCAGGCCGGCGATCGTCACCACCGTCAGCCGCACCACCGTGTTGGCCTGGCGGCGCAGGCTGTCGGTGTCGAGGTAGCTGTTCATCTCGGTGACACGCTGGCGCACCTCGGCGTAGAGCGTGTCGAGTTCGAGGTGGTTCGCGCACAGGCGAAACAGCTCGCGGGTCTGCGCCTGCTCGGAGATCTCGTGGAACCAGTAGCGGTGCGTGAAGCGCAGGAAGTTCTCGAAGTTGCCACGCACCGCGCGCTTGAAGCGCTTGACCGAGCCGGCGTCGTCGATCGCAAGCTGGTCGAGCGCCACCACCATGCGGTCCGAGAACATCAGCAGCGCCGCCTTCTGGAAATGCGCGATCAGGAACAGCAGGAACTGCTGATGCCGGAACTGCGCCAGCACGCCGCGCTCGAGGTCGACGAAGAACGTCGACTTGGCGCTGCCCACCACCACCAGCGCCGGGCCGCAGCACATGTAGCGGGTGTGCGGCGCCACGCCGGCGCTGCACCAGAAGCGGTCGTAGCAGTAACGCGCCTCGAAGTCGGACAGGTGTTCGCTGGCATACGGCAGACCCGCGGGCAGACCCGGTGGCAGGCCGATGCCCGGCGCGGGCCCGGTGCCGACAGCCTGCTCGGCAGCAGGCGCCACGACACCCTGGCCGGACACCAGCCCCAGGCGCACGAAGTCGGCGCGGCTCAGCTCGCGCGGGTCGTCGAGCGCCAGGTAGGCGGTCACCGGCATGCGGTGGAACTCGATCTGGCGGTAGCGCAGCGCGCCGGGCAGATCGGCCTGATCGGGCACCAGCGGTTCGAGCAGCCAGCGCCAGTGCGCCGCCAGCCGCGGCGCACGGTGCGTGGCGACGTAGGACAGGAAGGCATCGCGCTGGTTCGCGTCGGTGCGCGCCAGCACCTCGCCCTGGTGGCCGATCCACATCGCGTCGGCCGGGCAATGCAGGCCGCGGCCCTGGGCGTCCCAGCCTGGCGGATAACCGCGGCCGAAGCGGTACAGCACCTCCTGCGCCACGTTCAGCGGCAGGTCGCGGGCGCTGACCTCGACGTTGAGCGCGATGACGTCGACGTCGTAGAAGAAATACAGGTCGACGTGCTCGACCTTCAGCTCGATCGGCTCGGCCGCTTCGGTCAACTGCAGGCGCACACGCGCCACGTCGTGGCGGCGCAGCACGTGCATCGACGAGGCCCCGCCGGTGCGCCCGCCGGCGCCCCGTTCGGCACCCTCGCCGTACAGGAAACGCTGCACGTACGGCAGGAAGGTGACGAACTCGTTGTAGTGGCGCTCGTGGAAGTCTTCCGGGTCGCCGGTGTACTCGTCGATCACCTCGCGCCACGGGCTGCCGGGCATGGCGTGCAGCAGATGCTTCCAAGGCCGCAGCGGGTCGGCCACGCCCTCGCGGGGCATGAGTTGCAAAGGCCAGAGCAGGCTCTGGCGAAACTGGCGGACGAGGGTCATGCGGCCGATTGAACCCCGCGATCAGGGCTTGGGCAAGCTGCCGACCACGCCTTGCACGAAGAAGTCCATGCGCGCGATGCCGGCGTCGGCCATCGAACCTCCGGACTGACGCACGCGGCCGTCCTGGTCGACCAGCTTGCCGCCGAACGGATGCAGCTTGCCCATCGCGATGGCACGCTCGCGTTCGCGGAACTGATGTTCGACGTCGGCCGGCACGGTCTTGGCGAGCGGCGCCATCTTGATCACGCCCTGGCGCAGCCCGGCCCAGTAGGGCTGCGGTTTCCAGCGCCCGGCCGCCACCGCCTGCGCCACCTGCGTGTAGCGCTCGCCCCAGACGTGCGTGACGCTGGTCAGCTGCGCGGTGGGCGCGATGTGGCGCATGTCGCTCTGGTAGCCCAGCAGCATCACGCCCTTCTCCTCGGCCAGCTGCGGGATGGCGGTCGAGCCGCTGTGGTGGGTCAGCGTGTCGGCACCCTGGCCGAGCAGCGCCAGCGCGGCGTCACGCTCCTTGGCCGGGTCGAACCAGGTGTTCAGCCACGTCACCTTGACCTGCGCCTTCGGGTTGGCCGCGCGCATGCCCAGCGTGTAGGCGTTGATGCCCTGGATCACCTCGGGGATCGGGAAGCCCGCCACGTAACCCGTCACGCCGGTCTTGCTCATGCGACCGGCCAGGTAGCCGGCGAGGTAGCGGCCCTCGTAGAAACGGGCGTTGTAGCTGTTGACGTTGGCGGCGGTCTTGTGGCCGCCCATGTGCTCGAAGGCGACCTTGGGGAACTCCTGCGCGACTTTCAGCGCCGGCTCGAGGTAGCCGAAGCTGGTGGCGAAGATCAGCTGGTAGCCCTGCCCGGCCAGGTCGCGCATCACGCGTTCGGAGTCGGGGCCTTCGGCGACGTTCTCGACGTAGGTGGTCTGCACCGCCGCGCCGAGCTTGCTCTCCATCGCCAGCCGGCCCATGTTGTGCTGGTAGGTCCAGCCGGCGGTGCCGACCGGGCTGACGTAGACGAAGGCGACCTTCAGCGGCGGCTTGGCCGCGGCGCCATCGGCAGCCAGGAGAGCGGGGGTGGTGAATGCGGCACCGGCGGCAATCAGCGTGGACACGCTGGCGCGCAGGAGGTTTTTGTACATGGTGTTCCTCGACATGGCCCGGATTGAAAGACAAACCGCCTGCGGGGGCACGCAGGCGGCTGGCGGGATTGTCGCAGAGCAGCACGAAGCCGGCGACGGACGAAAGCGCCCACCGGCGCCTGCGTGCGTCAGCCGGACAGGCCCTGGAACGAGGTGTCGGCGTCGGCCCGGCCCGACGACAGGTAGAGCCGCAGCACCGGGGCCTCGGCGTCGTGGTCCCACAGGCGCACCAGCACCTCGAACTGGCGCCCGCCGATGCGCAGAACGTCGCCGCGCACGGGCGGCACGGCGTGGCCGGCCCAGAACTGGGGCACGGTGACGTTGGCGTGGCGCATCCAGGTCCGGTCCTCGCGGCTGAAGACCAGATCGATGTTGAGGGGATGGGTGCTCATGACATGTCCTCCTGATGGGCGGACGTCAATCTACCTCGCCACGGGACACCCTGCCCAGGTGCAAATGCAACGCTTCGTCAACCGTTCAGCCTGACACCACCCGCATCGCGGGGCGCTGCGGTTCGGGCTCGGAATCGAAGCGCTCGAAGCCCGTGTAGCAGAGGAAATGCCGGTTCGCGGCGCGGCCGAACAGCGTCATGCCGAGCCGGCTGGCCATCTCGTGGCCCATCGCCGTCACGCCGTTGCGCGAGACGATGATCGGCACGCCGATCTGCGCCGCCTTCATCACCATCTCGCTGGTCAGCCGGCCGGTGGTGTAGAAGGTCTTGTCGCCACCCTCGACACCGTGCAGCGCCATCCAGCCGCTGATGGTGTCGATCGCGTTGTGGCGGCCGACGTCCTCGACGAACATCAGCATCTGCGCGCCGCAGAACAGCGCGCAGCCGTGCACCGAGCCGGCCTTGCGGTGGATGCTGTCCTGCTGGCGCATGGTCTCGAGCATGCGGTGCAGCGTGCCCTGGCGGATGCGCGCCACCGCCGGGTCGGGCAGCTTGAGCGACTCGATCTGGCTCATCATGTCGCCGTACACCGTGCCCTGGCCGCAACCGGTGGTGACGACGCGGCGCGCGGTGCGGGCGTCCAGATCCTTCAGCCCGCCGCGTGTGCTGACGCCGGCGGCGGCGACGTCCCAGTCGACCGTGATCGACTCGATCTGATCGACCCGTTCGACCAGCCGCTGGTTGAGCAGATAACCCAGCACCAGCAGCTCGGGGATCGCACCCAGCGTCATCAGCGTGACCAGCTCGCGCTTGTCGACGAACACCGTCAGCGGCCGCTCGGACGGGATCAGGATCGGCCGCTGTTCGCCGTATTCGTCGAGGATGCGAATCTCGCGCAGCAACTCGCCACGCGCCTGCGTCAGACGCGGCGCGCCGGGCACCGCCACCCACGCCGCAGGGGCGCACAGGGCCGACATCACTTCGCTGCTGGCCGACATGGCGGGCGCCTACTTCTTGTCCGCAGCCGGCGCGGCAGCGGTCACGGCAGGCGCGCTCGCCGCGGCCGCGACGGGCGCCGGCGGCGTGTAGACGAACGGGCCCGGATCGGCGCAGGGCGGCGTCGCCACCGGCGGCCTGACGTCCTTGCCGGCCTGCTTGGCCGACGCCAGGTAGGCCGCGGCCACCCGGTCCATCGACTTGCACAGCAGCCAGGCCTCGACCTTGCCGCCGTGCGCGGTCTTGGCCGCGGCTTCGGCGGCCTTGGCCTTGGCTTCGTCGCCGGGCGGCGGCAGCTTGGCGCTGACCGTGGCGGCGAACAAGGCGCCGACCAGGCCGGCGCTCAGGATGGCGTATCGGTTCATGGGGGACTCCGCTGATTCGGGATGCGTCAGGTGTGCGCGCCGGCCGCACCACCCGTCGGGGCCGATGCCGGGGCCGCGCCACCGGAGCGCTGCGCCGGGATGCGCCCGGCCTTGATGTCGTCGTACCAGAGCTCGTGGTGCTCCTGCGCCCAGGCCTCGTCGACCTGGCCGGTGCGCATGCCGTCGAGCGCACCCCGGGTGCCGATCGTGCCCATGTAGATGTGGCCGATGAACATCGCCATCATCAGCGCGGTGGCCACGCCGTGCACCATGTGCGCGATCTGCATCTGGCCACGGGTGTAGTCGAGCGAGGGCACCAGCTGGTCGAGCACCAGGCCCGATGCCACGACGATCAGGCCCAGCGCGAACACGCCACCCCAGAACACCAGCTTCTCGCCGGCGTTGAAGCGGTGCGACGGCACCTCGTGATCGCCGAACAGGCCGCCCATGCGCAGCATCCAGTTCAGATCACCCTTGCGCGGCAGGTTGTCGCGCACGAAGGTCACGATCACCACCAGCAGCGACACCGCGAACAGCGGGCCGGCGAAGTTGTGCAAGGTCTTGAGCACATAGGTCAGCCAGCCGAACACCAGCCCGCCCAGGATCGGCAGCAGGAAGAACTTGCCGAACGCCATCACGATGCCCGAGATCGCCAGCACCGTGAACGCCACCGCGTTGACCCCGTGCGCGGCGCGCTCGAACGGCGTGAAGCGCTCGACCTTGCGGCCGGTGTCGGGGATGTGACCGCCGAGTGCGCCGACGCGCCAGTAGAAGATCGCGATCGCCACCGCCACGATCAGCAGCAGCGCGCCGCCGTACGGAATGATCCAGTTGTTGCGCACCTGCCGCCAGGCTTCGCCCGCGGTGGCGTAGCGCGAGCCGGGGTACTGCACGAAGGACTGGATCAGCGTGCCGCGCTCGACGCCCGGCAGACTCGAATAACCCGCCTGCTCGCCGGACTCGCGCACCGAGCGCCAGAACGGCGCGTTGTTGCCGGGCTGGGTCTGGGCGCGCTGGGCATTGGTCTCGTCGGGCTTCGGTTCGGCCTGGACCACGAAACCGGCCGGCGCCGAAGCGCCCGCCGACACAGCCTGCTGGGCCAGCACCGGAGCGGCCAGGCCGCCTGCCAGCAGCACGGCAAGAACCACACTGCGCGTCAGGTGCCGAAGGATGTCTTGCATCGCTGCTCCTTTCGATGCGGCAGGCTCAGCGCGCCGCGCCGCCGGTGCGCAGGTACTCGTTCTGGTTCTGCGCACGGGCCTGCATCTGGCGCTCCCAGCTCTGCTCGTCGCCGGCTTTCCAGCCGGGCGCGATGAACTCGTTGGCCGCGCCCTGCCAGGCCGGCCCGCTGTCCTTCTTGCTGTGGGCGAGTTCCTGCGGGCGCTCGCCGCAGCCGGCCAGCACAAGAACCGGGAGCATCAGCAGCGCGGCGACTCTCATGACTTGCTGCCCTCGGGCTTGGCCGGCTGCGCGGCCGGGCCGGACGGGCCGCCGGGGGGCTTGCCGTAGGCGGTGCCCCAGCCCCAGACCTCGCTGCCCTTGTTGCGGGTGATGACGCGGGTGCGGAAGATGTCGGCCACCACGTCGCCGTCGCCGCCGAGCAGCGCCTTGGTGCTGCACATCTCGGCGCAGGCGGGCAGCTTGCCTTCGGCCAAGCGGTTGCGGCCGTACTTCTCGTTCTCGGCCTCGCTGCCGTTGGCCTCGGGGCCGCCGGCGCAGAAGGTGCACTTGTCCATCTTGCCACGCAGGCCGAAGGCACCGTTGCTCGGGAACTGCGGCGCGCCGAACGGGCAGGCGTAGCTGCAGTAGCCGCAGCCGATGCAGATGTCCTTGTCGTGCAGCACCACGCCGTCGTCGGTGCGGTAGAAGCAGTCGACCGGGCACACCGCCATGCACGGCGCATCGCTGCAATGCATGCAGGCCACCGAGATGCTCTTCTCGCCCGGCACGCCGTCATTGAGCGTGACCACACGGCGGCGATTGACGCCCCACGGCACGTCGTGTTCGGCCTTGCAGGCGGTGACGCAGCCGTTGCACTCGATGCAGCGCTCCGAGTCGCAGATGAATTTCATTCGGGCCATGGTGTCTCCAGGCGTCAATGTCTTCGGTTGGCGAGCGCCCGAGCCGCCGGGCCGCCCCAAGGCGAGGGCGAACCCTCTCGGGGGGTGGTCGCGCAGCGGCCGGGGGTGGTCATGCCACTTTTTCGATCTGGCAGAGAGTCGTCTTGGTCTCCTGCATCATCGTCACGCTGTCGTAGCCGTAGGTCGTGGCGACATTGACCGACTCGCCGCGCACCACCGGGTACGCGCCTTCCGGGTAATACGGCGCCAGGTCCACACCACCCCAGCGGCCCGAGAAGTGGAAGGGCAGGAACACCGTCTCCGAATCGACCCGCTCGGTGACGAGCGCCTTGACGCGCAGGCCCTTGAACTCGGGCATTGCGGCCATCGGCGGGGTCTTCACCCAGACGTAGTCGCCGTTGCGGATGCCACGGTCATTGGCCGCCTTCGGGTTGATCTCGACAAACATGTCCTGCTGCAACTCCGCCAGCCACGGGTTGGAGCGTGTCTCCTCGCCGCCGCCCTCGAACTCGACCAGGCGTCCGCTGGTCATGATCAGCGGAAAGGTCTTTCCGATGTCGCGGTTCTTCTGCTGCACGCTCTTGTAAAGCGTGGGCAGGCGCCAGAAGGCCTTCTTGTCGTCGTGGGTCGGGTACTTGTCGACCAGTTCCGGGCGGGTGCTGTAGAGCGGCTCACGGTGCTGCGGAATCGGATCGGGGAAGTTCCACACCACCGCGCGCGCCTTGGCATTGCCGAAGGGGTGGCAGCCGTGCACCTTCATCGCCACGCGGATGATGCCGCCCGACGGGTCGGTCTTCCAGTTCTTGCCTTCTGCGGCGGTCTTCTCGGCGTCGGTCAGGTCGTCCCACCAGCCGAGTTTCTTCAGCAGCAGGTGGTCGAACTCGGGATAGCCGGTGGTGAGATCGGCACCCAGAGAATGCGAGCCGTCACCGGCCAGCAGCGAGACACCGTCGCGCTCGACGCCGAAATTGGCGCGGAAGTTCCCGCCGCCATCCATCACGTGCTTGGAGGTGTCGTAGAGGTTGGGCGAACCCGGGTGCTTCATCTCCGGCGTGCCGTAGGACGGCCAGGGTAGGCCGAAGTAGTCGCCATCGAGCGAGTAGCCGGTTTCCTTGTCGATGCCGCCCTTGGCCTTGAGCGTGCGCACGTCGAACACGTGCATGTTGCGCATGTGGGCCTTCAGCCGCTCGGGGCTCTGGCCGGTGTAGCCGATGGTCCAGACGCTGCGGTTGATCTCGCGAAGGATCGACTCGGTCTCGGGCTCCTTGCCGCCCTTGCCGTCGACCATCTTGTAGTTCTTGACCAGCTCCGCGCCGAAGCCGAGCTTGTCGGCCAGCTGGTACATGATCATGTGGTCGGTGCGGCTTTCCCACAGCGGCTCGATGACCTTCTCGCGCCATTGGATCGAGCGGTTCGAGGCGGTGCACGAACCGCTGGTCTCGAACTGCGTCGTCGCCGGCAGCAGGTAGACCGCGCGGTTGGCGTTCTGGTCTTCGGGCTTGCCGGGCATCGCGGCCATGGCCGCGGTCGCACTCGGGAACGGGTCGACCACCACCAGCAGGTCGAGCTTGTCCATCGCTCGTTTCATCTCCAGGCCGCGGGTCTGCGAGTTCGGTGCGTGGCCCCAGAAGAACAGGCCGCGCAGATTGCTGTCCTGATCGATCAGCTCGTTCTTCTCGAGCACGCCGTCGACCCAGCGCGACACCGTCATGCCGGGCTTGGTCATCATGCCGGGCGCGTACTGCTTCTTGATCCATTCGAAGTCGGTGCCCCAGACCTTGGCGAAGTGTTTCCACGAGCCTTCGGCCAGGCCGTAATAGCCGGGCAATGAATCGGGATTGGGGCCGACGTCGGTGGCGCCCTGCACGTTGTCGTGGCCGCGGAAGATGTTGGTGCCGCCGCCGCTTTTTCCCACATTGCCCAATGCGAGCTGCAGGATGCACGACGCGCGCACCATCGCATTGCCGATCGTGTGCTGGGTCTGGCCCATGCACCAGACGATCGTGCTCGGCCGGTTCTCGGCCATCGTGCGCGCCACCTGCAGGCAGGTGGCTTCGTCGACGCCGCAGGCTTCGAGCACCTTGTCGGGTGTCCACTTGGCCAGCACGTCCTCGCGCACCTTCTCCATGCCGTAGACGCGATCTTCGAGGTACTTCTTGTCTTCCCAGCCGTTCTTGAAGATGTGGTGCAGCACGCCGAACAGGAAGGGGATGTCCGAGCCCGAGCGGATGCGCACGTACTGATCGGCCTTGGCCGCCGTGCGCGTGAAGCGCGGGTCGACCACGATCATCTTGCAGCCGTTCTCCTTGGCGTGCAGCACGTGCAGCATCGACACCGGATGCGCCTCGGCCGCATTGCTGCCGATGTAGAGCGCGGCGCGGGCGTTCTGCATGTCGTTGTAGGAGTTGGTCATCGCGCCATACCCCCACGTGTTGGCCACGCCGGCCACCGTGGTGGAGTGGCAGATGCGCGCCTGATGGTCGGTGTTGTTGGTGCCCCAGTACGACACCCATTTGCGCATCAGATAGGCCTGCTCGTTGTTGTGCTTGGACGAGCCGACGAAGAACAGCGCGTCGGGCCCGCTCTCCTTGCGTAGCGCGAGCATCTTCTGGCTGATCTCGTCGAGCGCCACGTCCCACGAGATGCGCTGGTACTTGCCGTTGACCAGCTTCATCGGGTACTTGAGACGGAACTCGCCGTGGCCGTTTTCGCGCACCGCCGCGCCCTTGGCGCAATGGGCACCGAGGTTGATGGGCGAATCGAACACCGGCTCCTGGCGCACCCACACGCCGTTCTCGACCACCGCGTCGATTGCACAGCCGACCGAGCAATGGCCGCAGACCGTGCGTTTGACTTCGATCTTCTTGCCGCCACCCGTCGCGGCCGCTGCGGTTTCTGCCGCGTCCACCTTCTTGACCAGCGTCAATTGAGAGGCCGCAATGCCGGCCCCCACGCCAAGGCCGGAGCGGCGCAGGAAGCTGCGGCGATCCATCGTCGGCACGGCGCGGGCCAGGCCTCGGGAGAGATTGGCGACCAGGCTCGAAGCCTGGGCGCCGGGCGTGCCGGGGGAGCCGGCTTTGCGGGTCAGCAGCATGGCGTCTCCTTCTTCTTGTCGGGCCGGCTCAGACCTTGGCGGTCTGGTAGTAGCGCTGCACGTGCTGCGTCAGCTGGTAGCGGCCATCGGGGTCGTCGGCGAGCTTCGGGGGGGCTGCGGCAGCCGTCGGCGCCGGCGTGGGCGACAGCGGCAACACCGCCGCCACAGCAGCCAGCGCGCCGGCCGTTCCGACGCCGGCAAAGACACGGCGACGTGTCAACAACTCGGTCCCTGGTCGGGACGGGGACGGCAATTGGGGCTTGTTCATCGCAACCTCCGGACGCAGACCATGCAAAGGCCTGCATATCGACATGTCATTACCCGCCAGTGCGCGGCCGGTTTCAATAGGGCCGCCCCCGATGTGCGAACGACAACTTGTCGCGACTCAATGTCCGGGTCCGAAACAGCGGCGCCGACCGCTCTCGACTCAGTCCTTACACCGAGAGCGCGGGTACGGGTCGCTGCATAGAATGAAGAATGACCGAGCGCCCCACACTGAATGTCGCGGTGCTCATCGAGCGCCAGAAGCAGCCTTCTCGCTGGGAGGACTGGCGATTGCGCATCGCCGACGTGCTGCTCGACGACGGCCGCTTCGGCAGCGAGCCGCGCACGCTGCGCGACGACGGCATCAACGCCCAGATCCTGCACCCGGGCCTGACCGTCACGCTGTACCGCGACGAGGGCGAGGGCTATCACCTCAACCTGACCTCGGGCGCGCCGGTCTGGTTCGTGATGTGGCGCATCGACGAGGCCGATCCGTCGCGCGCCTGGCCCGAGCTGGTCACGCTGTCGTACAACGAGGCTGGCCGCCTGCTCGACGCGCAGGAGCGGGTCGACAACACGCCACTGCCCGCCGACGTGCGCGAGTGGCTGCAGGCCTACACCGACGAAAACTATCGCCCCGAGGTCAAGCAGCGCAAGCGCCCGGCGTCGTTCAAGACGCCCGAACGGCGGTGAGGCACGAGATGCCCGACACCCTCGACAAACCGGCCGACGGCGGCGGCTTCTTCTCGCGCTGGTCGCAGCGCAAGGTGCAGGCGCGGGTGGGTGCGCCCCTGGCCGAGCCGGTCATGCCGACGACTCCGCCGCCCGCGCCACAACCTGCACCGTCAGCGGTCGACACCCAGCCGGCCGCCCATGTCGCCGCCCCCGCCACGACTGCGGAATCACCGGCCGCCGAGAAACCCGCGCCGCCCACGCTCGACGATGTCGCCGCGCTGACACACGAATCCGACTACGCCCGCTTCGTCGCCCGTGATGTCGACGCCCCGGTGCGCAACGCGGCGCTCAAGAAACTGTTCACTGACCCGCACTTCAACGTGATGGACGGCCTGGACACCTACATCGACGACTACGGCATCCCCGACCCGCTGCCCGAGGGCATGCTGCGGCAGATGGCGCAGTCGCAGTTCCTGGGCCTGTTCCGCGACGAGGACAAGGCCCGGGAAGACGCCCCCGATGCCGGCACGCTGCCGGCGCTCAACGACGACATCCCGCCCGATGAAGACCCTGATCTGCGACTGCAACCGCACGATGCCGCTGGACGGCCCGGCGCTGAACCGGGCGCTGGCGAACTCGCCCAACGCCAGCTCTGACGGCCTCGCCACCGTTCACAGCGTGCTGTGCCGGCGCGAGGCCCCGGCCTTCCAGCGCGCCGCCAAGGAAACCGCCGCCAGCGGCGAGCCGCTGCTGGTGGCCTGCACGCAGGAACAGCGGCTGTTCCTCGAACTCAATGCGCAGACCGAAGGCACCGCCCGCGTCGGCATCGAGGAGCGGCCGATCCGCTTCTTCAACATCCGCGAGACCGGCGGCTGGTCGCGTGACGCGCGCAACGCCACGCCCAAGATCGCCGCGCTGATCGCCGCGGCGCAATTGCCCGACCCCGAGCCGGTGCCGACGGTGAGCTACCGCTCGGCCGGCCGCTGCCTCGTGATCGGCAGCGCGGAAGCAGCCGAACGCGCCGGCGCGATGCTGGCCGACCGGCTCGACGTGACGCTGCTGGTCGACGGCGGTGCCTTGTCGCAGCAACGCGAGCGCGTCGTGCAGGCCGCACGGCTGACGAAGCTCACCGGCTGGCTGGGCGCCTTCCAGGCCGAGTGGGAAACCAGCAACCCGATCGACCTCGACCTCTGCACCCGCTGCAATGCCTGCATCGACGCCTGCCCCGAAGGCGCGATCGACTTCTCGTACCAGGTCGACCTGGCCGCGTGCAGGAGCCACCGCGACTGCGTGCGGGTCTGCGAGGCCGCCGGCGCGATCGACTTCGGCCGCGCGCCGCAGACTGCCGGCGACCGCTTCGACCTGGTGCTCGACCTGCGCACCGAGCCCGCGTTCACGATGCATCAGAAGCCGCAGGGCTACTTTCATGTCGGCCACGATGACCGTGCGCTGGCCAGCGCCGTGCTGGAGTTGCGCGACTCGGTGGGCGAGTTCGAGAAACCCAGGTTCTTCCGCTACCAGCCCAAGCTGTGCGCGCACAGCCGCAACGAGCAGATCGGCTGCAGCGCCTGCATCTACGTCTGCTCGGCGCGCGCGATCCGCAGCGATGCGTCGCAGAAGGGCAAGACGCAGGGCCGCGGCCCGCGCCCGGCCGGCGTGGCCGCCATGCCGGTGGCGGCGAGCGGCGGCGGCATCGTCGTCGAGCCGCACCTGTGCGTGGGCTGCGGCGCCTGCAGCACGGTGTGCCCGAGCGGCGCGCTGACGTTCGCCTACCCCGGCCCGGTCGACCAGGGCAAGCGGCTGCGCACGCTGCTCGCCACCTACGCGCAAGCCGGCGGGCGCGATGCTGCGCTGCTGCTGCACAGCGAGGGCGCGGGCGCGCGGCTGATCGGCGATCTGGGCCGCGCGGCCCGTGTCGACAAGTCGATGCGCGGCGTGCCGGCCCGCGTGCTGCCGGTGGCGCTGTGGCACACCGCCAGCGTCGGGCTCGACCTGTGGCTGGCGGCGCTGGCGCAAGGCGCGTCGCAGGTCTGGATCCTGTTGACCGACGAGGAGGCGCCCGAATACCGCGAGGCGCTCGCCGCACAGATCGCGGTGGCGCAGGCGATCGCCAGCGGGCTGGGTTATCGCGGCGAGCATTTCCGGCTGATCGAGGCCCGCGATGCACGCGACCTGAGCGCGCTCGACGCCGCCTTGTCCGCCGCACCCGCGCAAGGCGTGGCGCGCGCGGCGAGCTTTGCCGCGCAGGCCGACAAGCGCGTCACGCTCGACCTCGCGATCGACCACCTGCTGGCGCAGGCGCCGACCGCGGTCGGTGCCATCGAAGAGATCGCCTTGCCCGCGGCGGGCGCGCCGTTCGGCAGCCTGGTGATCGACACCCAGCGCTGCACGATGTGCCTGAGCTGCGTCGGCGCCTGCCCGGAAAGTGCGCTGGCCGACAACCCCGAGCGGCCGCAACTGCGTTTCATCGAGAAGAACTGCGTGCAGTGCGGCCTGTGCGCCAGCACCTGCCCGGAGGATGCGATCCAACTCCAGCCGCGCCTGCTGCTGGCCGACGGTGGCCGCGCCCGCAAGGCCAACCGCGTGCTGCACGAGATGGAGCCCTACCGCTGCGTGCGCTGCGGATCGCCTTTCGGCACGCTGCGTGCAATCGAGAACATGCGGGTCAAGCTGGCCGGCCACTCGGCCTTCCAGGGCGCCGCGGCCGAGCGGTTGAAGATGTGCGGCGACTGCCGCGTGATCGACATCCACAGCCATGCGAACGAAGTGCGCATCACCGACATCAAGCCTTGAGCCCCCATCCCCCACATGACTGAAGCCCCCGCCGCACCGATCCATTTCGCCGCCGTCCACGCGGGCGACGACAGCGACGAGCTCGCCCGCGCCGAGTTGTACGGCCTGCTCTCGCAGCTCTGGCTGGCGCCGCCGGACGCCACGCTGCTCGAACAGTTCCGCGTCGCCGTGACCGAGGCGCCGCAGGCCGGCGGCCTGCTCGAAGCGCCGTGGCAGGCGCTGGTGGCCGCGATGCGCGCCACCAGCGTCGAGGCCGCGGCGGCCGAGCACGAGGCGCTGTTCTACGGCGTCGGCAAGCCGGAGGTGTTCGTCTACGGCTCGTATTACCTCAGCGGTTTCCTGCACGAGCGCCCGCTCGCGGCGCTGCGCGAGTCGCTCGCCCAGCTCGGCCTGACACGCGATGCGCAGCGCGCCGAAACCGAAGACCACGTCGCCTACGTGCTGGAGGTGATGCGGTATCTGATTGCCGGTGACGACGCCGGCGTGTGCAACCTGGAACAGCAGCGGCGCTTCTTCCGGGCCCATGTGCAGAGCTGGGTCGAGGCGCTGTGCGAGGCGGTGCTGGCGCATCCACGTGCCGAGCTGTGGCGCGCCGTGGCCGGCTTCACGCAGGCTTTCGTGCAAGTGGAAACGCAGGCTTTCGACCTGCTGGAGACATGATGATCGACCCGAAACACATCACCGGCGTGGTGCTCGCCGGCGGCCGCGGCGCGCGCATGGGCGGCGTCGACAAGGGCCTGCAGAACCACCTCGGCATGCCGCTGGCGCTGCACGCGATGCTGCGCCTGGCGCCGCAGGTGGGCGAGATCATGATCAACGCCAACCGCAACCTGGGTGCCTACGAATCGATGGGCGTGCCGGTCTGGCCCGATGCGCTGGCCGACTACCCCGGCCCGCTCGCCGGCCTGCTGACCGGGCTGGAGCGGGCCGAGACGCCCTACCTGGTGTCGGTGCCGTGCGACACACCCAACTTCCCCGAGGACCTGGTCAGCAGGCTCGCCGCCGCGCTGGCCGAGGCCGACGCCGAGATCGCGATGGCCGCCACGCATGAAGACGGTGCGCTGCGCCGCCAGCCGGTGTTCTGCCTCGTCAAGACCGAGCTGCTCGACAGCCTGACGCGTTTCATGCAGACCGGCGAACGCAAGGTCGGCCTGTGGGCCGCCGGCCACCGCCTGGTGACGGTGCCTTTCGAGGCGGCCGCCTTCGTCAACGTCAACACCCTGGCCGAGTTGCAGCAGCTGCAAGATGAACGCCCCTGACCCGACGCTGTCGACGCATGCGGACGAGCACTGGCCACGCGCCAGCGTGCTGGTGGTCGACGACGAACCCGGCATGCGCCACTTCCTCGAAAAGGCGCTGGCGCCGCGCGTCGGCCAGGTCTTCACCGCCGGCTCGGCCGAAGAGGCCGAGCTGCTGCTGCAGCAGCACCGCATCGACCTGGTGCTGCTCGACATCGCGCTGCCCGGCAAGAACGGCATCGCGCTACTCAAGGACATGCGCGCCCAGGGCATCGGCGCCGAGGTGGTGCTGATCACGGCGTTCGCCGATCTGGAGACCGCCATCGAGGCGCTGCGTGCCGGGGCCGGCGACATGCTGCTGAAACCCTTCCGCGTCACGCAGGCGCTCGGCGCGGTGCGCCACGGCCTGGAGCGCGCCCAGCTGCGGCGCGAGAACTGGGTGCTGCGCCGCACGCTGAGCCAACGCACGCCGCCGGCCGACGGGCTGGTCGGGCAGTCGATCGTCGTCAAGGGCCTGCAGGCGGCGCTGCGCCGGGTGGCCACGGTCGACTCGACCGTGCTGCTGACGGGTGAATCGGGCACCGGCAAGGAGCTCGCGGCGCTGGCCTTGCATCACCTGAGCCCGCACGCGGCGGGGCCGTTCGTGCCGGTCAACTGCGCCACCACCGCGCCCGAGCAGCTCGAAGCCGAGCTGTTCGGCCACAGCGGCCGCGGGCCGGGGCGCGAGGGCCTGTTGATCGACGCACAAGGCGGCACGATCTTCTTCGACGAGGTGGCCGAGCTGCCGCTGGCGCTGCAGGCCACGCTGCTGCGCGTGCTCGAAGACCGCCGCGTGCGCCCGGTGGGCAGCGACCGCGCCATCCCGATCGACGTGCGCATCATCGCCGCCACCAACCGGCCGCTGATCGACGACGTGCGCTCGGGGCGCTTTCGCGCCGACCTGTTCTACCGCCTGCAGGTGGTCGAGATCAAGCTGCCGCCGCTGCGTGCGCACAAGGAAGACATCCCCGACCTGGTGGCGCATTTCATCGACACGCTGGCGCCGCGCCTGGGCGTGCCGCCGATCGAGGTCACGGCCGACGAGATGGGCTATCTGCGGCAGTACGACTGGCCGGGCAACGTGCGCGAGCTGCGCAACCTGCTGGAGCGCTCGCTGATCGTCGGCGCGCTCAACGTCTCGGCGCTCTACCAGAGCCTGCCGCGGCCGGCGCCGTCGCGGCCAGCGCCTGCGCCGGCTGCCGCGCCGACCGACCTGCACACGCTCGAAAAGCGCCACATCCTGGCGGTGCTCGAATCGGTCGGCGGCGACAAGACCCAGGCGGCGCAGCTCCTGGGCATCTCGCGGCGCACGCTGGAGCGGCGCGTGGCCGAGTGGTCGCAGGCCTGATGGCGTTCGCGCGGTTCCGGTCGCTGTCGATCCGCAACAAGCTGCTGGCGATGGTGCTGCTGCCGCTGGCCGGCGTGCTGCCGCTGCTCGGCCTGCTGCTGCTGTGGTGGGGCAACGAGGCGTTCGACCGGATGCTGATCACCAAGATCCGCGCCGATCTGGCGGTGGCCCAGGGCTACTTCGAGCGGGTGCAGGTCGAGGTGGGTGCCAGCACCGCCTCGGTGGCCGATTCGCACGCGCTGCACCTGGCGCTGGCGCAGCCCGGCGACGCCGCGATCGTGGCCCTGCTGCAGCACGCCAAGGTGCACGAGCGGCTCGACTTCATCAACCTGCGTGCAGCCGACGGCACGCTGCGAGCCTCCGACAGCGGCCCGGCCCGCGCGACGGAGCCCGCCTCACCGGCGCGGCGCTGGGCCGATGGCGGCACCGGCCACACCAGCGTCGAGATCCTGCAGGTCGCGCAGCTCGACGCCCTGGCCAGCGGCCTGCGCGAGCGGGTCGAGCTGCCGCTGCTGCCGACCCGCGACGCCGCACCGACCGAGCGAAAGCGCGAAGACCGCGCGATGGTGCTGCTGGCCACCCGCGCGGTGCGCGACAGCGACGGCCGCCTGCTCGGCCACGTGCAGGGCGGCCTGCTGCTCAACCGCAACCTGCCGTTCATCGACCACATCAACGGCATCGTCTACCCCGAGGGCTCGTTGCCCTTCGGCAGCCGCGGCACCGCCACGCTGTTTCTCGACGACGTGCGCATCAGCACCAACGTGCGGCTGTTCGGCCCGGCCAAGGACGAACGCGCGATCGGCACGCGGGTTTCGCAGGTGGTGCGCGACGCCGTGCTGGTGCGCGGCCAGACCTGGCTCGACCGCGCCTTCGTCGTCAACGACTGGTATGTCTCGGCCTACCAGCCGATCGCCAACGGCGCCGGCCAGCGCGTGGGCATGCTCTACGTCGGCTACACCGAGCGGCCCTTCACGCTGCTGAAGTACGCCGCGCTGGCGAGCATCGGCGTGATCTTCTTCGCGGTGATGATCGTGGCGGGCTTCGTATCGCTGCGCTGGGCACGCACGATCTTCCGGCCGATCGAGCAGATGGCGGACACCATGCGCGACGTCGAAGCCGGCCGGCTCGAAGCGCGCGTGGGTGCCGTGCGCAGCGGCGACGAACTCGGCCGGCTGGCCGGGCACCTCGACCGCCTGCTCGACGTCATCGACGACAAGACCCGCGCCCTGCAACGCTGGAACGCCGAGCTCGACGCCAAGGTGGCGCAGCGCACCGCCGCGCTCGAAGCGCGCACCCGCGAGCTGGCGGCGGCGCAGTCGCAACTGCTGCGCAGCGAAAAGCTCGCCGCGGTGGGCCAGCTCACCGCCAGCATCGCGCACGAAGTCAACAACCCGATCGCGGTGATCCAGGGCAACCTCGACGTGCTGCGCAGCCAGCTGCCCGCAGCCACCGCGGCCACCGTCCACACCGAACTGCGCCTGATCGACGAGCAGATCGAGCGCATGCGGCTGATCGTGACGCAGCTGCTGCAGTTCGCCAAACCGGCCGAATACGCCGGCTACATCGCGCCGGTCGACACCGCGCGAGTGCTCGACGACTGCCTGGTGCTGGTCGGCCACCTGCTGGCGCGCACCCGCATCACGGTGCAGCGCGATTTCACCGCCACGCGCCAGCCCGGCATCAACCGCAACGAGCTGCAGCAGGTGCTGGTGAACCTGCTGGTCAACGCCATCCACGCCATGCCCGAGGGCGGCGCGCTCGGCCTGGCCACCCGCGATGTCGAGCCCGACAGCGTGGCGATCTCGGTCACCGACAGCGGCGCCGGGCTCGACGTCGAGCTGATGGACCAGCTGTTCCAGCCGTTTGTCACGCGCAAGAAGGACGGCACCGGCCTGGGCCTGTGGATCAGCCGCAGTCTGGTCGAGCGCTACGGCGGCGACCTGCGCGCCGCCAACCGCAGCGACGGCGTGATCGGTGCGGAATTCACGGTCCTGCTGCGGCGCGAACCGGACACCGCCGGCAGCTGAGCCGGCGATTGGGGCAGGCGTCGCGGGGAACGCCGGGTCACGATCAGAAAACAGCTGGAAACACCGCTGTTTCCGATCGATTCACTCCCGAACTGAAACCTACGATCAATCACAAGGCAAACGGCGTGAAAGCGCCGGACGCAAAGCCACGGGCCCTCAGGCGATTCATCCGATCGCACGGGCAGCCGGGTTGCTTGCGGCACGCAGTACAGGTGCGAGGCGACAAGGGGCTCGTGGACGAGGCGTCAGCCAGACATTCCCTCGGAGCCTGCGGTCTGGCCACTGCATGCGATGTGATGGTTCCTTGGCTGCGCCGGACACGGCAGTCGAGTACCGACACCCGGGGACCGAACCACGGCCGCGCGCCCGCAGCGGGCGCACCCGGAGAGACCCTTGCCGCGCACTGCCCCTCATCGCCTGCTCACCCTGGTCGCCCCGGCGACGTTGGCCCTGCTCACCGCCTGCGCCCAGTTGCCGCCGCAGGCGCTCCAGGCCGATGAACACCAGGCCCAGACCCGCGCCGACAGCGAAGCGGCGCGCCGCGACGTGCCGCCGCTGGGCGCCCAGCTCGGCCTCGACGAGGCGATCGCCCGGGCCCTGAAATACAACCTCGACCGCCGCGCCCGCCTGATGGAGCAGGCCATGGCGCTGCAGCAGTACGACGCCAGCGCCTACGACAGCCTGCCCAAGCTGGTGGCCTCGGCCGGCTATTCGGCGCGTGACAGCGATCGGCTGGCGCGCAGCGTCAACGCCGCCACCGGCCAGCAGATCGGCGTCGATCCGTCGATCTCGCAGGAGCGCCAGCACACGCTGGTGCAGTTGGACATGACCTGGAGCCTGCTCGACTTCGGCCTGGCCAAGTACAACAGTCAGCAAGCTGGCGACCGCGTGCTGGCCGCCGCCGAGCGTCGCCGCAAGGCCACCCACCTGCTGGTGCAGGACGTGCGCGTGGCCTACTGGCGCGCCGCCAGCGCCCAGCGCCTGCACGGCGAGGTGCGCGCCGCACTCGCGCTGGCCGACGAGGCGATGGTCGACGCCCGCCGCGCCGAAGAAGAAAAGCTGCGCGCCCCGCTCGACTCGCTGCGCTACCAGCGTCAGCTGACCGAGAACATGCGCCTGCTCGAATCGATCGAACAGGAACTGGTGACCGCCCGCTACGACCTGGCCGGCCTGATCAACGCACCGGTGATGATGCAGGTCGAGTTCGACAGCGACAGCAAGCTCGGCCAGACCGACCTGCTCGCCACTTCGGCCGAGGCGATGGAAGAACAGGCCCTGGCGCAGAACGCCGACCTGCGCGAGCAGGCCTACCAGCGCCGCATTGCCGCCACCGAGGTGCACAAGGTGCTGGCGCGCATCTATCCCAATCTGAGCTTCAACCTCGGCGCCCGCTACGACACCGACAGCTACCTGGTCAACAAGAGCTGGAACGAGGCCGGCATGCAGGTCTCGTACAACCTGTGGAACCTGCTGTCGGTGCCAGCCCAGAAGCTGGCCGCCGAGGCCGGCGTGGCGCTGGCCGACCAGCGCCGCCTGGCCGCCCACGTGGCGGTGGTGACGCAGGTGCACGTGGCACGCGAGCAGCTGGCCAGTGCGCGCCTGCAGCTCAAGCGGGCCGACGCGCTGTGGACGCTCGACAGCAAGATCATGGAGCAGCTGATGCGCCGCGAGCAGGCCCAGGCCGGCTCCAAGCTCGAGCGCGTGGCCGCGCAGACCACCACCATCGTCAGCCTGCTGCGCCGCTACCAGGCGCTGGCCCAGGCCCACGCCGCCACCAGCCGCCTGCAGGCCACGCTGGGCATCGACCCGCTGCCCGACAGCAGCGACGACCTGAGCCTGGCGCAGATCCGCGAGCAGGTGCGCAGCCGCCTGCTCGGCAGCTGAGACCGGCACACCCGACTCGCCAGCGCGTCTCGATCAACGGACACACGCCATGAACACCCTCTCCCGAATCGCCGCGCTGGTCGGCGCCAGCCTGCTGGCCGGCCACACGCTGGCGCAAGCCCAGGTGCAGCGCACCAACCTGCCCGCCGCGCCAGCGGGCGCCATCAGCCTGCCGGCCGCCCCCGAGCCCGAGCTGCGCGCCCAGCTCACGCCGCGCCGCTACACCACGCTGGCGGCCGAGATCGGCGCGCGCATCGAGCACCTGGCGGTGACCGAAGGCGGCGTGATCCGCGCCGGCGAGGTGCTGCTGCGCTTCGACTGCAGCCTGCAGAAGGCCCAGCTCGACCGCGCCCGCGCCAGCCTCGGCGCGGCCGAGAAACAGCTCGCCACCCAGCGCCGCCTGGTCGAGCTCAACGCCACCGGCCGGCAGGAGGTCGACATGGCCGAGGCCGAGGTCGCCAAGACCCGCGCCGAAGCGGCGCAGATCGACGTCCAGCTCGGCAAGTGCACGGTGGTCGCGCCGTTCAGCGGCCGGGTGGCCGAGCAGAAGGTGCGCGAGCAGCAGTACGTGCAGCCCGGCCAGGCGCTGCTCGAAGTGCTCGACGACAGCGTGCTCGAAGTCGAATTCATCATGCCCTCGCGCTGGCTGCAGAGCGTGCGCGTGGGCAGCACGGTGCAGATCGCGGTCGACGAGACCGGCCGCAGCTACCCGGCCAAGGTGCAGCGCCTGGGCGCCCGGGTCGATCCGGTCAGCCAGTCGGTCAAGGTCATCGCCGCCATCGAAGGCCGCCGCGCCGAGCTGATGGCCGGCATGAGCGGGCGGGTGCTGGTCAAGCGCGGCCCGTGAACGCCGATAGCCCCTCGAGCCCGCCCTGAGCATCAGACAACGGCCCCGCCCGAGCGCGGGCCTTTTTTGCATTCAACGATTCCCCGAACCGCGAGTTGCCCATGTCTTCGACGCCGAACAACAAGTCCTGGAAGAAGCACCACACCGCCCCCGCGCCGCGCGCCTGGGCCCTGGAAGCGCGCCTGATGTTCGACGCCGCGGCGGTGGCCGATGCGGTGCATCAGCTGAGCGCCGAGACCGACACGCATGTGCTCGATCTGCAGGCCAGCAGCGCAGCGCAGACGACCACGGCGTCGGCCGTGGAAACCACGCCACACCCGATCGAGGGCCTGTTCCGCATCGCGACAGCCCCCGGCGATGTCGCACCGACGCTGCTCGCCAGTCAAGCCGAGGCGCAACGGCTGCTGCAGGAATTCGCGCAGCGCCCGGACGCACGCGAGCAGCTGTTCGCCCTGTTCAACGGCAACCAGGCCGAACCGTCGGCCGAGTGGACCCGGGCGGCCGACGCCTACCTGGCGGCCCTGCGCAGCGGCGAGGTGTCCATCGAGGTCCAGCTGCGCTCGGCGGCCGACCTGAAGGGCAACATGGGCGCCTTTTCGGTCGACGGCGCCGACGGCCAGCCCGTCATCTACCTGAACGCGGACTGGGTGGCGAGCGGCGTCGCCACCGACGCGCTGACCCGCGTGCTGGCGGAAGAATTCGGCCACGGCATCGACCACGCCCTCAACGGCAGCACCGATACCACCGGCGACGAAGGCGAAGCGTTTGCCGCCGTGGCCTTGAATCTCGGCCTCGACCCGACCCAACAGCAGCGCATCACGGCCGAGGACGACCACACCAGCCTCGTGCTGGACGGCCACGCCCTGACGGTGGAGCTGGCCGGCACCGCGGAAGTCTCGGTGCCGTTTTCGGAGGGCTACATCGGCACCGTCGGCACCAGCACGGGCAAGGCCAACAACATCCTGAATTTCTCGACCCTGGGCATCACCCGGGCGTCGTTCTTCCAGGACTCGACCACCGGCAGCTTCGGCGGCACCCAGGGCAACGACCTGTCGGGCGGCATCCGGCTCACGCTCGCCTCCGGGCAGGTCATCACCATCAACGGCGCCATCAACTGGCGCGACACCGCCGGCTCGACGCTCTACGCCTTCGGCTTCATCCCCGATCCGGCCACGCCGAACATCGCCATCAGCTACGGCAGCGGCCAGACCTACACGATCACCAGCAGCAGCAACTTCGGCCTCGAGACCATCGGGGTGACCTACAGCGTGGCCGACGGCAGCAACGTGTCGGGCAACGCGGCCACATCCGGCCTGCTGACCAGCCTGAACACCTACCTGGCAGAAGTCCAGGCCAGCGCCCCCGGCGGCCCGGTCACCGTCACCAGCCTGAGCACCAGCGACAGCACGCCGACACTCGGCGGCACCGCCACGCTCGGCGCCAACGAGACGCTCACCGTCATCGTCAACGGCACGACCTATACCACCAGCACCGGCCTGACGCTGGGCGCCGGCAGCACCTGGTCGCTGACGATTCCGGACGCCAAGCTGCTGGCCAACGCGACCTATGGCGTCACGGCCACGATCACCAACGCATCCGGCTACACGCTGACCGACACCACGAGCAGCGAGCTGATCGTCAACACCGCCTTGCCGAGCAACGTCGCGCCGACCGCCGATGCCGTCAGCACCAGCGGCACGGAAGACGCCGCGTCGATCACCGTGGCGCTGTCGGCCACCGACAGCGACGGCACGGTCGCCAGCTACACCATCGCCACCCTGCCCGCCAACGGCACGCTCTACACCGACGCGGCCCGCACCCAGGCGGTGCTGGCCGGCACGCCGTTCAGCACGTCGACGCTGTACTTCGTACCCACCGCCCACTGGAACGGCAGCACCAGCTTCGGCTACGTCGCCACCGACGACGGGGGCGCGAGTTCCACCAGCACCACGGCCAGCATCACGGTGAGCGCAGTCAACGACGCACCCGTGGTTCTGGACGATGCACAGACCACGGCGGAGAACACCGTTCTGCATGCGTCGGTCGTGCCGGCCACCGACGTCGACGCCCCGCCCGAGATCCAGGACACCGGCACGCTCGACTTCACCATCGCCAACCGCACCTTCTCGTTCTTCGGCCCGGAAACCGGCAGTAACGAGTTCAACGTCAACGTCGGCAGCGGACCGACCGGCTTCGGCAGTGCCGCGGCGATGGCGGCGGCTTTCCAGGCCCATCCCAACTACGCCCTGCTGCCGTACACGATCGGCGTCAACGCCGCGGGCGACGGCCTGCAGCTGGACTTCAAGGTCAGCGGCAACTACGGCGGGCGGGGTCTCGAGAAATGGGGCGACGGCCCCTCGTGGTTGACCACGCTGCGCGAAGGCCAGGACCTGGTCTACTCCGTCGTCACCGACGTGCCGGCCGGCCAGGGCACGCTGTCGTTCAACGCCGACGGCAGCTATGACTTCGATCCCGGCACCGCCTTCGACGACCTGGCGCCGGGTGCATCACGCAGCACCACGTTCACCTACACCGCCACCGACCCCGATGGCAGCGCCGCCGTTGCCAGGACCGTGACGATCACGGTGACCGGTGCCAACGACGCGCCCACGGTCGCAGCCAGTCTGGCCGATGCCGCCGCCACGCAGGGCACAGGCTTCTCGCACACCGTGCCGGCCGGCGCCTTCGCCGACGTCGACGTGGGCGACACCCGCAGCTACACCGCCACGCTGGCCGACGGATCGGCGCTGCCGGCCTGGCTGAGCTTCGACGCCGCCACCCGCACGTTCAGCGGCACACCGGCCAATGCCGACGTCGGCACGATCAGCGTCAAGGTCACGGCCTTCGACGGCAGCAGCGCCACCGCCGACGACACCTTCGACATCGTCGTGACCGACGTCAACGATGCGCCCTCCGTCGCCAATCCGATCGCCGACCAGGCCGCCACCGAGGACTCGCCGTTCTCGTTCACCGTGCCGGCGAACGCCTTCGCCGACGTCGATGTCGGCGACACCCGCAGCTACACCGCCACGCTGGCCGACGGCGCCGCCCTGCCGGCCTGGCTGAGCTTCGATCCGGCCACGCGCACCTTTTCCGGCACACCCGCCAACGCCGACGTGGGCACGATCAGCGTCAAGGTCACCGCCACCGACAGTGGCCAGGCCACCGCCGACGACACCTTCGACATCGTCGTGGCCAACGTCAACGACACACCGGTTCTGGCCGATACCCCCCTCGCGCTCACCGTGGCCGAAGACGCCGGCACACCCGTCGGCGCGGTGGGCTCGCTGATCGGCGCCTTCACCGGCGGCAGCAGCGACGCCGACACCGGCGCGGCCAAGGGCATTGCCATCACGGGTGCCGACACCAGCAAAGGCAGCTGGTACTACACGACGGACGGTGGCGCCAACTGGCAGGCGCTCGGCGCAGTGAGCGCAACCAGCGCGCGCGTCCTGGCCGACGACGGCAACACCCGGCTGTATTTCAAGCCGGCAGCCCATGCGAACGGCGACGTCACTGCAGGACTCACGTTCAAGGCCTGGGACCAGAACGGCGGACATGCCAATGGCACAGCGAATGTCGACACGTTGGGGGGGGCTGCGCTGATTGGCGGTTACAACACGCCTGGGACCTCCTTTGACGTGAAGCTTTCTGCCGACGGCACCAAGGCCTTCGTGGCGGACACTTCTGGTGGACTGCAGGTCATCGATGTCAGCAACCCGGCTGCCCCCACCGTGCTGGGAAGTTATGGCAATGCGTCCACCTACTTCCTGGCGCTCTCGGCCGACGGCACCAAGGCCTATCTGGGCAACGAAGCAAACGATTTCCTCATTGTCGACATCTCGAACCCGGCATCGCCGACCCTCCTGGGCACGCTAGTCACAACGGGGTATGCGTACGAAATCGCACTCTCGACGGATGGCACGAAGGCCTATCTGGCCGACAGCGCCAGCCTCAAGATCATTGACATCACCAATCCTGCGGCCCCTGCGCTCATCGGGAGCTTTGCGGAAGCGGGGGGGGGCGGGGCCTTCTTCGTCACGCTGTCGCCCGATGGCACCAAGGCCTTCGTGGGGAACACTTCCAGCGGTCTGCAGATCTTGGATGTCTCGACGCCGGCCGCTCCCACACTGCTGGGAACGTACGACACCCCAGGGACAGCCTACACAGTGACGCTCTCGGCAGATGGCACCAAAGCCTTCGTGGCTGACATGGCCAGCGGCTTGCAGATCATCGACGTCTCGAATCCTGCGGCGCCGACCCTTCTCGGCACCTACAACACGACTGGATCGGCCTGGGACGTGCGGCTATCGGCAGACGGCACCAAAGCCTATCTGGCTGATGCAAGCAGCGGCCTGCTGATCATCGACATCTCGAATCCTTCAGCCCCCACGCTGCTCGGCACCTACAACACAGCCGGAAGCGCCTATGGCCTGACGCTCTCTGCCGATGAAACCAAAGCCTATGTGGCCGACGGTGCGAGCGGGTTGCAGATCATCTCGTTGACCACGTCCCCCACCGAATTCTCCACGGCCACCGACACCATCGCCGTCGCCATCACCGCCGTCAACGACGCACCGGTGGCCACGGGCAACGCCACGCTGGCCGCCATCGCCGAAGACACCCCCAACCCCGCCGGCGCCACCGTGGCCAGCCTGTTCGGGGCCAACTTCAGCGACAGCACCGACCAGGTCAGCGGCGGCAGCAGCGCCCACACCCTGGCCGGCATCGCGATCACCGGCTACACGGTCGACGCGGCGCAAGGTGCCTGGCAGTACAGCACCGACAGCGGCGCCCACTGGACCAGCGTGCCGGGCATCGGCGCCGAAACCGGCGCCTTCACGCTGCAGGCCGCAACGCTGCTGCGCTTCCTGCCCGCGGCCGACTACAACGGCCCCGCGCCGACCCTCACCACCCGCCTGATCGACAGCAGCACGACCGTCGCCGATGCCGCCACGCTGGACGCCAGCACCCACGGTGGCAGCACGGCCTTGTCCGACGCCACCGTCGCCCTGAACAGCAGCGTCACGGCCGTCAATGACGCCCCGTTGCTCACCGGCGATCTGGCCGCCTCGGTCGCGGTCGGCAACCGCTACACGATCACCTCCGGCGACCTGGGCTACACCGATCCGGACGACGGCAATGCCGACATCACGTTCACCGTCAGCGCCCTGGGCAACGGCAGCATCGAAGTCGACGGCACGTCGGCCACCCAGTTCACCGGCACCCAGCTGGCGGCTGGCCAGGTTCGCTTCGTGCACGACGGCAGCAACACCACCAGCGCCTCGTTCAGCGTCCGTGTGGAAGACGGCAACGAAGACAGCTCGACACCCGCAGACAGCACCTTCAACCTGATCGTCACCCCTGTCAACGTGGCCCCGGTGATCACCAGCCACGGCGGCGACGCCACCGCCTCGGTGAACTACGCCGAAAACGGCAGCACAGCCGTCACCACGTTCACGGCCACCGACGCCGACAGCGGCGACACCCGCACTTTCAGCATCAGCGGGGGTGCCGATGCGGCCCTGTTCGACATCGGTGCCAGCACCGGCGCGCTGACCTTCAAGGCAAGCCCGGATTTCGAGGGAACCGGGGACAACAGCTACGACGTCACGGTCAAGGTCGCCGATGCGGCCGGTGCGTTCGATGAGCAGACGCTGACGGTTCAGGTCACGAACGTGAACGAGGCGCCCACGCTCGTGAATGCGATCGCCGACCAGGCCGCGACCGAGGACTCGCCGTTCTCGTTCACCGTGCCGGCCGATGCGTTTGCCGACGTCGATGTCGATGTCGGTGACACCCGCAGCTACGCGGCCACGCTGGCCGACGGCTCGGCGCTGCCCGCGTGGCTGAGCTTCGATGCGGCCACGCGCACGTTCAGCGGCACGCCGGCCAATGGCGACGTGGGCACGATCAGCGTCAAGGTCACGGCCACAGACGGCAGCAACGCCTCCGCCGATGACAGCTTCGACATCGTCGTCGCCAATGTCAACGACGCACCCACCGTCGCAAACCCGATCGCCGACCAGGCCGCTACCGAGGACTCGGCCTTCAGCTTCACCGTGCCAGCCGATGCGTTTGCCGATGTCGACGTCGGGGACACCCGCGCCTACACCGCCACGCTGGCCGACGGCTCAGCGCTGCCCGCCTGGCTCAGCTTCAATCCGGCCACGCGCACCTTCAGCGGCACGCCGGCCAACGCCGACGTCGGCACGCTCAGCGTCAAGGTCACGGCCACCGACGGTGCGCTGGCCTCCGCCGACGACAGCTTCGACATCGTCGTCGCCAACGTCAACGACGCGCCGACGCTCGCACATGCCATCGCCGACCAGGCCGCGACCGAGGACTCGGCCTTCAGCTTCACCGTGCCGGCCGATGCATTTGCCGATGTCGATGTCGGTGACTCCCGCAGCTACGCGGCCACGCTGGCCGACGGCTCGGCGCTGCCCGCGTGGCTGAGCTTCGATGCGGCCACGCGCACCTTCAGCGGCACGCCCGCCAACGCCGACGTCGGCACGATCAGCGTCAAGGTCACGGCCACCGACGGCAGCAACGCCTTCGCCGACGACAGCTTCGACATCGTCGTGGCCGACGTCAACGACGCACCCGCTGTCGCAAACCCGATCGCCGATCAGGCCGCGACCGAGGACTCGGCCTTCAGCTTCACCGTGCCGGCCGATGTGTTCGCCGATGTCGATGTCGGTGACACCCGCAGCTACGTGGCCACGCTGGCCGACGGCTCGGCGCTGCCGGCTTGGCTGAGCTTCAATCCGGCCACGCGCACGTTCAGCGGCACGCCGGCCAACGCCGATGTCGGCACGATCAGCGTCAAGGTCACGGCCACCGACGGCAGCAACGCCTCCGCCGATGACAGCTTCGACATCGTCGTGGCCGACGTCAACGACGCACCCGCTGTCGCAAACCCGATCGCCGACCAGGCCGCCACCGAGGACTCGCCGTTCTCGTTCACCGTGCCAGCCGATGCGTTTGCCGATGTCGACGTCGGTGACACCCGCAGCTACGCGGCCACGCTCGCCGACGGCTCGGCGCTGCCTGCGTGGCTGAGCTTCAACGCCGCCACGCGCACGTTCAGCGGCACGCCGGCCAACGCCGACGTCGGCACGATCAGCGTCAAGGTCACGGCCACCGACGGTGCGCTGGCCAGCGCCGACGACAGCTTCGACATCGTCGTGGCCAACGTCAACGACGCACCGACGCTCGTGAATGCGATCGCCGACCAGGCCGCCACCGAGGACTCGCCGTTCTCGTTGACCGTGCCAGCCGATGCGTTTGCCGATGTCGACGTCGGGGACTCCCGCGCCTACACCGCCACGCTCGCCGACGGCTCGGCGCTGCCCGCCTGGCTGAGCTTCGATGCCGCCACCCGCACCTTCAGCGGCACGCCGGCCAATAGCGACGTGGGCACGATCAGCGTCAAGCTCACAGCCTTCGACGGTGCGCTGGCCAGCGCCGACGACAGCTTCGACATCGTCGTCGCCGACGTCAACGACGCACCGACGCTCGTGAATGCGATCGCCGACCAGGCCGCGACCGAGGACTCGCCGTTCTCGTTCACCGTGCCGGTCGATGCATTTGCCGACGTCGATGTCGATGTCGGTGACACCCGCAGCTACGCGGCCACACTGGCCGACGGCTCGGCGCTGCCGGCGTGGCTGAGCTTCGATGCGACAACCCGCACCTTCAGCGGCACGCCGGCCAATGGCGACGTGGGCACGATCAGCGTCAAGGTCACGGCCACAGACGGCAGCAACGTCTCGGCCGATGACAGCTTCGACATCGTCGTCGCCAACGTCAACGACGCACCCACTGTCGCAAACCCGATCGCCGACCAGGTCGCAACCGAGGACAGCCTGTTCTCGTTCACCGTGCCGGCCGATGCGTTTGCCGATGTCGACGTCGGTGACTCCCGCAGCTACGCGGCCACGCTGGCCGACGGCTCGGCGCTGCCGGCCTGGCTGAGCTTCGATGCGACAACTCGCACCTTCAGCGGCACGCCGGCCAACGCCGATGTCGGCACGATCAGCGTCAAGCTCACGGCCTTCGACGGTGCGCTGGTCTCCGCCGACGACAGCTTCGACATCGTCGTCGCCAATGTCAACGACGCGCCGACGCTCGCACATGCCATCGCCGACCAGGCCGCGACCGAGGACTCGCCGTTCTCGTTGACCGTGCCGGCCGATGCATTTGCCGACGTCGATGTCGGTGACTCCCGCAGCTACGCGGCCACGCTGGCCGACGGCTCGGCGCTGCCGGCCTGGCTGAGCTTCGATGCCGCCACCCGAACGTTCAGCGGCACGCCGGCCAACGCCGACGTCGGCACGCTCAGCGTCAAGTTCACGGCCACCGACGACAGCAACGCCTCGGCCGACGACAGCTTCGACATCGTCGTGGCCAACGTCAACGACGCACCGACGCTCATGAATGAGATCGCCGACCAGGCCGCGACCGAGGACTCGCCGTTCTCGTTGACCGTGCCGGCCGATGCATTTGCCGACGTCGATGTCGGTGACTCCCGCAGCTACGCGGCCACGCTGGCCGACGGCTCGGCGCTGCCGGCCTGGCTGAGCTTCGATGCCGCCACGCGCACGTTCAGCGGCACGCCGGCCAATGGCGACGTGGGCACGATCAGCGTCAAGGTCACCGCCACCGACGGCAGCAACGTCTCCGCCGACGACAGCTTCGACATCGTCGTCGCCAACGTCAACGACGCGCCCACTGTCGCAAACCCGATCGCCGACCAGGCCGCGACCGAGGACTCGCCGTTCTCGTTCACCGTGCCGGCCGATGTGTTTGCCGATGTCGACGTCGGGGACACCCGCGCCTACACCGCCACGCTCGCCGACGGCTCGGCGCTGCCGGCCTGGCTGAGCTTCGATGCGACAACTCGCACCTTCAGCGGCACGCCGGCCAATGGCGACGTGGGCACGCTCAGCGTCAAGGTCACTGCCACCGACGGCAGCAACGCCTCCGCTGACGACAGCTTCGACATCGTCGTCGCCAATGTCAACGACGCACCGACGCTCATGAATGAGGTCGCCGACCAGGCCGCGACCGAGGACAGCCTGTTCTCGTTCACCGTGCCGGCCGATGCATTTGCCGATGTCGACGTCGGGGACACCCGCGCCTACACCGCCACGCTCGCCGACGGCTCGGCGCTGCCGGCCTGGCTGAGCTTCGATGCGACAACTCGCACCTTCAGCGGCACGCCGGCCAATGGCGACGTGGGCACGCTCAGCGTCAAGGTCACGGCCACCGACGGCAGCAACGCCTCCGCCGATGACAGCTTCGACATCGTCGTCGCCAACGTCAACGACGCGCCCACTGTCGCAAACCCGATCGCCGATCAGGCCGCGACCGAGGACTCGGCCTTCAGCTTCACCGTGCTGGCCGATGCATTTGCCGACGTCGATGTCGGGGACACCCGCGCCTACACCGCCACGCTCGCCGACGGCTCGGCGCTGCCGGCCTGGCTGAGCTTCGATGCCGCCACCCGCACCTTCAGCGGCACGCCGGCCAATGGCGACGTGGGCACGATCAGCGTCAAGGTCACGGCCACAGACGGCAGCAACGCCTCCGCCGATGACAGCTTCGACATCGTCGTCGCCAATGTCAACGACGCACCCACCGTCGCAAACCCGATCGCCGACCAGGCCGCTACCGAGGACTCGGCCTTCAGCTTCACCGTGCCAGCCGATGCGTTTGCCGATGTCGACGTCGGGGACACCCGCGCCTACACCGCCACGCTGGCCGACGGCTCAGCGCTGCCCGCCTGGCTCAGCTTCAATCCGGCCACGCGCACCTTCAGCGGCACGCCGGCCAACGCCGACGTCGGCACGCTCAGCGTCAAGGTCACGGCCACCGACGGTGCGCTGGCCTCCGCCGACGACAGCTTCGACATCGTCGTCGCCAACGTCAACGACGCGCCGACGCTCGCACATGCCATCGCCGACCAGGCCGCGACCGAGGACTCGGCCTTCAGCTTCACCGTGCCGGCCGATGTGTTTGCCGATGTCGACGTCGGGGACACCCGCGCCTACACCGCCACGCTCGCCGACGGCTCGGCGCTGCCGGCCTGGCTGAGCTTCGATGCGACAACTCGCACCTTCAGCGGCACGCCGGCCAATGGCGACGTGGGCACGATCAGCGTCAAGGTCACGGCCACCGACGGTGCGCTGGCCTCCGCCGACGACAGCTTCGACATCGTCGTCGCCAACGTCAACGACGCGCCGACGCTCGCACATGCCATCGCCGACCAGGCCGCGACCGAGGACTCGGCCTTCAGCTTCACCGTGCCGGCCGATGCATTTGCCGATGTCGATGTCGGTGACTCCCGCAGCTACGCGGCCACGCTGGCCGACGGCTCGGCGCTGCCCGCGTGGCTGAGCTTCGATGCGGCCACGCGCACCTTCAGCGGCACGCCGGCCAACGCCGACGTCGGCACGCTCAGCGTCAAGGTCACGGCCACCGACGGTGCGCTGGCCTCCGCCGACGACAGCTTCGACATCGTCGTCGCCAACGTCAACGACGCGCCGACGCTCGCACATGCCATCGCCGACCAGGCCGCGACCGAGGACTCGGCCTTCAGCTTCACCGTGCCGGCCGATGCATTTGCCGATGTCGATGTCGGTGACTCCCGCAGCTACGCGGCCACGCTGGCCGACGGCTCGGCGCTGCCCGCGTGGCTGAGCTTCGATGCGGCCACGCGCACCTTCAGCGGCACGCCCGCCAACGCCGACGTCGGCACGATCAGCGTCAAGGTCACGGCCACCGACGGCAGCAACGCCTTCGCCGACGACAGCTTCGACATCGTCGTGGCCGACGTCAACGACGCACCCGCTGTCGCAAACCCGATCGCCGATCAGGCCGCGACCGAGGACTCGGCCTTCAGCTTCACCGTGCCGGCCGATGTGTTCGCCGATGTCGATGTCGGTGACACCCGCAGCTACGTGGCCACGCTGGCCGACGGCTCGGCGCTGCCGGCTTGGCTGAGCTTCAATCCGGCCACGCGCACGTTCAGCGGCACGCCGGCCAACGCCGATGTCGGCACGATCAGCGTCAAGGTCACGGCCACCGACGGCAGCAACGCCTCCGCCGATGACAGCTTCGACATCGTCGTGGCCGACGTCAACGACGCACCCGCTGTCGCAAACCCGATCGCCGACCAGGCCGCCACCGAGGACTCGCCGTTCTCGTTCACCGTGCCAGCCGATGCGTTTGCCGATGTCGACGTCGGTGACACCCGCAGCTACGCGGCCACGCTCGCCGACGGCTCGGCGCTGCCTGCGTGGCTGAGCTTCAACGCCGCCACGCGCACGTTCAGCGGCACGCCGGCCAACGCCGACGTCGGCACGATCAGCGTCAAGTTCACGGCCACCGACGGCAGCAACGCCTCGGCCGACGACACCTTCGACATCGTCGTGGCCGACGTCAACGACGCGCCCACCTGGTCCGACGTCGACACGGCCGCAACGGCAGCGCTCACGGCGCAGGACACGGCCGTTACCGGTGTGCTGCCGGCCGCGGGCGATACCGAGGGCGACACCCTTTCGTACGGCAAAGCCGCCGATCCCGCGCATGGCAGCGTCACCGTCAGCGCCGACGGGCACTATGTCTACACGCCGTCTGCCGGTTTCCACGGCACCGATTCGTTCGAGGTCAGCGTCGACGACGGCCACGGCGGGCGCAGCACGCTGACGGTCCGTGTCACGGTGCTGCCGGCGCCCACGCTGGGCTTGCCGGCCGGGTCTGATCTCGGCAGTTCAAGCACCGACCGCATCACGTCGGCCGCGGTGATTACGCTCGACGGCGCAGCCGCGGCCGGCCAGACGCTGCGGCTCTACGGCCCGCAGGGTCAGCTGATCGCCACCGTGGCGACCGATGCGCAAGGTCGCTGGTCGGCGGACCGCATCGACCTGTCCGGCATGCAGGGGGATGACGCAGGCGCGGTCAAGGGTGCGGCAGGCCGCTACAGCTTCAGCGTGCGCATGGTGTTGCCGTCGGGCGTGGAAAGCGCGCCGACGCCGCTGACGGTGACACGCGAGATCCCGCTGGTGATCGAGGCCGCTGCGGCACCGGCGCCCGCGCCGATCCCCGAGGTTGCCGCGGCAGAACCGGCTGCAGCCCCGGCTGCGGCGCCACAACCGGCGTTCGACTCGGCGCTGGTGAGCACACCGGTCACCGCACCGGTTGCCTCGTCGACCGAAGCGCCGCGAGCGAGCACGCCGCCGGTCACGGGCCGCGATGAATCGGTTGCGCCGCCACAGACCCCGACGCAGCGTTCGTCCGCCGACGGCGACATCTACACCCGCTCGAGCGGCTTCCAGGTGATGGTCACGCCCTCGAGCGAGCCGAGCCTGAAGCTGTTCAACGGCGTGCAGGACCAGGTCGTGCCGATGAACCGGCTGCTGATCGTGCAGGTGCCGGCCGATGCCTTCGTGCACACGGTGCTGGCCGAGACGGTGACGCTGAGCGCCAGCCGCGCCGACGGCACGCCGCTGCCGGCGTGGCTGAGCTTCGACAGCAGGTCGGGCAAGTTCGTGGGCGAGCCGCCTGCAGGCCAGGCGCAGGACCTGGCCATCCGCATCACGGCACGCGACACCCAGGGCCGCGAGGCGACGACGATGTTCCGCGTCAAGGTCACCGAGGCAGCCGGCAACGGCGTCAGCGGCCGGGCCAGCTTCAATCAGCAACTGGCTCGCGGCGAGGCGCTGGTCTTCAAGCCCGGTCAGCGCGCCTGGCAGGCCCAGCCGCGACCGGCCGTGATGCGCCGGGGCTGAACGGGCGCGAACTGAAAGCAGAGTCGCAGCTCGGTATCAGTTCGAGCGATTGCGCCGTGCGCAATCGCTCTACGCTGTGGGCATGATTCCCGATGCCGATGCGCTGCTCGCGCTGTTGCAGACCACCCGCTCGGCGGCCACGCCGGCCGAGCGGCAGTTCGTGTTGCTCAACCGCACGCGCGAGGCCGTGCCCTATCACGCCGCCGTGTCGTGGCAGGCCCGATCGGGCCTGCTGCTGCACTCGGGCGTCAGCAGCGTCGACGGCCAGGGCCCCTACGGGCTGTGGCTGAAGCGGCTGGCGCGTGGGTTGGCACGCCGCCCGGCCGGGCTGGTCGACGCCGCCGATGTGGACGCCGCCGTGGCCGAGGAATGGCCGCAATGGTGGCCGCCGCACCTGCTGTGGCTGCCCGCCGGTGCGGCCGATGGCACCGACCTGCTGCTGGTGCGCGAGGTGGCCTGGCGCGAGGCCGAACAGCAGGGCCTGGCGCAATGGGCCGATCTGTGGCGGCTGGCCGACCAGGCGGCGGCCGGCTCGCGGCGGCGTCGGGTATTCGATCCCGGTGCGTTGTGGCTGGCCTTGCGCCGGCCCGGTCGCGCCGGCCGGATCGGCAGGAAGCGCTGGATCGCGCTCGCGCTGCTGTTGCTGACGCTGCTGCCGGTGCGCCAGAGCCTGCGCGCGCCGGGCGAGCTGGTGCCGCGTGAGCCGACCGTGGTGCGCGCGGCGATCGAAGGCACGGTGCGGCGCCTGGTGGTCGAACCGAATCAGGTCGTGCAGGCCGGCCAGGTGCTGGCCGAGCTGGACGACGACGCCTTCGCCAGCCGGCTGCAGGTGGCGCGGCAGGCGCTGGGCACGGCTGAAGCCGAGTGGCGCCAGACCCATCAGCAGGCGCTGGTCGATCCACGCGCCAAGGCGCAGCTGCCGATCGTGCAAGGCAAGCTCGGCGAGCGCCAGACCGAGCTGCGTTACCTCGAACAGCAGATGCAGCGCACCGCGCTGGTGGCGCCGCACGCTGGTGTGGTGCTGGTCGACGACGCCGGCAGCTGGGCCGGCCGCACGGTGCAGGCCGGCGAGGCGCTGCTGCGCCTGGCGCAGCCGCAGGACCAGGAGCTCGAAGCCTGGCTCGCGGTGGGCGACGCGATCGAGCTGGCCGACGGCAGCGCGATGAACCTGCACCTGTCGAGCCGACCGGCCGATCCGGTCGCGGCGACGTTGCGGCTCTACGCCTTCGAGGCCGAACACCGACCCGACGGCACGCTGGCCTACCGCCTGCGCGGCACCCTCGCCGCACCCGCCAGCGAGCGGCTGGGCGCGCGCGGCACGGTGCGCATCGACGGGCCGCAGGTGCCGCTGATCTACGCCGTGCTGCGCCGGCCGCTGGCTGCGCTGCGTGAAATGACGGGTTGGTGAGATGAGCACGCTGACCGCCCCGCCCGGCGCCACCTTCATGCTCGATGCGCCGCGCCCGCCCGCCGCGCCCGCCCCGTGGCCCGCGCTGCGCGACGATCTGCAACTGCATCACGGCCCGGCGCTGCCGGACGGCCAGCCGAGCTGGACGCTGCACGACCCCGTGCGGCATCGTTTCCTGCGCATCGACTGGCTGAGCCACGAGGTGCTGCGGCACTGGTGGCTGCGTGACGCGGCGCTGATCGCCGAGCAGATCAGCCAGCAGACCACGCTGGCGGTCGAGCCCGAACAGGTCAAGCAGGTGCTGACCTGGGCCGTGCGCGAGGAGCTGGTGCTGCCCGTCGCGCCGCCGCCTGCTGGCAGGTCGAGCGCCGACAACCCGCTCGGCGCCGTCGCCACCTGGCTGCTGCACCACTACCTGTTCTTCCGCATCCCGCTGTTCAACCCCGACCGCCTGCTGCAGCGTCTGCTGCCGTGGGTCAGCGGCCTGGGCTCGCGGCGCTTCGGCCAGTTGACGCTGGCGGCGCTGGCCTTCGGCCTGATCGGCCTGGCGCGCCATGCCGAGCAGTTGCAGGCGCAGTGGCTGGATCTGCTGTCGTGGCGCGGGCTGGCGCTCTACGGGCTGACGCTCACCCTCGTCAAGGTGGCGCACGAGTTCGGCCACGCGCTGGTCGCCAAGCACCACGGCCTGCGCGTGCCGACCATGGGCGCGGCCTTCATGGTGATGTGGCCGGTGGCCTACACCGACACCAGCGAGGCCTGGCGCCTGGCCGACCCGCGCGCCCGGCTGCAGATCGCCGCCGCCGGCGTGCGCACCGAGCTGACGCTGGCCGCCTGGGCCACGCTCGCCTGGGTGCTGCTGCCCGACGGCGGCTTGCGCACCGCCGCGTTCATCGTCGCGACGATGACGTGGGTGAGCACGCTGCTGATCAACACCAGCCCGTTCATGCGCTTCGACGGCTACTTCCTGCTGTGCGACCTGCTCGACATGCCCAACCTGCACGAGCGCTCGTTCGCGCTGGCGCGCTGGCAGCTGCGGCGCAGCGTGCTGGGCTGGCAGGCCGAGGCGCCCGAGGCGCTGACGCCCGGCTGGCAGCGCGCGCTGATCGCCTTCGCCTGGGCCACCTGGGCCTACCGGCTGGTGCTGTATCTGGGCATCGCCTGGATGGTCTACCACTTCGGTTTCCCGGCGCTCGGGCTGCTGCTGTTCGCGGTCGAGATGGGCTGGTTCATCGCCGCGCCGATCCAGCGCGAGCTGGGCCTGTGGCGACAGGGCTGGCCGCGCTGGCGCGGCGCCGTGCGCTGGATCTGGAGCCTGCTCGGCCTGCTGCTGATCGGCAGCCTGGCCGCCCTGCCCTGGCCGGTGCGCGAGACCGCCGGCGCCGTGCTGCGACCGGCGCAGGAGCTGGCGCTGCGCATGCCCGCCACCGCCACGCTGCGCGCGCTGCCGTTGCAGCCGGGCCAGCGCATCGCGGCCGGCACGCCGCTGCTGATGGCCGAGGTACCGATGCTGCAGCGCAAGCTCGATTCCAGCGCCGTGCGCATCCGCCAGCTCGGCCAGCAGGTCGCGTCGGCCAGCCTGAGCGGCGACCAGCAGGCGCAATGGCAATCGCTGCAAGCCGACCTGGCCACCGCCCGCGGCGAGGCCGCCGCGCTGCGCCAGGAGCTGGTGCGCTATCGGCCGGTGGCACCGTTCGATGCGCTCGTGGTCGAGGTCGACCCCAGCCTGCGCGCCGGCATGGTGGTCGGCCCCCAGCAGACGCTGATGCGGCTGGCCAGCGCCGGCCCGGGTCGCGTGCTGGCTTATGTGTCCGAGTCCGCGGCCAGCCGCCTGAAAGCGGGCGACCGCGCCACTTTCGGCGCCGACGCCAACCCGCTGGCGCGCTGGGACGCGCACATCGTCAACGTGGCGCCGCACGCGTCGGCAACGCTGGCCGAGCCGATGCTCGCGCGCAGCCACGGCGGCCCGATCGAGGCGCGCGAGCAGTCCGGCCGCTGGCTGCCGCTGCAGCCGCTGTACCGGGTCGAACTGCAGCTCGATGCCGACCCCGGCCTGAGCCCGCGCCACTGGCGCGGCCATGTGGTGATCGAGCTGCCCGGGCGCAGCCTGTGGGAACGCGGCTGGACCGCCGCGGCCGAGGTGCTGGCGCGCGAAGTGGGCTTCTGATCGGGCCGTCAATCAGGCGGACAGCACCGCCACCTCAAGCTGGTGCAGCCAATGCGCCTTCTGCTCGTCACTGACGAAACTCGCCTCGAAGCTGTTGGCGGCCAGCTGCCAGGCCTGCCGCGCACCCAGCTGCGGCAGCGCGGCGAAGGTCTCGACGAAGTTCTGGTTCAGATACCCGCCGAAGTAGGCCGGGTCGTCCGAATTGACCATCGCGCACAGGCCGACATCGAGCAGCGCAGGCAGGTTGTGCTCGGCCAGGGTCTTGAAGACGCACAGCTTGAGGTTCGACAGCGGGCAGACCGTCAGCGGCATGCGGCTCGCGGCCAGCCGCGCCACCAGGCCTGCGTCTTCGAGGCAGCGCACGCCGTGGTCGATGCGCTCGGTGTGCAGCAGGTCGAGCGCCTCGGTGATGTAGGCCGGCGGGCCTTCTTCGCCGGCGTGGGCGACGATGTGGAAACCGAGTTCGCGGGCGCGTGCAAACACGCGCTCGAACTTGGCCGGAGGAAAGCCCATCTCGCTGCTGTCGAGCCCGACGCCGATGAAGTGGTGGCGCCACGGCAAGGCAGCTTCGAGCGTCTTGAAGGCATCTTCTTCGCTCAGGTGGCGCAGGAAACACAGGATCAGCCTGGCGCTCACGCCCAGCTCGGTGTGGGCGCGGTGCACCGCGTGGTCGAGGCCGAGGATGACGGTCTCGAACGGCACGCCGCGCTCGGTGTGGGTCTGCGGGTCGAAGAAGATCTCGGCGTGCACGACGTTGTCGGCCGCGGCGCGCTCCAGGTAGGCCCAGGCCATCTCGAAGAAATCGGCCTCCTTCAGCAGCACGCTGGCGCCGGCGTAGTAGATGTCGAGAAAGCTCTGCAGATCGGTGAAGGCGTAGGCCGCGCGCAGCGCCTCGACGCTCGCATACGGCAGCGTCACGCCGTTGCGCTGCGCGAGCTTGAAGATCAGCTCGGGTTCCAGCGAGCCTTCGATGTGGATGTGCAGCTCGGCCTTGGGCATCAGGCGCAGCAGCGCCGGCAGGCGCTCGCGTGGCAGGGCGTCGAGGGCTCGGGCCACGGATTCGGACGGGGCGTAGGGGCTCATGGGGCGGGCTCCGGGTGGCAGGATGAGGACGGGCGCGGTGCAGCGCGTCGAGCATGTACTGTGCCCGATCCGGCATCCAGAAGGTTGACGCGCCGCAGCGCGGCGGGCCATCCTGGACGCACGGATCGGCCGATTCGCCCTACGCTCGAAGCACCGACGGGCGGTAGGGAATCTCGACCTCGCTTGATACCCTGCACCGTATATGTATACTTGCCAGGGTATCTGGAGGATCTGCATGTCGCGCCTTGTTTCTTCGTCGTCACCTCGTTTTCTGGCCAGCCGATGGGCGCGGGCCGTGCTGCTGGCGGCCGCGCTGAGTTCGGGCGCACAAGCCGCCGGCATCGAGGTCACCACGATCGTGGTCCAGCCCTCGCGCAGCAGCGCGGCGGTGGCGCTCGACGGCAGCGTGCAGGCGCTCAAGCAGGCGACGGTTGCGGCGCAGGTCGGCGGCAATGTGTTGAGCCTGGCGGTCAAGGCCGGAGACAAGGTGCGCGCCGGCCAGCTGCTCGCCCGCATCGACGAACGTGCCACCGCCGCTGGCTTGGCCGAAGGCGACGCCGCCGTGGCGCAGGCCGAAGCCGCGCTGCAGCGCGCCCGCACCGAACTCGACCGCACTCGCGAGCTGCTCAAGCAGGGTTACGTCAGCCAAGCCGCGTTCGACAACGCCGAAACCCAGCACCGCGCCACCCAGGCCGGCCTGCAGCAGGCTCAGGCCGCGCGCAGCCAGGCCGTGCTGGCGCGGGGTTTTGCGAGCGTGACGGCGCCGTTCGATGGCCTGGTGCTCGCCACCCATCTCGACGCCGGCGATCTGGCCAGCCCCGGCCGCCCGGTGCTGACGCTCTACGCGCCCGGCACGATGCGCGCGGTGGTGCAGCTGCCGGCGTCGCTGGCGGCGCAGGCCCGCAGCGCGCAGCAGATCGAGATCGAGCTGCCCGATGGCCGCATCGTCAGCCCGCAACGCCGCACCGAACTGCCCGGCGCCGACGCGGTGTCGCAGACGGTCGAATGGCGCCTCGACCTGGCGCCGGCCGACAGCGCCGGTCTGCTGCCCGGGCAGAGCGTGCGGGTGCGGTTTGCCGGTGCAGCCGATCGCAAGGCCGACGCGCCCACGTCAGGTTCTTCAGGTCCGGCGAGCCTGAGCGTGCCGGCGGGCGCGCTGCTGCACCGCGGCGAGCTGAGCGCGGTCTACGTCGCACAGGGCACGCAGTTCGTGCTGCGCGCGGTGCGCAGCGGCCCGGTGCAGCAAGGCCAGGTCAAGGTGCTGGCGGGGCTGAAGGCCGGCGAACGCGTCGCCGTCGATGCGATACGGGCCGGCCTGGCCCAAGCCCGCCCGGCGGGCAGCGCCAGCAGCGCGCCGTGATGCCACGCACCGGTCAATGACATGAGCAATCAACCCATTTCAACCTCGTCGGACAGCGCGCCGCTGGGCATCTCCGGCCGGCTGGCCGCGCTGTTCCAGGCCAACGCGATCACGCCGCTGCTGGCGCTGGTGGCGCTGCTGCTGGGCCTGTTCGCGGTGCTGGTGACGCCGCGCGAGGAAGAGCCGCAGATCAACGTCACGATGGCCAACGTGCTGATCCCCTTCCCCGGGGCCAGCAGCGCCGACGTGCAGAACATGGTGGCTCGCCCGGCCGAGCAGGCGCTGTCGCAGATCGCCGGCATCGAGCACACCTACTCGGTGGCGCGGCCCGGCGTGGCGGTGCTGACGGTGCAGTTCCAGGTCGGCGTGCCGCGCACCGAGGCGCTGGTGCGGCTCTACGACGTGCTCAACGCCAACCAGGACTGGCTGCCCGCAGGGCTCGGCGCGCTGGCGCCGATCGTCAAACCCAAGGGCATCGACGACGTGCCGGTGCTGGCCGTCACGCTCTGGAACCGCGACGGCAGCCCGGCGCTCGACATGGCGCGCGTGGCCCACGGCATCGAGGCCGAACTCAAGCGCGTACCCGGCAGCCGCGAGGTGCAAACCATCGGCGGCCCGGGCCAGGCGGTGCAGGTCAACCTCGACCCGAGCCGGCTGCGCGAGCGCGGCGTCGATGTGCTGCGCCTGCAGCAGACGCTCGCCGCCGCCAACCTGGCGATGCCCGCCGGCACGGTGATCAACGCCCGGTCGGCGCAGCCGCAGATGCTGGCCATCGAGACCGGCGAATTCCTGCGCTCGGCCGAGGATGTCGCCCAGCTGGTGGTCGGCACCCACGACGGCAAGCCGGTCTACCTGAGCGAGGTGGCGACCGTCGAGACCGGCGCGGCGCAGCCGCAGCGCTTCGTCTGGTTCACGCCGGGTTCGGCGCCGGCGGCCGAGGGTGCGGCCAGCGCCGCAGCGCCCGGTGGCGTCTACCCGGCGGTGACGCTCACCGTCACCAAGAAACCCGGCGCCAACGCGGTCGACGTGGCGCGCGCCGCACGCGATCGGCTCGACGAATTGCGCAACACGCTGGTGCCCGCCGGCGTGCAGATGAGCATCACGCGCGACTACGGCGAAACCGCCGCCGAGAAGGCCAACAAGCTGATCCAGAAGCTCGCCTTCGCGACCGGCTCGGTGATCCTGCTGGTCGGCTTTGCGCTCGGCCGGCGCGAGGCCGTGATCGTGGGCGCCGCGGTGATCCTGACGCTCACCGCCACGCTGTTCGCGAGCTGGGCCTGGGGTTTCACGCTCAACCGCGTCAGCCTGTTCGCGCTGATCTTCTCGATCGGCATCCTGGTCGACGACGCCATCGTGGTGGTCGAGAACATCCACCGCCATCAGCAACTGCACCCGGGCAAGCCGTTGCTCGAGATCATCCCCGGCGCGGTCGACGAGGTGGGCGGCCCGACCATCCTGGCCACGCTGACGGTGATCGCCGCGCTGCTGCCGATGGCCTTCGTCAGCGGCCTGATGGGGCCGTACATGGGCCCGATCCCGATCAACGCGAGCCTGGGCATGGCGATCTCGCTGGCGATCGCGTTCAGCGTCACGCCGTGGCTGGCGGCCAAGCTGATGAAGCCGCACGGTGCCGGCCACGCCGACGCACACGCCGCGCCCACCGGCATCGCCGCCAGGCTGCCGGCGCTGTTCACGCGCGTGCTGACGCCGTTTCTCGACAGCGCGCGCAAGCGCTGGCTGCTGCTGGCCGGCATCGTCGCGGCGCTGCTGTTGAGCGTGGGGCTGGCGGTGGTCCAGCTGGTGGTGCTCAAGATGCTGCCGTTCGACAACAAGAGCGAGTTCCAGGTGGTGGTCGAGATGCCCGCCGGCACGCCGCTCGAAGACACCGCCGCTGCGCTGCAGGATCTCGGCGCCTACCTGGCAAAGCAGCCCGAGGTGCGTGATCTGCAAGGCTACGCCGGCACCGCCAGCCCGATCACCTTCAACGGCCTGGTGCGCCAGTACTACCTGCGCGCCGACGCCGAACAGGGCGACCTGCAGGTCAGCCTGGTCGACAAGAGCCAACGCAGCGAAAAGAGCCACGCGATCGCGCAACGCCATCGCCCGGCGCTGGAGAAGATCGGCGCCGCGCACGGTGCACGCATCAAGGTGGTCGAAGTGCCGCCCGGCCCGCCGGTGATGAGCCCGCTGGTCGCGGAGGTCTACGGCCCCGACGAAGCCGGCCGCCAGCAGCTCGCCGCTCGCATCGCCGGTGCCTTCAGCGCCACGCCCGACATCGTCGGCATCGACAGCTCGCTCAAGGAGGACGCGCCGCGAGCCTTCCTGCGCGTGCAGCGCCAGCGCGCTGAGTCGCTCGGCATCCCGGTCGCCGCCGTGGCGCAGACGGTGCACGGCGCGCTGTCGGGTGTCGACGCGGCCTGGCTGCACGACGGCCAGAGCAAGTACCCGGTGCCGGTGCGGCTGCAGCTGCCGCGTGAATCGCAGGTCGGCCTCGACGCACTGCTGCAGTTGCCGATGCGCGCAGGCAATGGGCAACTCGTGCCGCTGTCCGAGCTGGTGCGGGTCGAAAAGGGCGTGATCGACAAGCCGCTGTTCACCAAGGATCTGCACGGCGTGAGCTACGTGTTCGGCGACATGGCGGGCCAGCTCGACTCGCCGCTGTACGGCCTGTTCGCGATCCGCCCCAAGCTGGCCGAGGCCGCGCTGCCGGGCACCGGCGAACTGGGCGAATACTGGATCCACCAGCCCAGCGACCCCTACCGCCAGTACGCCATCAAATGGGACGGCGAGTGGCAGATCACCTACGAGACCTTCCGCGACATGGGCGCGGCCTACGGCGTCGGCCTGATCCTGATCTACCTGCTGGTGGTGGCGCAGTTCCGCAGCTACCTGACGCCGCTGATCATCATGGCGCCGATCCCGCTGACGATGATCGGCGTGATGCCCGGCCACGCGCTGCTGGGCTCGCAGTTCACCGCCACCTCGATGATCGGGATGATCGCGCTGGCCGGCATCATCGTGCGCAACTCGATCCTGCTGGTCGACTTCATCGAGCTGCAGGTGGCGCAAGGCATGGCCTTCAAGACGGCGGTGATGAACTCGGCGGCGGTGCGCGCCCAGCCCATCGTGCTGACCGGCCTGGCCGCCACGATCGGGGCCTTCTTCATCCTCGACGACCCGATCTTCAACGGCCTGGCGATCTCGCTGATCTTCGGCATCCTGGTCTCCACGCTGCTCACGCTGGTGGTGATCCCGGTGCTCTATTACGCGCTCTATCGCCGCCGCTTCGAGGCGGGCGACACCCCCGCCATCCCGTCCCGCTGAATCAACCCAAGGAGTCTCACCATGACCGTCGACCGCCTGATCCGCATCTTTGCGGGCAGCTTCATCCTGATCTCGCTGGCGCTGGGCGTCGAAGGCAGCCCGCTGTTCGTCAGCAAGTGGGCACTGGCCTTCACCGCCTTCGTGGGCGCCAACCTGCTGCAGTTCGGTTTCACCAACGTCTGCCCGCTGGGCTGGATGCTGCGCAAGGCGGGGGTGCCGGACCAGGCCTCGGCCTGCGCCCGCTGACGGCACGGGTTCCCGCATCACGCTCGATGGAACACGGAGCAGGGACAATGCGTGCATCACCCAAACAGCCGCTACCGGCGGAGTGCTTCACCATGGCCCAGCTTCAGGACGAAACCGCGCGCACCGATCTGCTCAACCGACTCAAGCGCGCCGAAGGGCAGTTGCGCGGCATCCAGCGCATGGTCGAGACCGGTGAGTCCTGCATGGACATCGCCAGCCAGATGGCCGCCGTGCGCAAGGCGCTCGACAGCGCCTACGTGCGCATGACGGTGTGTTTCATGCAGCAGGAGATGCAGCAGCGTTTCGGCATCGAGGGCGAAAAAGCCACCGAACTCGACACCATGCTCGACGACGTCCAGACCCTGCTCGGCAAGGTCCGCTGAGCGCGTTTTTCACACCCCGCACGAGCCGCCCCGGGCGGCAGGAGAAACCCTTGTCCGACGCCCCCGCCACCGTCCGCCTGACCCAGCGCCACGACTACCACTTCGACGCCGATTTCGGCGCCGATCTGCCGCCGTTGCAGCTCGACGAACCGCCGCCGCTGGGCCAGGGCGAGGGGCCGTCGCCGCTGCAGCTGCTGGCCGCGGCGGTCGGCAACTGCCTGTCGGCGTCGCTGCTGTTCGCGCTGCGCAAGTACAAGCAGGCGCCCGAGCCGATCACCTGCGAGGTGCAGGCCCAGACAGGCCGCAATGCCGAGAACCGGCTGCGCGTGACGCAGATCCAGGCCCGGCTGACGCTGGGGGTGCCGGCAGCGTCACTCGAGCGGCTCGATCGCGTGCTCGATCAGTTCGAGGCCTTCTGCACCGTCACCGAGAGCATCCGCGCCGGCATCCCGGTCACGGTCGAGGTGTGGGATTCGACCGGAGCACGCCTGAAATGAACCCCGCGGCGACCGGGCCGCACGCTCAGCGCGCCGCCTTCGGCAGCAGGCGGTCGGCCACCGACAGCTCGGCCTGCTCGTCGAGTTCGATCGCCACCTGCGTGCAGACCGCGCGGCACAGCGTGGCGACGCGCTCGCTCTGCAGGCGGTAGTAGATCTGGGTGCTGTCGCGCCGCTTGCCGAGCACGCCGGCGCGGTAGAGCGTCGACAGGTGCTGCGACATGTTGGGCTGCGTGGTGTCGATCTCGTCGAGCAGCTGCGACACGTTCTTTTCGCCGTGGCACAGCGCGCTGATGATCTTCAGCCGGATCGGCGTCGACAGCAGGGAAAACAGCTCGGCCACCGAATCAAAGACGGTATCGGCCTCGGTATTCGTGTCCATGTGAAAGCTCGCAGTCAGATTGATCTGATCGCGATTCTATTCGCATGGACGAATGGATGCCCCTGCCGGCCCGGCGTCACTTGAAGCGGTAGTGATCGCGCTGCAGCACCGCGCCGACGGCGGTCACTTCCTCGGGGAACAGCTGCAGGTTGAGCTCGGTGCTGCAGTACTCGACCATGCCGCGCAGCGCACCGGGCGTCGAGATGCGGCCCTTGGGGTTGTAGATGCCGTGGCCGTTGCCGCCCACGCGGCGGATGTGGCAGGCGTCGCACTGGTTCTCGCGGATCAGTCGCTCGCCCAGCGCCAGGTCGGCGCCTTCGAATATCCCGTGTCCGGCCGACCACGCGGGGGCTGCTGCGCCCACGGCCGCCGCAGCAGCCAGCCACAGCGCGCCGTTGCGCAGCCGGCGCAGGCTCGAGGCAAATCGGATCATCGTGGGGTCTCCCGTCTTCACAGGAGACCACTGTGCCGCGCATCACGTCATCGGGCAAGCGCCGGCTGCCGATCCGACCACTGCGAGCGCAGCCATTGCGGATCGACCACACCCGCCGACGGGGCCGGCGCCTGATCCAGATCGGCACAGACCCGCCAGGCCGGCGTGTGCGCCGACGCATCGAAATAGACGCTCGGGCATTGCAGCGCGGCCACGCCCGCATCGGCGGCGGCGCGCACGCCGACGTCGCTGTCCTCCAGCGCCAGCGCGGCAGAGGCGTCACACCGCAAGGCCGTCAGCGCCTTCAGGTAGACCTCCGGATGCGGCTTCTTCTGCGCGACGTCCTCGCCGCACAGCACCGCCGCAAAGCCGTCGCGCCACTGCGCGCCGAGCAGTCGGCGCATCAGCGCGTCGACGTTGCTGCGGCTGGTGGTGGTGGCGATGGCCTGCTGCAGACCCGACTCGTGCGCCTGCCGCATCAGCCGCAGCACGCCCGGCCGGGCCACGATCAGGCCGGCCGCCACCCGCTCGGCATAGAACCCGTTCTTGCGCAGATGCAGCGCCCGCGCCAGCTGCTCGCGCTCGGCACCGGGTGGTGGCGCATCGGCGCGGCCGGCGAAATCGTGCAGCAGGCGCTCGCGCCCGCCCGTCACGCGCAGCAGGCTGCCGTAATGCGCCACGTCCCAGCGCCACGGCAGCCCGAAGGCCTCGAAGGCCTGGTTGAACGCCACCCGGTGGCCGTCGGCTTCGGTCTCGGCGATGGTGCCGTCGACATCCCAGATCAGCGCCCGCAGCATCGCGCGACCCTCAGCGATAACGCACCACCATGCGGTCGAGCGACACCGGCTTGATGCCCGCCGCCCGCCCCTCGCAGCCGAAGGCCTTGAAGCGCGCCTCGCAGATGCCGCGCGCCGCCTGGGTGGCCGCCGCCAGCGCCTTGCGCGGGTCGAACTCGCCGGGCTGGGTGGCGAACACCTGGCGCATCGCACCGGTCATCGCCAGGCGGATGTCGGTGTCGATGTTGACCTTGCGCACGCCGCTCCTGATGCCGCGCACGATCTCGTCGACCGGCACGCCGTAGGTCTGCTTGATGTCGCCGCCGTATTGCCGAATGATCGCCAGCCACTCCTGCGGCACGCTGCTGGATCCGTGCATCACGAGGTGGGTATCGGGCACCGCGGCGTGGATCCGGGCGATGCGGTCGATGGCGAGGATGTCGCCGGTCGGCTCGCGGGTGAACTTGTAGGCGCCGTGGCTGGTGCCGATCGCGATCGCCAGCGCGTCGACACCGGTGCGGGCGACAAAATCGCGCGCCTCGGCCGGGTCGGTCAGCATCTGGTCATGGCTGAGCTGGCCCACCGCGCCGACGCCGTCCTCCTCGCCGGCATCGCCGGTTTCCAGCGAACCCAGGCAGCCGAGCTCACCCTCGACCGACACGCCCACCGCATGCGCGATGCGGCAGACATCGGCCGTGACGCGCACGTTGTAGTCGTAGCTCGCAGGTGTCTTGGCGTCCTCCATCAGCGAACCGTCCATCATCACGCTCGAGAAACCCGAGCGGATCGCCTGCACACACACCGCCGCCGAGGCGCCGTGGTCCTGGTGCAGCACCACCGGGATGTCCGGGTGGCTCTCGATCGCGGCCAGCACCAGGTGGCGCAGATAGGCCTCGCCGGCGTATTTGCGCGCCCCCGCCGAGGCCTGCAGGATCACCGGGCTCATGGTGGCCTGGGCCGCCTCCATGATCGACTGGACCTGCTCCATGTTGTTGACGTTGAAGGCGGGCACGCCGTAGTCGTGTTCGGCGGCGTGGTCGAGCAGTTGACGCAATGAAATCAGGGCCATGGATCGCTCCGGAATTGAGGGAATGAATGCGTTCGGGATTCAGTGCAGCGCGCCGGCCGGCTGGTGCGCAGGCTCGCAGCCGCCGAGCACATGGCGGGCGACGTCGGCGATCTGCGCGAACAGCCGCTGCGGCTGCGCCAGCGCCACCGGCTCGCCGCCGTTGTAGCCGTAGGGCACGGCCCACGCCGCGACGCCGGCATTGCGGGCGGCCTCGATGTCGGTGCGCGAATCGCCCACATGCGCCAGCGCGCCGGGCTTGACCTTCAACAGCTGCGCGGTCGTGATCAGCACCGAGCGGTGCGGCTTCTTGTGCGCCAGCGTGTCGCCGGCCACCAGCACGTCGATCAGGTCGGACAGGCCGGCCGCATCGAGCACGCGCTGCGCGTGGCGGCCTTCCTTGTTGGTGACGCAGGCCAGCGGCAGGCCGGCGTCACGCAGTTGCTGCAGCGCCTCGCGCACGCCGGGATAGGCGCGCGCGGTGCTGCCGACCACCGCGGCGTAATGCGCGTCGAGCCGCGCCAGCAGCGCGTCGGTATCGAGCCACTCGACGCGCGCCGGCTGTTCCATCAGGATGCGCGCCAGCAGCTTGATCATCAGCGCGCGCAGGCCGTCGCCGATCAGCTGTTCGATCTCGGCCGGCGGGCGGGGCGCGAGGTCGAAATCGACCAGCGTCAGGTTGACGGCCCGCGCGATCTCGTCGGCGGTTTCGACCAGGGTGCCGTCGAGGTCGAAGCTGATGGCGAGGCAGGACATGGTGGTGCTTTCATCCGATGGACACGGTGGATCGGCGGGATGTCAGAGGCTGGCGGCGAGCGGCGCTCGCGCGGCATCGATCTCGCGTTCGACCAGGCTGGCCAGCGCCGCGGCCGTCAAGCCGAAGTGCTCGAACACCGCCGGCCCCGGGCCGGACTCGCCGAAGCGGTCGATGCCCAAGGCGGCGCAACAGCCGTACTGGCCCCACCAGCGCGACACCCCCGCCTCGACACCGATCCGCGGCAGGCCGCGGCCCAGCACCGCATCGCGCCAGGCGCGGTCCTGCCGGTCGAACAGCGTCGTGCACGGCAACGACACCACTCGCACGCTGATGCCACGGCCATCGAGCAACTGCTGCGCCGCCATCGCCAGGCCGACCTCGGAGCCGGTGGCCAGCAGCACCGCCTGCGGCTGCGGCCGGTCGCTCAGCACATAAGCACCGCGCCGGATCGCCACCAGCTGCTCGGGCTCGCGCAGCTGCGCCGGCAGGTTCTGGCGCGACAGCAGCAGCGCGCTCGGCCGCTGCGCCTGCTGCAGCGCGTGGGTCCAGGCGACCGCGGTTTCGGCCGCGTCGCACGGGCGCCAGACGTCGAGCCCCGGGATCAGCCGCAGGCTCGCCGCGTGTTCGACGGGCTGGTGCGTCGGGCCGTCTTCACCCAGGCCGACCGAGTCGTGCGTGAACACGTGCACCACGCGCAGCTTCATCAGCGCGGCCATGCGGACGGCGTTGCGGCTGTAGTCGCTGAAGGTCAGGAAGGTGCCGCCGTACGGGATGAAGCCGCCGTGCAGCGCGATGCCGTTCATGATCGCGGCCATGCCGAACTCGCGCACGCCGTAATGCACGTGGCGGCCGCCGAACTCGCCGCCGCGCACCGCGCCGCAGCCGGGGAAATCGGTCAGGTTCGAGCCCGTCAGGTCGGCCGATCCGCCGAGCAGTTCGGGCACACGCGGCGCAAGCGCGGCGAGCACCTGCTGCGAGGCCTTGCGGCTGGCCACGCTGTCGCGCGACTGGCCGAACTGCAGCATCGCGTTGAGCAGCGTCTCCTCGAAATCGGCCGGCAGATCACCGCGCACACGGCGCTCGAACTCCGCCGCCAGCGCCGGGTGTGCGGCGCGATAAGCCGTCAGGCGCTCGGCCCATTGCTGCTGCAGGGCAGCACCGCGCTCACGTGCATCCCAGGCCGCTCGCAGCGATTCGGGCACCTCGAACGGCGCATGCGGCCAGCCGATCGCCGCACGGGTGGCGGCGATCTCGGCGGCGCCGAGCGGCTCGCCGTGCGCGCGGGCGGTGTTGGCGCGATTCGGTGAACCGTGACCGAGGCGGGTGCGGCAGATGATCAGCGTCGGCCGCTCGCTGCTGTGCTGCGCCTGCGCGATCGCCTGGTCGACGGCGTCGACATCGTGGCCATCGAGCGTGCCGATCACGTTCCAGCCGCAGGCCTTGAAACGCAAGGCGGTGTCGTCGGCAAACCAGCCCTGCACCGGGCCGTCGATCGAGATGCCGTTGTCGTCGTACAGCGCCACCAGCTTGTTCAGACCCCACACGCCGGCCAGCGAGATCGCCTCCTGGCTGATGCCTTCCATCAGGCAGCCGTCACCGAGAAACACATAGGTCCGGTGATCGACGATGTCATGGCCCGGGCGATTGAATTCGCGCGCCAGCAGCTTCTCGGCCAAGGCAAAACCGACCGCATTCGTCAGGCCCTGGCCGAGCGGGCCGGTGGTGGTTTCGACACCCGGCGTCAAGCCGACTTCCGGGTGGCCCGGCGTGCGGCTGCGCAATTGACGAAAGGCCTTCAGGTCATCGATCGACAGGTCGTGGCCGCTCAGGTGCAGCAGCGCGTACAGCAGCATCGAGGCGTGGCCATTGCTCAGCACGAAACGGTCGCGGTCGGGCCAATGCGGATCGGCCGGGTTGATGCGCAGATGGCGGCCCCACAGCGCCACCGCCATCTCGGCCATGCCCATCGGCGCGCCGGGGTGGCCGGAGTTGGCCTTCTGCACCGCGTCCATCGCCAGTGCGCGCAATGAGTTGGCCATCTCGGTGGCCAGAGGAAGAGTCGTGTTCATCGGGTGATTCCTGGTTTTCTCGGATTGATTCAAAGCGCGCCGAGAGAACGCTTGCGCCTCTCCATCATTCGCCAGATGAACGGCGTGAAGATCAACTGCATCGCCAGCTCCATCTTTCCGCCCGGCACCACCACCGTGTTGGCGCGCGACATGAAGCTGCCGTTGATCATGTTGAGCAGGTACTGGAAGTCGATGCCCTTCGGGTTCGCGAAGCGGATCACCACCATGCTTTCGTCTGGCGACGGGATGTCGCGCGCAATGAACGGGTTGCTGGTATCGACCATCGGCACGCGCTGGAAATTGACATGCGTGTGCGCGAACTGCGGGCAGATGTAGTTCACGTAATCGGGCATGCGGCGCAGGATGGTGTCGGTCACCGCCTCGGTGCTGTAGCCGCGCATCTTCTTGTCGCGGTAGAGCTTCTGGATCCACTCGAGGTTGATCACCGGCACCACGCCAATCAGCAGGTCCGGGTGGCGGGCGATGTCGACCTCGGGCGTGACCACCGCGCCGTGCAGGCCTTCGTAGAACAGCAGGTCGGTGCCCTGCGGCACGTCTTCCCACGGCGTGAAGGTGCCGGGATCCTGCTTGTAGGGCGCGGCTTCTTCCGGGTCGTGCAGGTACTTGCGGCGCTTGCCGCTGCCGCATTCGCCGTAGCTGCGAAACAGGTCCTCGAGTTCGGCAAAGAGGTTGTTCTCGGGGCCGAAATGGCTGAAGTTGCGATTGCCGTTCTTCTCGGCGTCGGCCTGGCGGACCTTCATCTCCTTGCGGTCGTAGCGATGAAAGCTGTCGCCCTCGATGACCGCGGCGGTGATCTTCTCGCGCCGGAAGATGTTGTCGAAGGTGCGGGTCACCGAGGTGGTGCCCGCGCCCGATGAGCCGGTGATCGCGATGATGGGATGGCGTTCTGACATTTGAATCTCCGTCTTGTCTTGATGTCGGGTCAGCGCGGCAGGCCGAGCGCCGGGCCGCCCCAAGCCGGCCGGCATCCCCTCGGGGGATCGGCCGACGTATGCGTCGGACGAGGGGCGTCAGTCCCTGAACAGGCTGCGCTCGGCAAACAGCGGCGTCGCGAATTCGCGCGTCACGGGCTCGTGGTGGTAACGCTCGATGCGCTCGACCTCGTTCTTCGAGCCGAACACCAGGCCGATGCGCTGATGCAGCGACGTCGGCTTGACGCCCAGCATCGGCTGGCGCCCGGTGCTGGCACGTCCGCCGGCCTGCTCCATCAGCATGCCGATCGGGTTCGCCTCGTAGAGCAGGCGCAGGCGCCCGGGCTTGCTGGCGTCCTTGGTGTCGCGCGGGTACATGAACACGCCGCCGCGCATAAGGATGCGGTGCGCCTCGGCCACCATGCTGGCGATCCAGCGCATGTTGAAGTCCTTGCCACGCGGGCCCGTCGCGCCGGCCAGGCACTCGTCGACATAACGTTTCACCGGCGGCTCCCAGAAGCGCGCGTTGGAGGCGTTGATCGCGAACTCCCGCGTGTCGGCCGGCACCGTCACGTTCGCATGCGTGAGCATGAACTCGCCCAGCGTCGGGTTCAGCGTGAAGCCGGCCACGCCGTTGCCCACCGTCAGCATCAGCATCGTGGTCGGACCGTAGAGCGCATAACCGGCCGCCACCTGGGCCGCGCCGGGCTGCAGGAAATCGGCCTCGGTGACATCGCGGCCGCTGTCGATCACGTCCTGCGGTGCACGCAGGATCGAGAAGATGCTGCCCACCGACACGTTGACGTCGATGTTCGACGAGCCGTCGAGCGGGTCGAACACCAGCAGGTACTTGCCACGCGGGTACTGGCCGGGGATCTGGTACGGCGTCTCCATCTCTTCGGACGCCATGCCAGCCAATGAGCCCGACCATTCATTGCGACGGATGAAGACCTCGTTGCTCAGCACGTCGAGCTTCTTCTGCACCTCGCCCTGCACGTTGACGGCGCCGCCGGTGGGCATCGCCGCCGCGTCCCCGAGGGCATCGCCGAGTTCGCCGAACGCCACCGCGCGGGCGATCGCCTTGCAGGCGAGCGAGACGTCGAGGATCAGCGCATTGAGTTCGCCGCTGGCGCCGGGGAAACGGCGCCGTTCTTCGATCAGGTACTGGGTCAGCGTGGACCGGTTGGACAAGGGCATGGTGGGTCTCTCTGGAGTTGTCGGATTCGGTGAATCGGTGAATGCGGCTCAGCGGCCCAGCTCGGTGCGCATCGCGTCGATCACGCCGCGGTATTCGGCCTGGCTGAAGATCGCGCTGCCGGCCACGAAGGTGTCGGCGCCGGCGTCGGCGATGCGGCGGATGTTGTCGACCTTGACGCCGCCGTCGACCTCCAGGCGAATGTCGCGGCCGGTGGCCTCGATCAGCCGGCGGGCGCGTTCGATCTTGCGCAGCGCGCTGTCGATGAAGCTCTGGCCGCCGAAGCCGGGGTTGACGCTCATGATCAGGATCAGGTCGACGCGGTCGATCACGTACTCGAGCACGTCGAGGCTGCTGGCCGGGTTGAAGGCCAGGCCGGCCTGGCAGCCGGCGCCCTTGATCAGCTGCAGCGTGCGGTCGACGTGCGCGCTGGCTTCGGGGTGGAAGCTGATGAGGTCGGCACCGGCCTTGGCGAACGCCAGTGCCAGCTCGTCGACCGGCTGCACCATCAGGTGCACGTCGATCGGGCAGGCCCGGCCGTCGGGCTTGACGCTGTGTTTCTTGAGCGCCTGGCAGACCATCGGCCCGAAGGTCAGGTTGGGCACGTAATGGTTGTCCATCACGTCGAAATGGATCCAGTCGGCACCCGCGGCCAGCACGTTGCGAACTTCCTCGCCCAGGCGGGCAAAGTCGGCCGAAAGAATGCTGGGGGCGATGCGGTGCTGCATGACGGTCTGCCTCGTTTTTCAGGGGGTGCGCAAGCGGCCGACGGGCCGCCTTGACCTCAATTTAGGCGCGGCGTTCACTAAGGTAAATTCACCAATCTTTGGGTTGTGATTCAGGAACGCTGAATGAAAACCGTCACCTTCCGTCAGCTGCGGGTTTTCACCGAGGTGGCTCGCCACCTCAGCTTCGTGCGTGCCGCCGAGGCGCTGCACCTCACGCCGCCGGCCGTGACGATGCAGGTCAAGGAGCTCGAATCGGCCATCGAGCTGCCGCTGTTCGACCGCGAGGGCCGCAAGGTGTCGCTCACCACCGCGGGCGAATATTTCCTGGTCTATGCCAAGCGGCTGTTGTCGACGCTCAAGGAGGCCGACGACGCGATGGCGCGCTTTCGCAAGGTCGAGTCGGGCGTGCTGAGCGTGGGCATGGTGGGCACGGCCAAGTACTTCGTGCCGCAGTTGCTGGCGCGATTCCGCATCGAGCATCCGGGCATCGAGCTCAAGCTGCAGGTCGGCGCCAACCGCGAGCAGCTGGTGGCGCTGCTGCAGCAGGGCGAGGTGGACCTGGCGATCATGGGCCGCCCACCGCGCGAGATGGCCACCCGCGCCGAGCCGTTCGCGGCGCACCCGCACGTGTTCATCGCGCCGCCCGGCCACCCGGTGCTGGCCCAGGGCCGCACCACGCTGTCGGAGCTGGCGAGCTATCCGCTGATCGCGCGCGAGCCGGCCTCGGGCACCCGCGCGCTGATGGACCGCTTCTTCCAGGAGCACCGCGTCGAGCTGCGCATCGCGATGGAGATGCCCAGCAACGAGACCATCAAGCAGGCCGTGATGGCCGGCATGGGCTTGAGCTTCCTGTCGCTGCACACCATCGGGCTGGAGCTGCGCTGCGGCCTGCTCGAGCTGGTGCACGTCGAGAACGCGCCGATCGTGCGCACCTGGAACATCGTGCACATGCAGTCCCGGCTGCTGTCGCCGGCCGCCGAGGCGCTGCGCTATTTCATGCTCGAACACGGCGAGGCACACCTCGCCGAACACGACCGCCCGTGGCTGGGCGGGCGCATCGACCTGAACCGCTGATCAGGCCGACGGCGGCACCAGCCCCTCGATCACCGCCACCCGCTCCAGCGCTGACTCGAACAGCGAGCGTGCAGCCCCCGCCACCTGGCCCAGATAGGCGTGCAGCACGGCGTCGGCCGGGCTGCGGTCGCGGCACTGCGCGCTGTAGGCCTCGAAGTGCGACAGCTGCATCAGCAGCTCGGCCAGGTGGCGCGGGCATTCGCAGGCGATGGTCGACGACAGGCCGGCAAAGTCGGCCAGTTCGGCGTCGCTGTAGCGGCGCTCGGGCACCGGGCCGAGCGCCACCAGCCGGGGGTCGGTGACCGGCGCGGCGCAGTCGATCGGCTCGGCGGGCGCGGCCGGCGTCTGGGCCGCCTCGCCGCACAGGCCGCCCAGCCAGGCGCCGAGCGCGGCATCGTCACGCGGCTCGCGCAGCAGCGCCACGCCGGCGGCGGCAAACGCATCGCCGATGGCCGCGGACGCGAAGCCGTAGAACACCGCCAGGCGCGCGGCGCCGATCGCCCGAGCCGCCGCCTGCAGGTCGGCCAGGTCGCCTTCGTGCAGGCCGCTGGCGTGCACCAGCAGGACATCGACACGCGGGCCGGCCGGCGGCAGATCCAGCTCGGCCAGGTCATCGAGGTGAGCGACGCCGGCGACGATGTCGAGCGGGCGGCCGAGCCGGCGCTGCAGCGTGGGCCGCTGCAGCCGGCGCAGCAGCGCGCCCCCCGCCACCACCACCCGCCACGGCAGCACCGGGGCGGCCGCCGGCAGCGTGCGCGCGCCGGCAAGCGTGGTGGCGTGGGTCGCGGCCACCTGCCGCAGGCCCTCGGCATCGAGCCCGGCGATCGAGCCGATCGAATGGCCCAGCTCGGTCAGCTGCTTGACCAGCGCCAGCCGCTGCACGTCGGCGGCCGAATACAGGCGGTGGCCGGTCGGGCTGGTGGCCGGCGCGGCCACCTGGTAGCGGCGCTCCCAGATGCGCAGCGTCGCCACCGGCATGCGGATCATGCGGGCCACCGCGCCGCTGCGGTAACACGGCCGGGTTTCGTCGGCGGAGGTTGGATCGGGCATCGACATCGAATCAAGTTCGGTTGAATCGTTTATGAATCGGTTTTATGGATAAATCAAGGCAAAAGCCTGTTGAACGACGCCGATTTGAGCCTGAAACCGCGCTTCAGTTCCGGCAACCCGACTCAACACCCTGCCCCCCGTGTGGCCGCGACCCGGGTTCAGGCGTCGTCCGCTGCGGTGAGAGGAAGGCCGGCGCCTGAAGTTGCACGGCCGGCGCGGGTCACACTGGGCACCTGAACGGCCGCTGAGGGCCGCCCTGCCAGGAGGAGGCGGATGAACCGAGAAGACCGAGAAGACCGACAGCGCGCGCGATTGCAGGCCATGCGCCGGGTCGCCACCGGCCTGCTCGTGCTGATGGTCGGGGTGTTCGTGCTGGCCCGGGCCCATGCGGGCGAACATCCCGCCTGGGGTTACCTGGCCGCGTTTGCCGAGGCCGCGATGATCGGCGCCGTGGCCGACTGGTTCGCGGTGGTGGCGCTGTTCCGCCATCCGCTGGGCATCCCGGTCTGGCACACCGCCATCATCCCGACCCGCAAGGACGAGATCGCGCGCACGCTGGGCGAGTTCGTCGAATCGCATTTCGTGACGGTCGATGCCATCGTGGCCCGCATCCGCAGCCACGATCCGGCGGCCTGGCTGGCGCGCTGGCTGGCACAGCCGCCCAACGCCGAGCGGATCGGCCGCTGGCTGAGCACCGCGGCGCGGCAGATCCTGGCCTCGGTGGACGACCGGCCCATCCGCGCCCTGCTGCGCCGCAGCCTGACCGAGCGCCTGGCCGCCTGCGACCTGGCCGCACCGGTGGCCCGCTTCGGCGGCGAGCTGGTGGCCGAGAAGCGCCACCACGAGCTGTTCGACTGGGCCCTGCGCAGCACGCAGGACTGGCTCGACAGCGAAGGCGCCGAGGCCACGCTCGGTGTCGCGCTCGATTCGGTGCTCGACAACCGCTTTCTCGCGCTGTTCAAGGGCAGCGCCGCCAGCCGCATCCGCAGCGGGCTCAAGAACCTGGCCGAAGCCGCCGCGAACGATCCGCAGCACCCGCTGCGCCTGCGCTACGACGCCTTCGTCGCCGAATGGCTGACCCGGCTCGGCAACGATCCCGAGGTGAGCCGGCGCCTGAAGGACTTCCAATCCGCCACGCTCGACAGCCCGCGCCTGCAATCGGCCTTCGACGGCTTGTGGGACGAACTCAGGAACGGGCTCGACGCCGACCTCTCGCATCAGAACCCGGCCATCGGCCGGCAGGCATCACGCGTGGCGCGCGAATGGGGCGAGAGCCTGGCCGGCGACAGCGACCGTCGCGCCCGCATCAACGACGCGCTGGTGGCGGCGGTGATCCCGCTCGTGGCCGACAACCGCGGCAAGGTGGCCGCCTTCATCCAGGCGCAGATCGATGCCTGGTCGAAAGAGGAGATGACGCAGCGGATGGAACTGGCGGTCGGGCGCGACCTGCAGTTCATCCGCATCAACGGCACGCTGGTGGGCGGGCTGGTCGGGCTGGCCCTGCACTTCGGCGTCACCCTGCTGCAGGGCCCTTGATCCGCCGGCCTGGAAGGGACTACCTGTCCTTGCCCAGCGCGACCCGGAACGCCTCGAGCCGGGCCTCGTAGTCGGCCGCGTCGCCGTAGTCCAGAAAGCGGTTGTAGCGCGCGTGCGTGCCGAGGATCTTGCGGGCATGCTTGATCGGGCAGAAGTACTGCTCGGTGCGTGCCACGATCTCGGTCATGTAGGCCATCAGGCCGTTGGCGTATTCGCAATAGGTGCAGTGGAAACGCTCGAAGGCATTGAGATAGCCGAGGTGCTGGCGGTCGTAGACCATGTAGTCGCCGCGCTTGACCCGGCCGATGCCGTAGATCGGGAAGCAGAGCCACTGGTAGAGGGTCACGCACAGATCGACCAGCATCAGCGGCACCGCCATGCCGTAGATGACCGGGCCGGTGATCAGGTTCTGCGGCCGGTTCGTCACCAGCCAGCGAAAGACGTTCTTCTTGAGCTTGAGATGGGCCTCTCTCACCGAGCGCTCGAACTCGACCCGCTTGCCGTCGATGCGGAAGAACATGCGGCTTTCCTGATCGTGCACGGCGCTGCGCAGTTCGTCTTCGAGCGCGGCCATCTGCGCCAGGAGCTGGGTGATTCGTTCGTTCATGGGATCCTTGACGTCGACACTCAGCCCGCCACGCCCTGAAGCCGCAGCGCCACCATCAGGTTGTTGGCCGGCATCTCGAAGCGCTGCTCGAAGTGCAGGCCGCAGGCCTGCGCCTCGCCCATCACGTCGGCCAGCCGGCGCAGGCCCCATTGCGGATCGCGTGCGCGCAGATCGGCATCGAAGGCCCGATTGCCCGGTGCGGTGCTGACGCCGTCGACCACGAACGGCCCGTAGAGCACCAGCACGCCACCCGGGCGCAGGTGCCGCGCGGCGCCGCACATCAGCGCCGCGCAGGTCGCCCACGGCGAGATGTGCAGCATGTTGGCGCAGAACAGCGCGTCGAACTTGAAGGCGTCGAAGGTGCCCGGCCCCTGCGGCCAGACCGCGGCCAGCACGTCGAGCTGCAGCGGACTGCGCACGTTGTGCAGCGCAGCGCAGCGGGCCTCGATCGCCGGCAGGCTTTGCGCATCGGCGTCGGTGGGCTGCCAATGCCAGTGCGGTCGCGCGGCGGCAAAGTGCGCAGCGTGCTGGCCGGTGCCGCTGGCGATCTCGAGCACCGCGGCACGGGCCGGCAGCAGGTGCGTCAGCACCTCGAGGATGGGGCCCTGGTTGCGCTCGGCGGCGGGGCTGAAGGGCAGCAGGTCGTCGGCGTGGACGGCGGGGGGGCGGTCGTGATTCATGGCATGGGGCGGCGCGAGCGGTGAGGCA